>CBDTYM010000137.1:0-6693 GCA_965364605.1 uncultured Muriicola sp.
GATCCAAAGATCCAGGTCAATTAGACCGGGGCGAGACAGGATACCTTTGTTTGGAGTTTTGAAAACTCAGGCTGATTTAAAAACAAGTTAACTACTGCATATGCCATTCAGGGTGTATTTAATTTTTGTTACATGCCTGCTGTGGATCCCAATAACCGCTCAGGAGATTCATCATATCACACTAAGAATAGACACAAAAAATTCCACTCCTGAAAAAGCGCTTCAATGGGCGGTAGGACACAATTCCCATGTTTTGAATACGGGTAAAGGAGGGGCATTTACCGTCCTGGCCAGCGTAGGTGATCACATTAAATGGGAGGCAGTATCCTTGTCAGACCGAGATGTCCCAGTTAGGATCAAGCATGTCAGGTACGTTAAAGGTCCGAGGATATTCAGCAGGAACCTCATTGAAGGCGGTGAAGATATGAAGGCTACCGTCATCAGGGGCGGGCAGGAGGATTATATGTATGATCTGGTCTTTCAGATTGGCAATTCAGACCAGGATCACGTGACCCGTTCCTGTATTCGGATCATTAATTGATACTGCGTTAAATTACGAAATGCTCATGGTGCAATTCCGTTTATATTCTGATAGCTTTTATAAGACATGCCTGGCATTGTGCTGTATGTTTTTTTTGGGATTGAACGTAAACGCTCAAAGCAAGCGCATCTCGGACAGCCTGATCATTATTTACGAAACTGAGAATTACGAACAAGAAGACCTGATAGGCCTCCTCGAGGAGATCGCCGCTAAAAACCCAGATCCCGATGAGACTTTAATGTATTCGGATTTGCTCCTCCAAAAAGCCATTGAATACGATTCCATCAGAGGGATTTATAAGGCTTATCTCCAAATGGGCAATGCCTACGAGGCCAAAGGGGACATGAGTAAATCCCTGGAATTTTATTTTAAGGCAGTTGATATGATCGATGCCCTGGGAGACCGAAAGGAAATGGCTAAAATGTATATTGCTATCGCAGGGGTTTACGATGGCCTGGGAAACAGGAAGAACAGTATTGAATATTATTTAAACGCAATTGAAACCCTGAAGGATGTAGACCGGGAAGCTTATGCGGTTTCCATGGAGAACCTTGGCGATATGTATTTGGGGTGGCAGAAACCGGATTCCGCTCTGGCACTTTTTGAGCAATCTGGCAAGATCTTCACTGAATTGGATAATTCAGAGTACATCGCCTATAATAAAGGGAATACAGGCCTGGCATATGCCCAGAAAGGGTTGCACGATGCCGCCGAGGCAAATATTAGCAAGGCTGTCACCATCCTTGAGGGTATAGGCAATTACAGGCCTATCACCACCTATCTCACATACATGTCCGACATCTATGCGGAACGGGATGACTGGGACACCGCCTTTGATTATTCTCTCAGGGCACTTAGGCTGGCTGAGAAGTTCGGATTAAAGGCTGAGATCAGCGAGGCCTACCTCAAACTCTCTGAGCTGTATGAAAAAACGGGATACCCGGCCGCTGCTCTCAAATATTACAGGAACCATATCATTTTCAGGGACAGCGTTCAGAACGTCGCGGCCATACAGGATGTAATGAACAATGAACTGGACCGATCTAAAATGCAGATTGAACTCCTGGACCAGAGGAGAAGGATACAGAGGATCCTTGTAATTGCCACGGCCATTGCACTTTTTCTGATCATCTTGTTTGCCATTGGTCTGTTCCGTAGAAATCGTTTTATCAGGAGGACCAACGCCATCATTGAAATGGAAAGGGATCGATCCGATAAATTATTACTGAACATCCTCCCTGAAAAGACGGCCGATGAATTAAAAAAACACGGAATCGTAAAAGCCGATAAACTGGATTCCGTTACCGTACTCTTCACAGATTTCCTATCCTTTACCCAGCACTCGGAGCGAACTGACCCCGAATTGCTGGTAAACACCATTGGCACCTACTTTACGGCCTTTGACGATATAGTTGAAAGCTATGGATTGGAGAAAATTAAAACGATCGGGGATTCATATATGTGTGCCGGCGGCCTGCCCGAACCCATGGAAGACCATGCGCTGAAAATGGTCCAGGCGGCATTCGATATCATGGCCTTTGTAGAAAATATGAGAGAGGAAAGTGAAGAAGGAGTTCCCAATTTCCAGATGCGTATAGGGATCAATACAGGTCCCGTAGTAGCCGGGGTGGTAGGCCACAATAAATTTTCCTATGACATTTGGGGGGACACGGTAAATGTTGCCGCCCGAATGGAGCGCATGTCAGACAGCGGAAAGATCAATGTCAGTGAAACCACCTATGCGCTGATCAAGGACCATTTTAAATGCGAGTACCGCGGAGAGTTCGAGGTGAAGAACAAAGGCAAAATGAAAATGTATTTTGTACTGGGTCCCAAAACTGTTCAAAAAAAGGCCAGAAGCTCATCGGGCGTCCTAAGCTCCTGACCTGACCTTTCATCGTGCTCAAAATTTGAGCGAATCTTCGTATCTTAGAAGGAAAAGAACCTGGAGCCTGTGCCTGTCAGCAATAAACTATCCCAACCGATCGTCATGGTCCTGGAGACCAGCGATTACCTCAGGCTCCTGGATGCCCATCAGCTAAACCTCTTCAACCAAAAATTCCAGAACAGCCTGGTCAAAACGGTGCATCACGAACAGGGGACCATCCTGCAGGCCAATGATGCATCTTGCAGGGCAGTTTTTCCCAATGCCTCCTCAGCTATCTTTGCTGCGCACAAAATCCACGACGATTTCAAATATGTGACCCCCAGGATCATTAAAAATTCACGCCGCTTACACCTGGTGCTCGCCCCATTGCCGCAAAATGCCCTCACAAAAGGAGGGGCAGACAGCTTTTTTAATGAACTTACCTTTTTCTGTGAGTACCTGAGGTTTAACTTCGTCATCACAAGAGATGTAAGGAGGGCCTATAGAAGGGAGAACAGGCACGCAGTGATAGATCAAGACCTGATCTATGTCCTATCTGAACGGGAACAGAAATTCTTTCGAGACCTTATGGTATATGTAAAAAAACACTGGTCGCAAACTACTTTCAACCGGAAAGAGATGGCAGCCGCAACAGGATACAGCGTGAGGCAGTATAGCAGAAAGGTCAAACGACTCACTGGATTGTCGCCCATGGCTTTTTTAAAGTCGTACCGCCTGAGGAAGGCACTCCGATCCTTACATGACAACCAGGGCAGAATAGGGGAGGTGGCCGTTGCCCACGGCTTCAAGAGCAGTACCCATTTCACAAAAAGTTTCCGGGAGACCTTTGGGATCCTGCCTTCAAAATACGCCCAAAGATCAGGCTAGTATGCTTTCATGACCAGAGTCTTTGACGAACAGACAGGAACTACTGGTCTTAAAAACCATATCCTTCACAAATTGAAAACTCAGGTTTTCCTCCATCCCAAATATGTTGAGATCTGCTGACGGGCCATTTTCAACAACCTCCCGGAAATTTCCGATATAAATCTCTGTGAGTGTCCCGGGTAAGCGGGCCAGGCTGATCAGGGAATCCAGGAAATCCCTTGCATTGCCCTCTTCCTTAGGATCGTCAATCACGGTAATGAGACGTATCCTGGCGTTCCAGTTCGTTTTGAGTTTATAGGCGATCAGGAGGGAAAGGTCCAGGTTCCCGATATCCCATCCGATGTTCCAGTTCTTCTGCCTGTCACTGATCCACACATTGATGATATTTCGCTCCCCCAACAGCGCCGTGGGATGGGCCACATAGAGGAGTACCCCGATCTCTAGCCGAATGGATTCCCTGATGATGGGCCGGACTTCTTTTTCGTACTCGTCGTGTTCCTGCAGATTCAGGAAGACCACATTCGGTTTAAAGAATGCGCCCTGCAGGGCCTGACTTGCATAATTGATCCCTTTGGTGAATTCCTCGGTGTGGATGACCGTCCAAGAGGAGAACACCTCTTTGGACCTGAAGGATTCTGAGAGCTGTTCCAGTTTTTGAGAAAGAGTACTCCTCTCGGAAAAGGGCTCTATCCCCAGGAGTTTGATAGAACCTTTGGGCTTGGCGATGTTCCGCAGGAACTCAAAAATCCCCTTTACGCCGTTGATATCCCTAACAGGGACCATTAAATTGGGTTTCCAGGCGCGCTGCTGCATCTTTTTCATTCCCCAGGTATGTTTAGCGGCCCATTCGGCGAAAGAAACAAAGAGACCTGAACGCACGTCTTCAAAAGGGGTTTCCAGATTCTGTCTGGACAAATACCAGTAGACGACAAAGACGATCATGACCGAGAGCAGGCTCACCGTCGGGTTGATGATAAACATCGCGAAGACGGAAGAGATAAGGCCGACCCACGGCACCCATCGGTGGATCTTAAATACAGGTCGGTAACTGATCAGCCCCAGATTTTGTTCTATGATGACCACGATGTTGATCATGGCATAGGTGATCAAGAAAAAGAGGGTCACCAATGGGGCTACCGCATTTATATTCCTGAGCAGCATGGTGGCAAAAATAAAGATGCCGGTGATGATCATGGCATTGCGGGGCTGGCCGTTAGCGCTTTGGCCCGAAAGGAAACCCGAATAAGGCAGCACTTTGTGTTCCCCCATGGCAAAGAGGATACGAGAAGATCCTACGATAGAGGCGAGGGCGGAGGAAAAGGTCGCCCCCAGTATACCGGCTATGATCAGAGGCCCGAAGGCGGCCTTGTCCACGATGATGTAATAATCATTCAACAATTCTGCTTCAGTCGCACTGCGCGCAAGCCAGTACGCCAAAACCATGTAGATCAAAAAACTGACCCCGATGGCCCAGAGTGTGCCAAGAGGGATACTTTTCTTGGGGTCCTTCAATTCCCCAGACATATTTGCGCCGGCCATGATCCCTGTTGCAGCCGGGAAGAATACCGCAAAGACTATCCAAAAACTGCTTCCGGAAAACCCGTTTTCCACGGACCCCTTATAGGTTCCGAACCTCAGGGCCTCTGCGTTGGTCTCAATCATAGAGCCCTCATAGGCCGCCCAGATAATGGAGATAAACGAGAGAATGATGATCCCCATGATGATGAACTGGGTTTTGATCGCCAGGTTGGCACTCACGTAAGCGATCCCAAAGAGTACGGTAAACACCACTACATCGACAAGAAAGGCATTGTGATCGGGAAAGATCCCGAGCCAACCTTCCCGAAAACCAAAGATATACATGGTGACGGCCAGGCCCTGGGAGATATATCTTGGGATGCCCAGACTGCCTCCGACTTCAAGCCCCAGGGCCTGAGATACGATGGCGTATGCGCCCCCGGCACCGATCCGGATATTTGTGGTAATGGCAGACATGGAAAGGGCCGTACACAGGGTGATACCGAATGAGATCAGGATAATAAGCCAGGACCCCAGCAAACCTGCGTTACCGACTACCCAGCCGAGTCGAAGGTACATGATCACACCGAGGATGGTGAGCAGGGTAGGTGTAAAAACACCCCCGAAAGTGCCGAATTTTTTAAGGCGGACCGATGGGGTCTTCATGGTTGGTCTGGCTATAGGGTTTCTTCCTGGAAATATAAGAATTCTCCTGTTTTACAGGGCGTAACGCTAAAAGTTTATCACAAAATCGTCCTTTGAAAACTCTTTTTTATTTCGCCCAAATACAAAGAAAGAATATACATTTGAGGTGGATCATGCCCGATCACAGGTCAGGGCGGAAATCATATGCCAAAAAGGATAAAACAATGAGTAAACACAAATACACAGTAGAGGTTTTACAGCTTAAGGAAGTTCACGAGATCCCCGGCGCCTGGAACAACGAGCATTTTAAAGGGCTTCTTCACCTTTTGGAATACGAGGGTGTAGAGGACATACCTGAAGAGGAGCTCAAGGAAATGACCTGCCTGGCCCTTTCAGACCTGGAAAAGGAAGAAGCGGTGGAAAAGGTACTGGAATTCCGACTGGGGGACCGACTCAATAAGGGACAGCGAAAAAATCTCGGGAACGAAATGCAGGATGACCCTCTGTGGATAGAGTATTCAGACCTGAGCTTCCACGAGGAGTTATTCAACGCTGGGTGTATGCTTTATTGGACCTTTCCGAGAAATTTTCCTTCTCCCGATATCGCAAGACTGACCTTCCGGATCAAAGCGCAGAAACCTGAGGGTAGGAGCAATTTAACAACACCCGATGCGGCTTTTCTCTGTCGCATCCTCAACGGAGGCATGGATGAACACAATATCATGAACCGACTTTTCGATGAAAGCCTAGAAGGAAATGCCTTTCCTGAGTCTGAGCATATCCTTTGGCAATTCCATGCCGGGGAATACAAGGAGGGAGAAGGAGCTATAGAAATAACGCTTTACACCTCCTGGAACTGGGTAGAGGACCTCAAAGGCGTAAATACGTTCGATTCAGTGGCCTGGGCTGACGGGCAATTGCCATAATGCGTTCCGGTTCCAGAAAATTTATGTAAATTAAATAGGATTTGAATGACAAGAGGTAGTTTTCTATCGGTGGGGGCTTTAATATCATTATTTCCTGTGTGTCCATAAGAAGCCTGAGAAACAGAGCAACACGAAAGGCATCCAGGTAAATGAGGAGATAAAGTGTTTGGGAAAAATTGGAATAGTATTCACAATGGGCACACCCTCTTTGGTTATAAAATATTATATTTATAATATGCTGTTTTTAAGGAATATATTAGTAATTACCGGTATAATCACTTTATTGATATCATGTGGCTCTGTGCCAT
>CBDTYM010000138.1:0-6692 GCA_965364605.1 uncultured Muriicola sp.
AAACTTTGGGAGAACGCAGCGTGAGCGACCGGAAAAAGTCCTTCGAAATCGGGCTGGAGAAACAGGAAGCGAATTACAAGCCGCTCTCTCCGCTCTCGGTGAATTGACCCCCGGGCCAGTGCATGTATCCGTAGGTACTTCCTACACTTCCATCTTTTCCGGTATGCAAGGGATAGAGCTCCACAAAGTGAGCGGTCCCCACCCGGCCGGACTTGTCGGTACACAGATCAATAAGATCGATCCGATCAATAAGGGAGAAAGGGTATGGACGGTAGGAGCAGCCGACCTCGTCATTATAGGGGAGGCCTTGCTTACCGGGAAGTTCAATGCCGAACGCCTGGTAGCCCTGGCCGGATCTTCTGTGAAAAAACCACAGTATTACAAGACACGAATTGGGGCTGAAGTGGCCACCTTCCTCTATGCCAGTGGCGTGAACGGAAAGAATTTCCGAGTGATCAATGGGGATGTCCTCACAGGATCAAAAACCCGCCAGGATGGATACCTAGGTTTTTACAACACCACGGTGACCGCTATACCAGAAGGGGACGATTACGAGTTCTTCGGATGGAACAAGCCGGTCTTCGACAAGATATCCTCCACGCGCTCACTGACCTTTTCCTGGCTGCAGCCCAAGAAAAAATACGATTTAGACACCAACACGAACGGGGAACACCGGGCCTTTGTGGTAACCGGCCTTTACGAAGAAGTATTTCCCATGGACATCTATCCACTCCAGTTGCTCAAGGCCTGTATGGTCAAGGACCTGGACGAGATGGAACAGCTGGGACTCTACGAAGTCATTCCGGAAGATTTTTCCCTGACCGAATTCATTTGTATTTCCAAACAACCCCACCAGCAAATCATTAGAGAAGGATTGGATTTGTTACACAAAGAAATTGGATAAGTATGAGTAATAAAAAATTGACGATTAAGAAAAGATTACACATTATTAAGCACCAGTTGCGAGATAAGAAATACGCTCCGGCGTTCAACGCTTTCCACACTTTCCTGTTCTCCCCGGATGAAACAACGCATTCCGGAGGGCACATCAGGGCGGCGGACGATCTGAAGCGCACCATGAACATGGTCATCCTCGCGCTGCTTCCAGTGTTGTTGTTCTCCATGTTCAATGCGGGTTATCAGCACTATGCCGCGGTCAATGGCTTTCCGGAAAACTTTTCGCTCTGGAACGACTTCCTGACCTGGGACAACTTCTGGATCGGGATCATCAAGGTCCTGCCACTTGTCGTTGTCTCCTATGGGGTCGGACTTTTGGTGGAATTCATCTTTGCTATTATCAAAGGTCATGAAGTAGAGGAGGGATATCTGGTTACCGGGATGCTGGTGCCTCTCATCGTTCCTATCGATACCCCCCTGTGGATGCTGGCCGTGGCCGTGGTCTTCGGGGTGATCATCGGAAAAGAGGTTTTCGGTGGTACCGGAATGAACATCCTCAACCCGGCCCTGACCATCAGGGCATTCCTTTTCTTCGCCTATCCCACCTGGATGAGCGGGGACAAAGTATGGGTTTACCAGGGGATGGAACGCGCAGGTACGCCTGACGCCATCTCCGGGGAGACGATCCTGGGGTACCTGGCTCAGAATGGACAGAATGAATTCTCCTATACCGTTTCGGATATGTTCTTTGGATTTATTCCGGGTTCCGTAGGGGAAACCTCTACATTCCTGATCCTCTTGGGCGGACTTTTCCTGATCTTCAGTAAAATCGCCAGTTGGAGAATCATGGTGAGTGCTGTGGCCGGTGCCTTGGCCATGGGACTTATCTTCAACGGAGTGGTCGATGCAGGCTGGATCTCCGAGTCGAGTAAATTCTATGGCCTGATGAGCTTTGACTTCTGGAAACACCTGATCGTGGGAGGCCTTGCCTTTGGTATCGTTTATATGGCAACGGATCCTGTTACGGGTTCCCAGACCAACAGGGGAAAATGGATCTACGGTTTTCTCATCGGATTTATCTCCGTTATGATCCGGGTCTTTAACCCCGCTTATCCAGAAGGAGTATTCCTCGCGATCTTGTTGATGAACGTCTTCGCTCCTACCATCGATCACTACGTGGTGAGATCCAACGTGAAAAAACGTTTGAAACGATTTAAAAATGCCGTGGTTATTCCCAGGGAAACCGAGGAAGAGAAGGCACTTAAAGTTGAAACGATTTAAGAAATGAATAAGGAAAATAACGTATATACGGTTCTTTTTGCCTGTTTGATGGTGATCGTTGTCGGCAGTATACTCGCCTACCTTGCATCTGCACTCAGTGCCAAGATCAAGGAGAACGAACGTTTTGAGAAACAGCAGAACATCCTCTACGCCATGGGTGTGAATCAGAATGAGGGTGAGGGGAGTGTCAACTTCGTCCCAACCGACATCGTCGAAGAAGAGTTTGCTACCTATATCTCAGAGCAATTGGTCATAGAGGGAGACAAGATCACCCAGGACGACCAGGCCTATATGATCGATATCAAGAAGGAACTGGATCGGATGAAGGATGGACAGACGCCCAAATTGCCTGTATTTGTCGGAAAGAAAGACGGGGAAACCTATTATATCGTTCCCATGTACGGCAAAGGTCTCTGGGACGCTATCTGGGGTTTTATGGCCCTGGACAAGAATATGGTGGTACAGGGGGTATATTTTGACCACAAGGCAGAAACCCCGGGACTTGGCGCGAATATCAAACAGCGCTATTTCATGGACGACTTTACCGGGGAGAGTATCCTGGACGGGTCGAACTATGCGGGTATCAAGGTCATCAAAGGTAACAACGATCCGGTCAACGAGATCAAGGACGACAATGAGGTGGATGCCCTGGCAGGTGCTACGATCACCGGGAATGGGGTATCGGCTATGATCTCCAAGACGGTGAACCTCTACAAGGATTATTTCGAATCATTAAGAAATCAAGGATAACATGGCAATACTTTCCAAAAAAGATTCCAAACTGATTTTAGACCCGCTGGCGGACAATAACCCCATC
Source organism: uncultured Muriicola sp. (assembly GCA_965364605.1). Taxonomy (GTDB): domain Bacteria; phylum Bacteroidota; class Bacteroidia; order Flavobacteriales; family Flavobacteriaceae; genus Muriicola. The sequence continues at coordinate 2,996 of CBDTYM010000138.1, forward strand.
ACCATCCAGGTACTGGGGATCTGTTCTGCCCTGGCGATCACGGCAGAACTGAAAGCCTCCATTGTGATGGCCCTTTCCGTTGTCTTTGTACTGGGTCTGGGAAATGTCGTGATCTCCCTGATGCGCAACATCATCCCTTCCAAGATCCGTATCATTGTTCAACTGGTTGTAGTGGCTACCCTGGTGATCATTGTTGACCAGGTACTCAAGGCTTTTGCCTACGAACTGAGCAAGACCCTGGCGGTATTTGTCGGTCTGATCATTACCAACTGTATTATCATGGGTAGGTTCGAAGCCTTTGCACTGGGGAACGGCGTAAAAAGATCCTTCCTGGACGGAATAGGGAACGCTGCCGGATATGGTATCATTCTGATCATTGTCGGTTTCTTTAGGGAACTCCTCGGCTCCGGTACCCTTTTGGGAATTCCGGTACTCGGTAACCCCATTGAAAAAACTGGGCTTTACGCTATTGGATACGAGAACAATGGCTTTATGCTGCTCTCACCCATGGCACTGATCGTGGTAGGTATCCTCATATGGGTACAAAGGTCGCGTAACCCCGCATTGATCGAAGAGAATTAATAAAAGACATATACAGACGACATGTTAGAGCATACAGAATTATTTTTTAAGTCGATCTTCATAGACAATATGGTCTTCGCCACCTTTTTAGGGATGTGTTCCTATCTGGCGGTGTCCAAAAAGGTCTCCACAGCTGTGGGTCTTGGAGCAGCCGTCATCTTTGTACTGGCGGTGACCGTGCCCCTTAACTGGCTGCTAGACCAGTATATCCTGCAGGATGGTGCGCTGTCCTGGCTGGGGCCGGAATTCGCAGATTACAACCTGAGTTTTCTCTCCTTCATCTTGTTTATCGCCACCATTGCCACCATGGTACAGCTGGTGGAGATCGTCGTGGAGAAATTCTCCCCTGCCTTGTATAATTCGCTGGGAATCTTCCTTCCGCTGATCGCCGTGAATTGTGCGATCTTAGGAGGTTCACTTTTTATGCAGGCCAGAGAGATCCCTTCCCTCGGACTGGCATTCAATTATGGCCTGAGTTCGGGAATCGGATGGTTTTTGGCTATCCTGGCCATCGCCGCGATTCGCGAAAAGATCAGGTATTCCAACGTACCGCCACCACTGAGAGGCCTGGGGATAACCTTTATCATCACAGGGCTGATGGCGATCGGCTTTATGAGTTTTGGGGGAATGCTTACCGGAGGGGACGAGGCTGCACCTGTCCCTGAAGAGACAGCCTCTAAAAGTGCAGAGGAGAAAAAAATAGAATTAGAAGAGGAAGCGGAAAAAAATGCCGTATCCTATAACGCTATAGAAAAAGAATAAGCATGATTTTAGCTACAAGTACGCTGGGTACCATTCTGATCACTGTGATTGCCTTTATGGTCTTGCTGTTGCTTCTGGTTGCCCTGTTGCTCTTTACCAAGGAAAAACTTTCCCCCTCGGGACCGGTGACGATCACCATCAATGGGGAGAAAAAGATAGAAGTAGCCTCGGGGAGTTCGCTCCTGTCTACCCTGGGAAACCAAAAGATATTCCTGCCTTCCGCTTGCGGGGGAGGCGGTACCTGCATACAATGTGAGTGCCACGTTCTGTCCGGTGGAGGTGAAGCCCTGCCTACAGAAACCCCTCACTTCTCCAAAAGGGAACTGAACGAAGGTGCCCGGCTTGCCTGCCAGGTGAAAGTAAAGCAGGACATGAACATCACGATTCCGGAGGAAGTATTCGGGATCAAGAAATGGGAAGGGACCGTTGTCAGGAATTACAACGTAGCCTCCTTTATTAAGGAATTCGTAGTAGAGATCCCGGAAGACATGAACTACAAGGCTGGAGGATATATCCAGATCGAGATACCCCCTTGCGAGATCAAGTATTCGGATATAGATATCACGGCCCACCCGGAGGAACACGATACCCCGGACAAGTTCAAGACCGAATGGGACAAGTTCAATCTCTGGCCTCTTGTGATGAAGAACAACGAGGTAGTGGAGCGAGCATACTCTATGGCCTCTTACCCTGCTGAGGGGAGGGAGATCATGCTCAATGTGCGGATCGCAACTCCGCCTTGGGACCGGTCTAAAAATGGTTGGATGGACGTGAACCCGGGAGTGGCCTCTTCCTACATCTTCGCCCAGAAAAAAGGCGATAAGGTTACGATTTCAGGCCCATACGGAGAATTCTTCATCAACGAATCGGAGGCAGAAATGCTTTATGTTGGTGGGGGAGCCGGGATGGCGCCCATGCGGTCACACCTTTACCACCTATTCAGGACCTTAAAAACGAACCGCAAGGTTACCTACTGGTATGGCGGACGGTCTAAGAGGGAACTCTTCTATATCGACCATTTCAAACAGCTGGAGAAGGAATTTCCGAACTTTAAATTCTATATGGCCCTTTCTGAGCCCCTCGAAGAGGATAACTGGAAGGTCAAAGAAGATTTGGACAGTCCAGGTGACGGATTTGTCGGCTTTATCCATAACTGTGTGATAGACAATTACCTGAGTAAGCACGAAGCACCCGAAGACATCGAACTCTATTTCTGCGGGCCGCCCCTGATGAACAAGGCGGTTCAGAAAATGGGAGAGGACTTCGGTATCCCGGACGAGAATATCCGATTCGACGATTTCGGAGGCTGATACCTAAAGAAGACGAATAAAAAACCGATATGCCTGCGTATCGGTTTTTTTATCCCCAAAAGAATGAAGGAACTCACAGAACAAGAATTGCACAACCTGGCCATGAACATCGTCGGTAAGGAGCTCGAGGCCGATGGATACGAATTTATGGGGGTGAACAGCAAGTTGCGGAAGAACCCTCAGTTCGTTTGTCTCAAGGATAAGATACTTCATTTTATCGTAGTCCGGAACATCCCATATCCCGAAGATCCCGGTAGCTACGATGAGGCCCTTATGGCCAAAGTAAAAGAGCACGCCCTGAAATTTGAGGCCAGGACCTATTATGCAGGGGTGGGGATTTCCAATGCTGCTGACCGGAATAAACCCGTATTATTGAATCAGGAATACCTCGTCCATTATGAAGGCCTTGTTGAGATTTAAATCAATCCTGGCAGTATCTGCTGCTATTCTGTCCATCTCCTTGACTTCTTCCTGTGATACAGAAAAGAGATGGGTTAGGAATACCGAGTTGGGGGAGGCATTGGGTACTACGTATTCCATTATTTATATCACCGAGGATTCACTGGATATAAAGGATCAGATCGATTCGGTCATCCGTGTGGTGAACCAATCCATGTCTACCTATATCCCGACCTCAGATATAAGCAGGATCAACCAGGGTGATACCACGGTGGTAGTGGATACCATGTTCAGGGAGGTGCTCTCCCTGTCAAGGGAGGTGTACAGGGAAACGGGCGGATATTTTGACCCGACCGTGGGTATTCTTGTAAATGCCTGGGGTTTTGGTCCCGGCCCCGGTTCCGAACCGGACACCACCCGCATATGGGAACTGATGACCTTCGTGGGCCTGGACAAGATCACCCTTACGAAAGAAAACAGGATCCGCAAGGCTTTTCCGGAGATGCAACTTGATTTCAATGCCATCGCCAAAGGGTACGCCATAGATCGCCTGGCGGTTATGCTGGATCAAAACAGCATAGATAATTACCTGGTTGAGGTAGGGGGGGAGATCGTAGCAAAGGGCACCAACCATATCAAGGCCC
>CBDTYM010000139.1:0-6590 GCA_965364605.1 uncultured Muriicola sp.
CGTATTTCGTCTAAAATTACAAAATGTTTCTCGAAAACACTGTTAATCATAAAGAACAATTTGGGTGGATTGAAGTGATCAGCGGGTCCATGTTTTCGGGCAAAACAGAAGAACTCATCCGACGGCTGAAACGGGCTAAATTCGCCAAACAAAAGGTAGAAATCTTCAAACCGCTCATCGATACCCGATACAGCGATGAAAGGGTGGTTTCCCACGACGAGAACGAATTCAGGTCCACCCCGGTCGCTTCCGCAAGCCATATCAGGACCCTGGCAGCGGATTGTGATGTGGTGGGCATAGATGAAGCTCAGTTCTTTGACGACGAGATCGTTTCGGTATGCAACGATCTGGCCAACAAGGGGATCAGGGTGGTTGTTGCCGGACTCGACATGGACTTCAAAGGAAATCCTTTCGGGCCCATGCCAGCGCTGATGGCCACGGCAGAGTACGTCACCAAGGTCCACGCCGTTTGCACCCGTACAGGAAACCTCGCCAATTACAGTTTTCGTAAATCCGATAACGACAACCTCGTACTTTTAGGGGAAACTGAAGAGTACGAGCCCCTGAGTCGGGCGGCTTTCTTCAAGGCAATGCTTAAAGAGAAGGTCAATTCCATGGAAGTTGACTCTGAGGAGGTCCTGCAATACCCCGCAGCTGACAAAAAAGCAAAACGAAAGTAATAGCAAATGAATACATCTGCCCGAGAGGTCAACACAATTCAGGTCCGAAGGCAACTACAATTTGATCGCTCGCCACATGCCTGATATACACGAGACCGTTCTGGAAATAGACCTGGGTGCTTTGGAACACAACTATCGAGTCCTGCGCTCCAGGATATCTCCTAACACAAAGTTCATGGCGGTGGTAAAAGCCTCGGGGTACGGCAGTGATGCCCTGGCCATTGCAAAGAAGTTGGTATCCCTGGGAGTGGACTACCTGGCCGTGGCCTATGCCTCTGAAGGAACACACCTCAGGAAAGGAGGAATACAGTGTCCTATCCTGGTACTGCATCCTCAAATGGGAAATTTTGAGGAAATCATTGCCTATATGCTGGAACCCAGCCTCTACAGCGGAAGAATACTCAAAGGTTTTCATTTGGCGGCCAGGAATGCCGCTAAGGAAGCATATCCTATTCACCTGAAGTTCAATACCGGACTCAATAGGTTGGGGTTTTGGGAAACCGATGTGCAATTTATAAAGGAGCAAATCGGGGAGTCCGGAGCACTCAAAGTAAAAGGCATACTTTCTCATCTGGGGGCCTCTGAAGACCATAACGAAAGGGAGTTTACACTAACGCAGATAGCCTTGTTCACCAGCATTGTAGAAGAGGCTGAAAGGTTGCTGGGTCCCATCCCATTGAAACACCTTCTGAACACTTCGGGGATTCTCAATTACCCAGAAGCCCAATGGGACATGGTCAGAAGTGGGATCGGGGTGTACGGTTATGGAAATGATCCCCGTTTTGATACCGAGCTCAGACCGGTGGTCTCTTTAAAAACAGTGATTTCCCAGCTGCATCGTATTGAACCGGGTGAGACAGTAGGTTATAATCGGGCCTATAGGGCGGAAAGTTACCGTACTACGGCTACTCTTCCTTTGGGGCATGCGGACGGGATCGGCCGTCAATACGGAAAGGGTAAGGCCAATGTGCTGATCGATGGGAAACGGGCTCCCATCATAGGCAATGTCTGCATGGACATGCTTATGGTGGATGTGAGCGGGATCGATTGTAATGAAGGAGACGAGGTCATCATCTTTGGAGAAGGGCAGACCGCAGATGAATTTGCAGCCTATGCAGGTACCATTTCCTATGAATTGCTCACTGGCATATCACCACGAATCAGGAGGGTCTACAAAGATTCCTGAAACGAAATCCCCTCTGTAGCGAGGGCATACCGCTACACTTGTTTACTCTAACTCAACCCCCCTGCCCGACAACGCTCAACGGCCAGGGGGTTTTTTTGTTATGTATGTAACGCGATGTGATATTTTTTGTAAAACAAAGTCACTTCCTTGTGGTGAACTGGGCTTTCCGTTACCTTTGATCCCACAAAATTCACACTTATGAAAGTAGCGGTTGTTGGAGCCACCGGAATGGTAGGTGAGGTGATGCTCAAGGTTTTGGAAGAACGCGATTTTCCGATCTCAGAACTCCTGCTGGTAGCCTCCGAACGGTCTAAGGGGAAAACTCTTAATTTCAAAGGGGAGTCCCATACGGTGATCACCCTGGCAGAGGCTGTGTCTGCTGCGCCGGACCTCGCCATCTTTTCTGCAGGAGGGGAAACATCCCTGCAGTGGGCCCCCAAATTTGCTGCTGTGGGCACCACAGTTGTGGACAATTCCTCCGCCTGGCGCATGGACCCTGCTATCAAGCTGGTAGTTCCCGAAATCAATGCGCACCTCCTGACTGAGAACGACAAGATCATCGCCAATCCCAATTGTTCCACCATACAGCTGGTCATGGTCCTTGCGCCGTTGCACAAGACCTACAGGATGAAACGGGTAGTCGTTTCTACCTACCAGTCCGTAAGTGGTACAGGGGTAAAGGCCGTAAAGCAGATGGAAAATGAGATGGCGGGAATACAGGCAGAGATGGCCTACCCCTATCCTATTCATCGAAACGCCCTGCCTCATTGCGATGTTTTTCTGGATAACGGCTATACCAAAGAGGAGATGAAGCTCGCCAAGGAGCCCAGGAAAATCCTCGGTGATGACAGCTTCTCCGTGACTGCGACCGCCGTGAGGATCCCAACCTCAGGGGGTCATTCTGAATCTGTGAACGTGACCTTTGAGAAGGACTTTGACCTGAGCGAGGTAAGGCAAATCCTACGGGATTCCCCGGGAGTAATCGTTCAGGATAACCCCGATACCAACACCTATCCCATGCCTGCCTATGCCCACGATAAGGACGAGGTTTTTGTGGGCAGGATACGAAGGGATGAGACCCTCCCGAACTCTCTGAACATGTGGATCGTTGCCGACAACCTGAGGAAAGGTGCGGCCACTAATGCCATCCAGATAGCGGAGTACCTCTTGCAGGAGAATCTCTTGGGTAAAAAGGCTGTTTAAATTCTGTTAAAAAGGTTTGCCTGTCGCTTGTTCCAGAAGAAATTAAGGTATTTTTATGGGTCTAAATATAGAGAACCATATGAAGAAAATTACCTTTATGCTGGCTGCCCTTACTACCTTTGTGGCCTGTAAAAAAGAATCCCAAGCAGAAAGAATCACCGTGAATTACCCCCAAACCGCAAAAGTGGACAGTGTCGACACCTATTTCGGAGTGGACGTCCCCGACCCCTACCGCTGGCTTGAAGATGACATGAGTGCTGAAACCGAAGCCTGGGTTAAGACACAAAACGAAGTCACCTTTGGCTACCTGGAAAAGATCCCCTTCAGGGAAGACCTCAAGAATCGCCTGGAAAAACTATGGAACTACGAAAAGCTCAGCGCACCCTTCCGGGAAGGTGACTATACCTATTATTACAAAAATGACGGCCTGCAAAACCAGAGTGTGGTTTACCGCAAGAAGGACGGTGGTGAGGAAGAGATCTTCCTGGACCCCAATACGTTCTCCGAGGACGGCACCACTTCCCTGGCAGGTCTGAGTTTTAGCAAGGATGGTTCGCTGGCTACCTATCTGATCTCGGAAGGGGGTAGCGACTGGAGAAAAGCAATCGTAATGGATGTAAACTCCATGGAGATCCTCGAGGATACCCTCACGGACATCAAATTCAGCGGTATCGCATGGAAGGGGAAGGAGGGCTTTTACTACTCCAGTTACGATAAACCTAAAGGAAGTGAACTGTCAGCCAAGACAGACCAGCACAAGGTATACTACCACCAACTGGGTACCACCCAAGATAAGGACAGGCTGGTCTACGGGGGAATCCTTCCAGAAAAACACAGGTACATATCTGCCAGCGTGACAGAGGACGAACGTTATCTCATCCTCTATCCAAGGACCACCACTTCCGGGAACAAAATGCTAATCCGGGACCTGACTGACCCCAACGCACTGTTTGTGACTGTTCTGGACGACACAGATTCCGATAGCTACGTCATTGACAATGAAGGGTCCACCCTCTTTATACAGACCAACAGGGACGCCCCGAACGAAAAAGTGGTTACTGTAGACGCCTCCAACCCTACACCGGACCAGTGGAAAGATCTGATTCCCGAGACTGAGAATGTACTCAGCGCCAATACAGGAGGGGGCTATATCTTTGCCGAATACATGGTTGATGCGCTGTCTAAGGTCCTACAGTACGACCTCAAAGGCCAGCTCGTCAGAGAAGTGGAACTTCCGGGAATAGGCAGTGCCGGCGGATTCGGTGGTAAAAAAGAAGACGAAACCCTCTACTTTTCATTTACTAACTACAATACCCCCAGTTCTATCTACAGGTTCGATCCAGAAAGCGGGGAATACGATATATACTGGCAACCCGAGATCGACTTCAACCCGGATAGGTACGAATCCAAGCAGGTATTCTATACCTCCAAGGACGGAACCCGTGTGCCTATGATCATCACCTACAAAAAAGGTCTGGAACTCAACGGGAAGAATCCGACCATTCTCTACGGCTATGGTGGTTTTAATATCAGCCTTACCCCTTCCTTCAGTGTGGTTAATGCCATCTGGATGGAACAGGGCGGAGTATACGCCGTGCCCAATTTAAGAGGTGGTGGTGAGTACGGAAAAGAATGGCACGATGCAGGCACCAAACTTCAGAAGCAAAATGTGTTCGATGATTTCATCGCAGCCGGGGAATATCTCATTGAGAACAACTACACCTCATCGGATTACCTCGCCATACGCGGGGGCTCCAATGGCGGGCTCCTGGTCGGAGCCACCATGACCCAGCGCCCAGACCTCATGAAGGTCGCCCTGCCCGCAGTAGGTGTGCTCGACATGCTGAGGTACCACACCTTTACTGCCGGGGCCGGATGGGCCTATGATTACGGAACCTCTGAAGACGATTCCGAAATGTTCGAATACCTGAAAGGGTACTCCCCTGTCCATAATGTAGAAGCTGGTATTGCCTACCCTGCTACACTGGTCACAACGGGAGACCACGATGACCGGGTGGTCCCTGCCCACAGTTTCAAATTTGCGGCTACCCTTCAGGAAAATCAGGCAGGGGAGAATCCTACCCTGATCAGGATCGAAACCAATGCCGGGCATGGAGCGGGTAAACCCGTGAGTAAGAGGATAGAGGAATACGCAGATATCTTCGCATTCACGTTTTACAACATGGGGTATGATACCTTACCCAACCAGGAAGTATTGAAAGAATTCAAAGATTGATCCCGAAAAGAAGACGATAAAATCCGTTTCCACAGAAACGGATTTTTTCATCTACAACGTCAGTGCCTATGCTGCAAGTAAACAATCTGTCCTTTGCCTACCGTTCGGATAATGTGCTCGAGGGACTTTCTTTTTCGGTTGAGAAAGGTGATCACATAGCTGTGATGGGCGAAAGCGGTTGTGGAAAGAGTACCCTTCTCAAACTGATCTACGGGTTGCTCAGTCCGGGTGAGGGAGAGATCCTCTGGAACCAGGAAAAGGTTAAAGGCCCTTTGTATAAACTGGTTCCGGGAGAGTCCTATATGAAGTACCTGTCTCAGGAATTCGACCTGATGCCCTATACCTCAGTATCCGACAACGTGAGCCAGTATCTTTCTGTCTTCTATCCTGATAAAATGAAAGAACGAACGGAAGAATTGCTGGATATGATTGAGATGACACACCTGGCCCAAAGGCGGGTGAAGGACCTCAGCGGAGGACAGCAGCAAAGGGTGGCCCTGGCGAGGGTGCTGGCACAAAAGCCAGATCTTCTATTGTTGGATGAACCCTTTAGCCACATAGATAATTTTAAGAAAAACAGTCTCAGGCGCAACCTTTTCCGGTACCTGAAGGAAGAAAAGATAACCTGTATCACGGCCACCCATGATCACCTGGATGTCTTACCCTTTGCAGATCGCATCCTCGTCCTTAAAGACAAGGAATTGATCGTGGAAGGAGAGACCCAAAAGGTCTATGAATCCCCACTGAACCTATACGTGGCCAGTTTGTTCGGTGAAGCCAGTATCCTTCCCATCACAGTGTTGAAATCCTATGCGGATACCAAGAGGAATATCATCGTTTACGCCCATGAATTCAAGGTGGCTGGTTCCTCCGGACTCAAAACAACGGTCAGGAAACTCTATCCTATGGGAGGGTATTTTCTGGCAGAAGGTGAGACCGAGGACGGTACGGTATATTTCCACTCCGATAAATCCCTGAAAAAGGACGCCAAGGTATTTCTTAACGTCTCTATAGATACGATCAACAAACGACTCAGGGAACCGGTCTAGGTCAGGAACAGGGAGGCGATAAAAACGGCCAGGGCGCCTGTTATGCCCAGGACGGCTGTGCCCAGGCCAAAAAGACGGTATCCGGTCTTTACATTCATCCCACTCATCTGAGTAACCACCCAGAAGAAACTATCGTTGGCATGGGAGACCATAGCTGATCCGGTGCCTATCGCTACCACTACCAGGGCCTTTTGTATCTCTGTATCGTATCCCAGGGAGCCCATCATAGGGGCCAA
>CBDTYM010000140.1:0-6503 GCA_965364605.1 uncultured Muriicola sp.
GCCAGATCGGCGAGGTCGCCCACCGCCAGGTTCATCTCGGTGGCCACGTTGCCGAAAGGCCAGGCCTCCTCCAGGATCACCAGGCGGTTGGTTTTCCTGACCGATTGTAGAATAGCCTCCGTATCCATGGGCTTCACCGTTCTCAGGTCAATGATCTCACACGCAATTCCTTCCTTCTCCAGTTCTTCTGCAGCCTTAACTGCCTCCTTGATGATTTTTCCGAAGGAAACAATGGTTACATCCTTGCCTTCACGTTTTATCTCGGCCACACCGAGGGGTATGGTATATTCATCCTCGGGCACCTCCCCTTTGTCACCGTACATCTGTTCGGATTCCATAAAGATCACAGGGTCGTTATCGCGTATGGCTGATTTCAGCAGTCCCTTGGCGTCCTTTGGATTGGAGGGTACTACGACCTTCAGTCCCGGACAATTGGCATACCAGCTCTCAAACGCCTGGGAATGCGTTGCGGCAAGCTGTCCTGCAGAAGCAGTAGGTCCCCGGAATACGATGGGGCAATCGAACTGTCCTCCGGACATCTGCCTGATCTTCGCTGCATTATTGATGATCTGATCGATCCCTACCAGGGCGAAATTAAAGGTCATGAATTCGATAATGGGCCGGTTGCCATTCATGGCAGAACCAACGCCAACCCCGGCAAAACCAAGTTCTGAGATCGGGGTATCGATCACCCGTTTCGGACCAAACTCGTCCAGCATTCCTTTGGAGGCCTTGTAGGCTCCATTGTATTCGGCAACTTCCTCCCCCATGAGGTAGACAGACTCGTCCCGCCTCATTTCCTCCGACATAGCCTCAGCGATCGCTTCCCGAAATTGTATAGTTTTCATACGCTCTTTTTTCTCTACCTGATAGTGGTTTAAATGCGAACAAAAATAGGAAAATATCCATCAAAGTAACGGGCGTCATCGCCAAAAACATTTCAAAAATTTATTATGCATGCATAGTATTTTTGGTTTTTATTGGTTATCTTTGGGGTCGTAATTTGCATAAAAATCCCAATCTCAGATGAAAATATTAGTTTGTATCAGCAACGTTCCGGATACGACCTCCAAGATCAATTTCACCGAGGATAACACGAAATTTGACACCACAGGTGTACAGTTTGTGATCAACCCCAATGACGAGTTCGGTCTTACACGTGCCATGTGGTTCAAGGAGAAACAGGGGGCAACGGTCCATGTGGCAACCGTGGGAGGCCCCGCAGTTGAGCCTACCATGCGCAAGGCACTGGCCATCGGAGCCGATGAAGGTATAAGGATCAATGCAGAACCCACAGACGGGTTTTTTGTCGCCCAGCAGCTGGCGGAAGTGATCAAAAACGGAAACTACGACCTGGTCATCGCCGGCAGGGAATCCATTGACTACAACGGCGGAATGGTCCCCGGGATCATTGCGGCCCTTCTGGATATCAACTTTGTCAATACCTGTATCGGTCTGGAAATCGAGGGTAACAAGGCGAAAGCGGTCAGGGAGATAGATGGGGGGAAAGAGACCCTTGAGACCACCCTGCCCCTGATCATTGGCGGTCAGAAAGGGTTGGTGGAGGAGAGCGACCTGCGCATACCCAATATGAGGGGGATTATGATGGCCCGACAGAAGAAACTCAACGTGGTGGAACCCGTGGACGGCACCCACGCCATCTCCGATAAGTCTTTTGACAAACCTGCCGCCAAGGGCCCGGTTAAACTCGTCGATGCGGATAATGTTGACGAACTGATCAACCTGCTGCACAACGAAGCCAAAGTCATCTAATCTCATTCCAGAAACACAACAAATACACCTATGTCTGTACTAGTATATACCGAATCTGAAAACGGAAAACTCAAAAAAAACGCCTTTGAAGCGGCCTCCTACGCCTATCGAGTGGCCCAGGATCTGGGAACTGACGTGACCGCCATCAGCTTTGGGGCGTCCGATAACGACGTCCTCGGGAATTATGGCGTAAGCAAAGTACTCGATGTGCAGGATGACGCCCTGAAGACCTTTAATGCAAACGCTTATGCCACCGCTATTTCCAAGGCAGTGGAAAAGGAGGGGGTGAAAGTCATCGTCCTCAGCTCCAGCACGGACTCCAAATATCTTGGGGGTCTGCTTTCAGGATTGCTCAAAGCAGGCTATGTCCCCAATGTGGTAGCGGCCCCGGACAATGTCTCCCCTATGACCCTCAAACGGATGGCTTTCAGTAACAAGGGTTTTGCTCATACAGAGATCAATACCGAAATAAAGATCATCGGGGTTTCCAATAATGCCTTCGGGACCCACGAAAATAAGACCGAACTCACGGTAGAATCTTTTGATCCCTCTTTGGAAGACGGGGTGTTCTCTACCAAATCAGTTAATATAGACAAGGTCGTGGGCGAGGTTACCATTGCGGATGCCGATATTGTTGTCTCCGCGGGAAGAGGGCTGAAAGGCCCTGAAAATTGGGGGATGATAGAAGAACTGGCAGATGTACTCGGCGCTGCTACCGCCTGCTCTAAACCGGTCAGTGATATGGGCTGGCGATCTCATGGAGAACACGTGGGACAGACCGGGAAACCCGTGGCGAGCAACCTGTATATCGCCATCGGTATCTCCGGAGCCATTCAGCACCTGGCCGGGGTAAGCGCCTCCAAAGTGAAAGTGGTGATCAACACCGATCCCGAAGCCCCTTTCTTCAAAGCGGCAGATTACGGCATTGTCGGTGACGCCTTCGAAGTAGTCCCTAAACTCATCGAAAAATTAAAGGAATTTAAGGCCCAGAACGCCTAAATTTTGTTAATTTGTGCCCTCTGAGGGCTGTTTAAATACCTAGGACATTCCTTATGTTTAAACAGCCCTCCTTGGTATTTTGGTGATTATGAGTTTAGTTCGGTTAAAAATAAAGGGTATCTCTTACAGTCAGACACAAAATGGAGCTTACGCGCTCATTTTGAACGAGGTGGACGGGGATCGAAAACTCCCCATCGTCATTGGGGCATTTGAGGCCCAGTCTATTGCCATCGCCCTGGAAAAAGAGATCAAGCCCCCCCGCCCTCTGACTCACGATCTCTTTAAAAATTTTGCAGACCGCTTTAATATCGTCATCAAACAAGTGATCATTCACAAGCTGGTGGACGGGGTTTTTTATTCCAGCATCATCTGCGAGCGGGAAAAGGTGGAAGAGATCATCGATGCGAGGACCTCAGATGCCATTGCCCTGGCCCTGCGCTTTAATGCACCCATATTCACATACCGCACGATCCTGGACAAGGCAGGCATCTTCCTGAAATTCTCTTCCAAAGAGAAGGAAAAGGAGGAAACCGATGACAGCATTGTAGTGGATGAGATCCTGCAGGAAGGGGAGACCGTGGAGATCGATCCCGGATCCCAGGCACCTTATAAGGAATTGAGTATGGACGAACTCCGGAAAGAACTGGACAAGGCCGTGGCCAGCGAAGACTACGAAAAGGCCGCCCGATTGAGGGACGAGATCTCCAAACGCAAATGATCCCCTAGCTCACGCCTATGAAGTCAGGAATCCGGATGTTGTCCTTGTGTTTGCTTCTTTCGCTCCCAGCTGCGGGACAGGAGATCATCACAGCCGACAGCCTTCTCACTGACTCCCTTGTTACCACTGCATTTCCCGATCAGAGTATTCTGACCGATCCTGCCAGCCCTATCGTGGCCAATCAGGGGTTTTCAATAGACAGTCTCTGGAGGGGAATATTGGGCATGATGGTTCTCTTGCTTATTTCCTACCTCTTCTCAGCGAACCGCAAGGCCATAAACTGGAAGACCACAGCCATTGGCCTGGGCATCCAAATTTCCCTGGCGATCGGGATCCTGAAAGTTCCTGCCATACAGTGGTTCTTTAACAAGCTGGGGCAATTCTTCAACGAGATCCTGAAATACACCATGGCGGGTAGTGAGTTCATCTTCGGGGGACTGTTGAATCTGGACAACCCCAATATCGGCTATATCTTTGCCTTTCAGATTCTGCCCACCATCATCTTCTTCTCGGCCCTGACCTCTGTCCTCTATTACCTGGGGATCATACAGAAGATCGTGAAAGGGCTCGCCTGGCTGCTCACCCGCTTTCTGGGGATCTCCGGGGCGGAGAGCCTGAGCGTTTCGGGGAATATCTTCCTGGGGCAGACGGAAGCCCCCCTCCTCATCAAGGCTTACCTGGAGAAGATGAACCGCTCTGAGATCCTCCTTGTCATGATCGGTGGGATGGCCACCGTTGCCGGGGGAGTTTTGGCAGCCTACATCGGTTTTCTCGGGGGGAATGATGAACAACTCCGACTCGAATTTGCGCGCCATCTTATAGCGGCCTCTGTCATGGCTGCACCCGGCGCCATTGTGATCTCCAAGATCCTCTACCCCCAGACCGAAGCGGTGAACAAGGATATTCAGGTGTCTACCGAAAAGATCGGCTCCAACATCCTGGATGCCATAGCCAACGGGACCACCGAGGGCCTTAAACTGGCCGTGAATGTGGGTGCCATGCTCCTGGTCTTCGTGGCCTTTATCGCCATGATCAACGGTATCCTGGGATGGGTGGGAGACCTAACCACCCTCAATTCGTGGATCAGTGCCAATTCCTCATATCCCCAGTTGTCTCTGGAAGCTATCCTCGGGGTCATTTTTGCCCCCCTTATGTGGCTTATAGGAGTTCAGGGTGAAGACATCCTGCTGATGGGGCAGCTGCTGGGGGTGAAACTGGCCGCCAGTGAATTTATTGGATACATCCAGCTGGCAGAGCTGAAGGATTACTCCAACGGCATCCATTTTGGATATAACAAGTCTATCATCATGGCTACTTACATGCTCTGCGGTTTTGCGAATTTCGCTTCCATCGGCATACAGATAGGAGGTATCGGATCCCTTGCCCCGGGACAGCGAAAAACCCTTTCTGAATTCGGGATGAAGGCAGTCCTGGGTGGCACCCTCGCCTCACTCCTGTCTGCCACCTTTGCCGGGATGATCCTGGGATAGGCTCTTCCCGCTCTTCGTTGATAAGTTTTCAAAAGAAGGCTGGCAGGCCGGTATTTTCTCCTTCAGTCTTTTTTTATTTTTATGCAGATTTAATGAAACATCCCAAATGAAGCAATATCACGATCTTTTGAATCACGTCCTGGAAAAAGGGAACAAAAAGAGCGACCGCACAGGAACCGGGACCATATCGGTCTTTGGCTATCAGATGCGGTTCGACCTCAGCGAGGGGTTCCCCATGGTGACGACCAAAAAACTGCACCTGAAGTCCATCATATACGAGTTATTATGGTTCCTGAAAGGAGACACCAATGTGAAATATCTGCAGGAGAACGGGGTGCGCATCTGGAACGAATGGGCTGACGAGGCCGGAGACCTGGGCCCGGTATACGGTCAGCAGTGGCGTAACTGGAACGGAGACGGGATAGACCAGATCCAAAACCTGATCGATACATTAAAAAACAATCCTGACAGCCGCAGGATGCTGGTGGCAGCCTGGAATCCTTCTGTCCTGCCCGATCCCACGAAGTCGTTTAGCGAGAACGTAGCAAATGGGAAGGCAGCCCTTCCACCCTGTCATGCCTTTTTCCAGTTCTATGTGGCGGACGGAAAACTATCCTGTCAGCTCTACCAGCGAAGTGCAGACATTTTCCTGGGCGTGCCTTTCAATATCGCCTCCTATGCCCTGTTCACCCTTATGGTAGCCCAGGTATGCGGATACGAACCCGGGGAATTCATCCATACTTTCGGGGATGCACATATCTACAATAACCATATGGAACAGATCGAACTGCAACTGAGCAGGGATATCCGGCCTCTTCCAAAAATGGTCCTCAATCCGGAGGTAAAAGACATCTTCGATTTTACTTACGATGACTTCACCCTTCTAGACTACAACCCCCACCCCCATATCAAGGGGATGGTGGCAGTTTAGTAGGTTATGAAGGTTTTATTTACAGCCATTGCTGTCTTTGTTTCCGTCGCTCTTTATGGCCAGGCACCTATCCCCCTTGAAAAGATAGAGACACCCCCTGCATTCAGAGAGTGCAACCAGGAATCCTCCCGTGATGAAATGCAGGAATGTTTTTTTGGCGCATTCGCATCTTACGTGCAAAATAATTTGGTTTACCCTCCTGATGCCATCTTAAAACAATCCAACTCCAGGGTTTATGTTTCCTTTATCATCGATGATAGAGGTAAGGTGAACGATGTGATGGCCAGAGGGGAACATCCCAGTCTGGAGGAAGAGGCGATTCGCCTGGTCACCCTAATGCCAAAGCTCAAACCGGGAATGCACATGGGTGAGAAAGTGAGTACCCGCATCAATATTCCCATTCAGTTTAGCATGCCTCCTGCCCGAACGCCAACATTAATGGCATCTTCGAGACCTGAACAATTCAATGACTCAATCGCATCAATCCTGGAAAAGGTACCGGTTTTCCCCGGATGTGAAAACCTCTCGAATTCGGAAGCCAGGAAGTGTTTTTCAGATATGATGAGGGAGCACATCAGAAAGAATTTCCGAT
>CBDTYM010000141.1:0-6224 GCA_965364605.1 uncultured Muriicola sp.
ACACGGCCTTTGCCGTAAATGCAGGCAACCTGGAGATCACAGACAGCAATGGCACTTTATCTGTACCTGTATCCAGTCTGGGTACAGACGACCAGAACCTCTCCACTACAGGAGCGGCTGGAAATATCACCATCGAAGATGGAAACACGATCAACATCAATGTAGACGATGCGGATGCGAGCGTAACCAATGAGGTCAACACGGCCTTTGCCGTAAATGCAGGCAACCTGGAGATCACAGACAGCAATGGCACCTTATCCGTACCGGTATCCAGTCTGGGTACAGATGATCAAAATATTCAGGGCCTCGCTGTGGATGCAGGAACCAATATCCTGACAGTGGGGATTGAGAATGGATCCGGTCAGACGGTTGACCTTTCACACCTGGATGATCCGGGAACAGACGACCAGACCGCTGCAGAGGTTACCTATGACAATACTACCTCAGGTTTGACTGCAAGTGACGTTCAGGCCGCGATCGACGAAGTGGCTGCAGCAAGCACTGACGATCAGTACGATGATGAGGTGCCTTTGAGAACCCCTGTTGACGTGGATGAAGGGGGAGAAGCCTCTCCAACGGCTGAAACCAATGTTCAGGAAGTGATCAATGCCATAGCTCCGATCACCTCCAAGGCAGCCCGGATATTTTATCCTCCATCCATCGCCATTGACGCGTCGACCAATGGGGTCGGATTTACAGAGGACCTGTATGCCCAGTATATCGCACAATTCGGTACACCTGCAGTCGCGAGTACCGGAGCCCCGGCTGCATTGCCTACTTATGCGGCAACAGAGCTTTACTATTATGTGACTTACGCGGATCCAACGGTGTTTGCCAACATGAGTATAGATGCGAATGGGGTGCTGACCTATGATATCATAGGGCAACCTTCGGACTACAACTCCCTGATCAATGTCGTTTTCGTAGTCAAATAAAAATAACCGACCCAACACAGGCTTGAAATCAGCTCGCATATATAAGCTCTTTGTCCTCAGCAGTGTTTTTACATTGCTGGGGATTCTCGCATCTAATGCGCAGTTCCTTTTGCAAGCTCCGAACAGTGGCGACGAGACAAATTTCCGCTGGTACGAGGCCTCAGATCCTTCAACGGTCTTGTCGACGAATTTCTATTACGAGACCTCCACGCCGGGGGTATATTACGCCACCTATGACGGGACTTTGTGTGGATCCAATGCCACGGGATATTTTATTCTGACGGATTGCGAAAATCCAGATAACCAGGTCACTTTGGATATTTCGGCAAACGTATCGGGTAGTGCGACAGTCACCTGGACCCCTGCCGTAAGCGGGGATCAGTTAAGGCCTGTGGTCACATCCACTACCACCGTAACAAGGTATACGGCTACCCTCACCAAGGTGGGAAATTCCATGGAGTTGCCTTCCTTTACCGTGGTATGCCTGCAACAGGCAGCCACTCTGGTAGATGACTTCATCACCCTGATCGAAGATACTTCCACCCTGATCCCCATCTATGACAATGACAGTGGCCTACCTGGCACCGGCACCCTGACGACCACAGATCCGGCGAATGGAACCCTGGTTATCGATGATAATGGTACCCCCAATGATCCATCAGACGACATCGTACAATACACCCCATTTATCGACTACAACGGACCTGATTCTTTCACCTACACCGTCTGTAACACCCTTGGAGACTGTAGTACAGCTACTGTGACCATTGACGTGACTCCTTTCCTGGACACAGAAGACGATGCCGTGGCCACCGTTCTGGATACCCCAGTGGATATTATGTTCTGGTCTAATAATGACAACGACCTCCCTGTCACCGGGACGATCTCCGCAACCAATCCCACTAATGGTTTTCTGACGATGGATGATAACGGTACTCCCAACGATCCAACGGACGACGTCATCACTTATACCCCAAACCCGGGATTCCTGGGATCTGACGATTTTGTCTATACCGTATGCGACATGTCCGGGAATTGTGATTCTGCGACGATTTATGTCTATATCAACGAACCTGACGTGGACCTCGACGCCGATGATGACGGAATCGTAGATGCCTTTGAAGATCTCAACCTGGACGGGGATAACGACCCCTTTACCAACCCGACAGATACCGATGGGGATGGTATTCCCGATTACCTGGACATCGACAGCGATGACGATGGGATACCGGATAACGTTGAGGCTCAGACCACTGACGGGTATATACCCCCAACCGGCCAGGACGACAATGACAACGGCCTGGATGACGCCTATGAGAATGGGGGTAGCATCGGTTTGATCCCCGTAGACACGGACGGAGACGGTATTCCGGATTACGTGGATGAAGACAGCGACGATGACGGCGTTCCCGATAACATCGAGGGCCACGACCACGACCACGATGGTATTCCTGATGTGACCTTTATCGGTTCTGACAAGGATAACGACGGACTGGATGACGGATACGAAGGAGCTTCTACGATCGATGTGGATGTAAATGATGAGATCGACGACCCATTCAGGGATCTGCCGAACAATGACAGTGATGAGGAATCAGACTACAGAGATACGGATGACGACAATGATAGCATCCCAACAGTGGACGAAGATTACAACGGGGATGGAAATTATGCCAATGACGATGAAAACAACAATGGTACTCCTGATTATCTGGAGCCCAATGCTATAGAAGCCGATATCGAGGTCTTTAACGTGGTGACCCCCAACGGAGATGGCATCCACGACGTTCTTGCCATACGCGGTCTGGAGGATTACCCAAACAATACCATCAGGATCTACAACAGATGGGGCGTTCAGGTGTATGTCACCAAAGCCTATAACACACAAGGTAACGTATTTGACGGGACCTCGGAAGGGCGCGTGACGATTGATAAGGACAACAAACTCCCCGTGGGTACCTACTTCTATATCCTGGATTACGAGGACAATACCGGTGCCATGAAATCTATGACCGGCTACATTTACCTTAACCGATGACCATGAGACCAAGACCAACCCGTAACCGAATATGTAAACTATTGCCCAAGGGCCTGCTCTTGCTTCTGTTGGGATCGATGAACTTCCTCATTGCACAACAGGACGCACAGTACACCCAATATATGTACAACACTGTGAGTGTGAATCCGGGTTATGCGGGTTCAAGGGGACATCTGAGCGTGGCAGGGCTATACCGTGCCCAGTGGGTGGGCCTGGAAGGAGCCCCTAAAACCCAGACCTTTAACTTTCACACCCCTGTGGGCTATCGTGGCATGGGTATGGGCCTTTCTATTGTCAATGACCAGATCGGTCCTACCTCTGAAACCTATTTTGATCTCGACTTTTCCTACACTATACAATTGGCAGCCGAAAAAAGGCTGAGCTTTGGTCTTAAGGGAAGTGTGCATATGCTGGATATTCGCTTCTCGGAACTCAACCAGGACTGGACCAATCCCGGCGGGCCGGATCCCACCCTGCAGCAGGATATACAAAACAGGCTATCTCCCAACATCGGGGCCGGGATCTACTATCACACAGACAAGTATTACCTGGGCCTTTCTGTACCTCGCTTCCTGGAGACCTCTCATTTTGACGAATCTTCTCTGTCGACAGCGGCGGAACAAATGAATTTTTATTTCATTACCGGGTATGTCTTCGAGATGAGTCCCCTCTGGAAATTCAAACCCACCATCCTCACTAAAGTCGTACAGGGAGCACCCTTGCAAGTAGATGGTTCGGTGAACTTCATGTACAACGATAAATTCATCATGGGGGCGGCCTACAGGTGGGATGCTGCCGTAAGTGCTATGGCGGGTTTTCAGGTGTCACCCGAGTTTTTGATCGGCCTGGCCTACGACCGGGAGGTCACGGAGCTGGGAGCTGCCCGATTCAACGACGGTTCCTTTGAAGTGATCCTCAGGTACGACTTTATCAAGGTGAAAGACAACCTTAAGTCGCCTCGCTTCTTCTAAAACAGCCCTTCTTTCAAGTTTTAAGATTCACTTAACCCACATAAAAAGGGAAACACCTTATTTTTACGGGGTGGAAGAGAAAGTTATACTGGTAAACGAGAAGGACGAGGAGATCGGGACCATGCCCAAAATGGAAGCCCATGAGAAAGCCGTCCTTCACAGAGCCTTTTCGGTATTCGTCATGAATGCCAAAGGGGAGACCATGCTCCAGCAGCGAGCGGCCGAAAAATATCACAGTCCATTATTGTGGACCAATACCTGTTGCAGCCATCAGCGCCTGGGGGAAAACAATATCCAGGCAGGGAAAAGGCGCCTGCAGGAAGAAATGGGCTTTCAGACCGAGCTTCGGGAACTCTTTAGTTTTATATACAGGGCCCGTTTTGACAATGGCCTGACTGAGCACGAATTAGACCACGTAATGCTGGGTTACTACGAAGGAGAACCTGAGATCAATGAAGAAGAGGTTGCTTCCTGGAAATGGATGACTCCTGAGGATATCAAAAAGGACATGAAACGGTCTCCGGATTCCTATACGGCCTGGTTCAGGATCATTTTCGATAAATTTTACGACCACCTCATGGAAAATATAGAGAGCAAATGAAAGTGAAAGTAAGCAGGAAGGCGCATTTCAATGCAGCCCACAGATTATATCGGCCAGATTGGGCAGACCAGAAGAACGAGGAGGTGTTCGGCAAATGCAATAACCCCAATTTTCACGGACACAATTACGAACTGGTGGTGAGCGTAACAGGGGAGATCGATCCCGAAACGGGATTTGTCATCGATGTAAAGATCCTGAAAGACCTGATCAAAGCCGAGGTGGAGGATGCCTTTGACCACAGGAACCTGAATGTGGAGGTTCCTGAATTTAAGGAACTTAACCCCACGGCTGAGAATATCGCCGTTGTCATCTGGAACAAACTCAGGCCGCACATCAAATCTTCCCAGGAACTGGAAGTAGTCCTGTACGAGACCCCCCGGAACTTCGTGACCTATTCCGGATAGATATGGGGCTGAAAGTTGGTGACAAAATACCCGAATTCTCCTTGCCGGATCAGCACGGAAATACCTTCAACAGTTCGGATTTCCTGGGTACAAAACCCCTGGTCATCTTCTTTTACCCCAAAGACAATACGCCCGGATGTACCAAAGAGGCCTGTTCATTCAGGGACAGTTATGAGGAATTCACCGACAGAGGGGTGGAAGTCGTAGGCATCAGCGCTGATTCCGAATCTTCCCATCGAAAATTTGCCGCTTCCTATGAATTGCCTTTTAAACTCCTTTCAGACAGGAAGAACAAGGTCAGGCGTCTTTTTAAGGTGGAGAATGCCCTTTTCAATCTTCTCCCGGGGCGGGAGACCTATGTCGTTGACAGGGACGGGATCATCATCATGGCCTTTAACAATATGGGGGCCTCCGGTCACGTCAAGAGAGCATTGAAAGCGATAAAATCCATCTCATGAAACAGACATATCCCCTGAAATTCCGGCCTATTCTCAAAGAACGCTTGTGGGGAGGCACCAAATTGGCAGATAAGCTCAACAAACCCATTATTAGCGAGAACACCGGTGAAAGCTGGGAGCTCTCAGGGGTGGAAGGAGATGTCTCCGTCGTAGCCGAAGGTCCCCTTGAGGGCACGACCCTCAATGAGCTTATAGACCAAATGGGGCCGGACTTACTTGGGAAATCTGTAATAGATCGTTTTGGGAAGGAATTCCCCATCCTTATCAAGTTCATAGACGCCCAACAGGACCTATCCATCCAGCTGCATCCGCATGACGACCTGGCCAGGGCCAGGCATAATTCCTTTGGGAAGACAGAGATGTGGTACATCATGGATGCTGATAAGGACGCCAGTCTGATCGTCGGCTTCAACCGGGATATGACCCGGGAGAAATACGTCAAGAGCCTGGAAGATAAATCCCTCCTGGAATATATGAACTACGAAAAGGTCGAACCGGGAGATACCTTCTTCATCAATACGGGAAAGATCCATGCCATTGGGGCCGGGGTGATGCTTGCAGAGATCCAGCAGACCTCGGATATTACCTACCGGGTATACGACTTCGACAGGCGAGACAAGGACGGCAACCTGAGGGAACTGCATACCGAACTCGCCCTTGATGCCATCGACTTTAAAAAGAAGGACGATTTTAGGGTTTCCTATCCCCGCCAAAAGGATACGGTAAACCCCATGGTTGATTGCCCTTATTTTAAAACAGCCTTTCTGGACCTCAATAAGGACCTGATCCGTGATACAGAATCGAGAGATTCCTTTAC
>CBDTYM010000142.1:0-6203 GCA_965364605.1 uncultured Muriicola sp.
GGTAAGCAATTGCTGACAGAAGCCGGTTACTTCGAGATCGGGATGGACCATTTCGCCCTGCCCAGTGATGGCCTGTACCGTTCATTTACAGAAAAGAAAATGCACCGCAATTTTATGGGCTACACCGCCTCAAAGACCCAGCTGATGATCGGACTCGGTGCCTCCAGTATCAGTGACAGCTGGTATGGCTTTGCCCAGAATGCAAAAAACATAGAGGAATACCAGCACCTGGTCGAGAATGGGGTGATCCCCATTTACAGGGGTCACATCCTGAACAAGGAGGATTTGGTCATACGCCGCCATATCCTTAACTTGATGTGCAGGCTGGAAACCTCCTGGGAGGATGATTCGCTGAGCTTTGAGGACCTCGACCTCGTTCTCGACCACCTGGAGGAGATGAAATTAGACGGACTGGTAGATACTAAGTCCGATACGCTAAGCGTTACAGAAGCAGGGCGGCCTTTTATCCGCAATGTCTGTATGGCCTTTGACCTGTTATTGCATCGAAAAGCCCCCGAAAAACGTGTATTTTCGATGACCATTTAACCCTTTAAATTCGCTCCATGAAAACTCTTATTGTCCCTGTTGATTTCTCACAACAATCAGAATATGCCCTTAAAGTGGCTGCCTCCCTGGCCAAAAAACAAAAAGCGGAGATCCTGGTGTTGCATATGCTGGAATTGAACGAGGCCATGATCACCTCCACGGAGGGATTCCATCCGGAACAAACCGTTTTCCTGCTCAAACTGGCAGAGAAAAAACTTACGGAGTTCCTGGACAAGGACTATCTGAAGGACATCAAGATCACCCCGGTAATCAAACATTTCAAAGTATTCGGAGAAGTAAATGATATTGCGGAGAAACACCATGCAGATATGATCATTATGGGTTCTCACGGATCCGACGGACTCAAGGAGATCTTTGTAGGCTCCAATGCAGAAAAAGTAGTGCGGCATTCCGAGATCCCTGTGCTGGTGGTCAAAGGTGAAATGCCCGACTTTAAAATAGACAATTTCGTATTTGCCTGTAACTTCAAGAGTGAAAGTCTGGGTGCCTTTCAGAAGGCACGCGACTTTGCCTCTAAATTAGGTGCAAAACTGCATGTACTCTACATCAATACGCCGGGGGACGACTTCCTGAGCACCAATGATGCCCACGAGAAGATCAACAAGTATCTCGAGATGGCAGGTGCCGGTCCGGAGGTCACCATCTACAATGATTACAGCGTAGAGAAAGGAGTGCTCAATTTTAGTGAAGGTATCAATGCTGACCTGATAGGCATTCCTACCCATGGAAGAAAGGGCTTATCTCATTTCTTTATGGGCAGTATTGGGGAAGATATCACCAACCACTCCAAGGTGCCGGTGATCACGTTTAAGATCTAAGGGATCAGCAGATCAACCAGTGACCGCAGGTTTGAATCTCTGGCGAAAATACGTACGTAGGCTTCTTATATCCTATCCGTATTTATCCCCTGAAGATGAGTTGATATTCACTCAGACAGGTATGAGGCCCCTTTCCTGAGATCTCGGGATAACTCTTCTATCGTCATCTTTTTAAGCGTATTCAAAAAAGCCATCCGGCTCGGATAGACGTATTCGTGGAGGGGACAGGGCCTCTCGGCATTGCACTCCTCCAAACCCAATACACAGGACTCCATTCTCTGAGTTCCGTCGATTACTTCGATCAACCGGTATACCGGTAGTTTCTTATTCTCTTCTGTGAGGTAATATCCGCCTTTGGGTCCTTTGGTGGCAGAGATGATGTTGTGCCTGGAGAGTTGCTGCAGCAATTTGGCCAGATAGGCTTTGGGTATATGCGTGGCTGCGCTGAGCTCCTTGACCATTTTCTTCTGGCTGTCGTCTGTGTTTGCAGCGAGGTAAAGGACAGCCGTTAACGCGTATTTCGAAGAATTACTAAGCATACTGAAAATTACTAAGCATATTAAGAATTACCAGGCATATATCAAAAGGATAAAATCAGAGGAAATTCAATAATAAATATAAAAGGATATTATTATCCGAAATATGACTTATATCATATTATTTCACTTCTTCCGCCTCTAATTTTGGCCTGAATTCTAATTGTCAATCCATGAAATCAATCTTTAAAAGTGCTGCCCTCCTCTTTTCATTACTCCTCTTGGGATGCGGGGGCAAAGAAGAAAAAAAAGAGGGGTTCAGTCTTGAGCGAAGTAAAAGTGTAGAGACTACAGAGGAAAGTACCACAGCATCGGATGCAGTGCCTGCATCCCAAAGGATCACCCTGGATGAAAAGGGAGTAGGTCAGATTAAGGAGATCACTTTAGATCCTGAGATCAATACAGCTATGGCGGCCGAAGGGGAAGCGATCTTCAAGACCAATTGCACGGCCTGTCACAAGATAGACAAACGCTTTATCGGACCTTCCCCTAAAGGCATCCTGGAGAGGAGGAGTCCGGAGTGGATCATGAACATGATCCTGGATCCCCAGTTGATGGTGGAAGAAGACCGATGTGCCAAAGACCTGTTGGTAGAGTTTAACGGGGCGGCCATGGCCAATCAGAACCTGACCGTGGAACAGACCCGGGCTATCCTCGAGTATTTCAGAACCCTTTAAGATAAATTTTTATGAAAACAATTAACACCTTAAAACTAATTCTGGTGTCATTATTAACACTGGTTGTATTTACCGGGTGTAAAAATGATGGAAAATCAGAAGCTGCGACCGCCTCACCTGCTGCCTCTACTTCGGAGGCTAAAGAACAGGGACAAGCCTTTATCGAAGATGATGAATCTGTTCCCAATGTCCTTCAGATCGCCATCAGTTCTCCTGACCATACTACCCTGGTAGCAGCCGTACAGGCAGCTGATCTCGAAAATGCCCTGGTCAATGCCGGACCCCTGATGGTCTTTGCTCCTACTAATGAGGCCTTTGACGCCCTGCCAGAAGGCACCGTCGAAGATCTCTTAAAACCGGAAAACAAGGAAGCCCTGGCCAATATCCTCAAGTTCCACGTCACGCCTGGCAATTATAGCAAGGAGTTTCTGATGAAATTCAAAAAGCTGGGCCAGGCAAATGATCAGAGCGTACCTATCGAGCTCAGGGCTGGTGAGGTCTATGTAGGAGGTGCTAAAATCGTGGCCAGTATCGATGCAGGCAACGGTATCGTCCATGTGGTTGACAAAGTTATGTTACCTCCCTCAAATGAATAATTCAATCGCAATAACACTAATACAAGTACCATGAAAAAAGCTAAATATTCAATACTCGCCATCCTCGCTGCAGCCCTGGCCTTCACGGGTTGTAACGATGCAGGTAAATCCTCCAACGGGGCCCTGTCTTTCGGAGCTGCCGAGAAAGTCTACGTGGCCCCCGGGGAACGGGATCAGTTCTACGCCTTCCTATCCGGAGGCTATAGCGGAAACCTGACTGTCTACGGTCTGCCTTCTGGCAGGATGTTCAAAGAGATCCCTGTATTCTCTCAATTCCCTACCTCAGGATACGGATATTCCGAAGAGACCAAGCCCATGCTCAATACTTCCTTCGGATTCGTTCCCTGGGACGACCTGCACCATCCCGATATTTCCCAGACCAACGGGGAACTGGACGGTCGCTGGATCTTTGTCAACGGTAACAATACGCCCCGTATCGCCAGGGTGAGCCTGAGTACGTTTGAGACGGAAGAGATCATAGAGATTCCCAATAGCGCAGGGAACCACAGTTCCTCCTTTATTACGGAAAATACAGAGTACGTGGTTGCCGGAACAAGGTTCTCAGTTCCCGTCCCCCAGAGGGATATGCCAATCAATGAATACAAGGGAAACTTTAAAGGCGCATTGTCCTTTATCAGTGTGGAGCCGGAACACGGCCGACTCAACCTGGAATTTCAGGTCCTGATGCCTGGGTTTAACTACGACCTGTCTCACCCCGGACGCGGTAAATCCCACGGGTGGTTCTTCTTCTCTACCTATAATACAGAAGAGGCCAATTCCCTTCTGGAGGTCATGGCTTCCCAGAATGACAAGGACTTTATTGCCGCAGTTAACTGGAAGAAGATCGAGGAATACGTAAATAATGGCGGTGGTACCAAGATGCCGGCCAATTACGCACACAACGTATATGACGAAAAAACCCATACCGGAACTTCAACCATAATGAAGGAAGTTGTTACTGTAGATCCCACCAAAGTGCCAGGTTCTATTTATTTCCTTCCCACACCAAAATCTCCCCACGGCTGTGACGTTGACCCAACAGGGCAGTACATCATAGGCAGTGGGAAACTCTCTGCAGACATCACCGTCCATTCTTTTGACAAGATGATGGCTGCCATTGAAGCCGAAAAATTCGACGGTGAGGCTTATGGCATTCCTATCCTGAAGTTCGAAGAAGTTCTGGCCGGTACCGTGAAGAGCGGTGGGCTAGGACCGTTACACACTGAATTTGACGACAAAGGCAATGCCTATACCACCTTCTTTATCTCCTCTGAAGTAGTCAAATGGAATGTAGGAACCTGGGAGGTGATAGACAGGAAACCTACTTATTATTCCGTAGGTCACCTTATGATCCCTGGCGGTAACTCCAGAAAACCTTTTGGAAAGTACGTGGTGGCTATGAACAAGATCACCAAGGACAGGTATTTGCCCACAGGGCCGGAAATGGAGCACTCAGCCCAGATCTACGATATCTCCGGTGACAAAATGGAATTGTTGTACGATTTCCCAACGCACGGTGAACCTCACTATGCCGCAGGTTGTCCTGCTGATTTGCTCGAACCCAGATCCAAGAAGATCTACAGGTTGGATGAGAACAAGCACAAATACGCCACCCTCAGTCCGGACCAGGCCAGGGTCGAACGAAATGGAAACGAAGTTCACATTTACATGTCGACTATCCGCAGCCACTTCACCCCTGACAATATTGAAGGGATAAAAGTGGGGGATAAGGTCTACTTCCATATAACCAACCACGAACAGGATTTTGACGTACCCCATGGATTCTCCATCATAGGTCAGAATACCTCTGAGATCCTGATCATGCCCGGACAGACCAAGACATCGGTCTGGGAACCTAAACAGGTAGGGGTATGGCCATTCTATTGTACAGACTTCTGTTCTGCACTGCACCAGGAAATGCAGGGTTATGTAAGGGTATCCCCTGCCAATGCAAATGTGGAACTGGCCTGGTCCCTCGGAGAATAGACATCAGGTTGATTTCAGTAGAAAAGCGGGTAGAATTATATCCTGCCCGCTTTTTTGCTTAATGAATTCACCCTGAATATAAATCATAAGATAAGAGAAATGAAGAAAGCAAGTGTCCTGATGATCATAGGTCCGCTCTTCCTACTCGGGCTGTATGTCTTCCCCTTGTGGAATATCATGCTCGGAGCGCCCCAATACCCCGATCCCCTCGGGATCAATATTCATATAGATGGGATCAGGGATGTCAATGAGTTCGATATACAGAATATAGACGGGCTGAATCACTACATCGGAATGAAGACCTTACCCAAACCCGAGGATATGTGGGAATTCACTACCTTCCCTTTGGTCATCGGTATCATGGTCTTCCTAGGTTCCCTGATAGGAATCCTAGCTTACGCTGGAAAGATCGGTCACAAATGGTTCCTCGCATGGTTCCTCCTGATGTCCGTCCTGGGTGTGCTCGGCATGTACGATTTCAATGCCTGGATGGTGGACTACGGAACTAACCTGGACCCCAACGCCATCATGAAGCTGGCCAACCCGGATGGTACCCCTATGACCTATAAGCCCCCGCTTTTGGGGCATACGAAAATGCTCAATTTTGATGTCACTTCTATGCCTGCTACTGGTGCCGGGTTTATGTTCACCGGGATGATGCTGACGATAGTAGCCTTTTTCCTGGGGCGCAAACATAAGAGATCGAATAAACTGTTTACCTGAATTGAGAGATAAAATGAAAACTTTCAGATATGTGGCTTTTTGTCTTGTGGTCGTTCTGGCTTCCTGTTCGATAAAACCCGAACCTATACAGTACGGGATGGATGGTTGCAGCTTTTGCAGCATGACCATCGTAGACAGGCAGCACGCCTCCGAATACGTTACAAAAAAGGTAAAGGCATTCAAGTTCGATGCCACCGAGTGTATGATGAACCAGCTCAAGGAGGTAAACAGGGATGACATTGCCTTGTATCTGGTCACGGATTACGCCAACCCAGGAGAGTGGGTGGATGCGACCAAGGC
>CBDTYM010000143.1:0-6178 GCA_965364605.1 uncultured Muriicola sp.
GAAGCTACTTTCCTATTTGCCAGCAGCATAAATTCCTCTATGAGTTTATTGGCTTCCTTCGCCTCTTTGAAATAGACACTTACCGGTTCGTTGGCATCATTCAGGTTGAATTTCACCTCGAGTTTATCAAAGGATATAGCACCGGCATTCATACGCTTTTCCCTCATGATCCGGGCCAGGGAATTCAATTTTAAGACCGCTTCTTTGATCGCTTCACTTACCTTGTATCCTTTACCTCTGATGGAGACCGCCTCGTCGATATGAGCGCTCTCTTTTTCGATGATATGTTGAGCTTCCTCATAAGCAAACCGCTCGTCTGAATGAATGACCGTCCTGCCAAACCATTGTTTTCTCACCTGTGCTTTTTCATCGATCTCAAAAATCGCCGAGAAGGTATATTTATCTTCATTAGGCCTTAAAGAACAGGCTTTATTCGAAAGGATCTCCGGAAGCATGGGAACTACCCTGTCTACCAGGTACACAGAAGTGGCCCGCTCATAAGCCTCTTCGTCAAGCACGGTGTCCGGTGTAACGTAATAGGAGACGTCGGCAATATGGATGCCTACTTCGTAATTGCCATTCGGTAATATTTGAAAGGAAAGGGCATCGTCAAAATCCTTGGCGTCCTTTGGGTCGATCGTAAAGGTCAGGATATCCCTCATATCCCTCCTTTTGGCGATCTCATTTTCTTTGATGGATGTGTCCAGGGCGTTGGCGTAGCGCTCCACTTCTACAGGAAACTGATAGGGAAGGCCATACTCAGCGAGGATGGCGTGTATCTCCGTATCGTGCTGACCAGGCATCCCCAGTACTTCTACCACCTTTCCGGTGGGGGATTCGGCATCTTTTTCCCAATCGAGGATCTCTACGATTACCTTTTCCCCGTCTTTGGCTTTCCCAACCAGGTCTACAGGTACAAAGATATCTGTATACATCTTGTGGTCCGTGGGCCTGACAAAGGCAAAGGTCTTTTTATGATCCAGGATACCGACATAAGTATTTTTTTTGCGTTTGAGTATGGAGACTATCTCCCCTTCCAGTTTGTCAGAACGGCGTTTGGGTTTTACAAGCACCTCAACGATATCCCCGTCGAAGGCTCGGTTTAGTTTGTTGTATGAAATGAAGATGTCCTGGTCCAGACCATCCACGATAACATAGGCATTACCTCTGGCAGTAACCTCGATCTTACCCTCATGAAGTAGTTTGTTCTCCAGGGATTTGTATTTCCCCCTTTCTGATTCCCTGATCCTTTCCTTGGCTTTGAGTTGCCCCAGACGGTTGATCAGCAAATTCCTGCCCTCTGTATCGTCTATCTCTAATTTGGAAGCTATTTGCTTGTAATTGAAACTCTTATTGGGCTCTTTTTCCAACACCTCAAAAATTCCCCGGGTTATCTCGTTCTTTCTGTGTTGTTTAGCCCTTTTTTTCTTCTTCGACATTCAATCTTTTAATTTGGGGCGCAAATTACGAATTAAAATCCACTGGGAGCCCCAGCAGCCCCCTGGAGGTCCACTCTTTATCTATTTGTTAACATATATTCATATAGAATTAATTTCTTTTTCCATTTTATATTCAAAAATGATGATGATAATAGTCTGTTGAAAAAGGGGATAAGTAATTATAGTCAGTCTTGACTTAAACAGGATTTTTAGTTTATCAATAAGCTATAAAGATTATTAGTCACTGGTTGACAGGAAGTTATTCTACTTATAAAAAGGTGTTGATAACTGTATTTCACAAGCAGCAGTTTATAAGTTTTTTACGAAGCACTGTTTATTTTAAAGAAGATAAAGTGGATAATACAATATCATCTTTTAAAGAATATATTTTGAGTTTTCCATTTTATTTTACAATGATTTAATAAAGGATAAGCACAAAATAGAGAGATCAAAATTTATCAATCTGATGTTAACAAAGTCAGCTATATGTAAAATCCCTGTGAATCACAGGTTTGTAGTTTAGGTTAATTTAACACTGTTAATAAGTATTGATAGGGGTATTTACGTGTGAGTATTTGTAATTTAGTCAGGAACTTATCGGACGACTTATGAAAATTGCTATTGGAAATGATCATGCCGGAACAGATTATAAACTGGCTGTAGTAGGCTTGTTGAAATCCCTGGATATTGAAGTGATCAATCACGGCACAGACAGCACGGACAGCGTGGATTATCCTGATTTTGTACACCCTGTTGCAGAAGACGTGGAAAGCGGGAACGCAGACCTGGGAATCATTATTTGTGGCAGTGGCAACGGGGCTTCCATGACTGCAAACAAACACCAGAAGATCAGGGCTGCCCTTTGCTGGAATAAAGAAATAACAGAGCTGTCCAGGTTACATAATGACGCTAATATTCTAAGCCTGCCTGCGCGATTTATTTCTCTTCACCAGGCTCTGGATATGGTGCGGGTCTTTCTCAAAACGCCATTTGAAGGAGGACGCCACGAGAGAAGGATAGAAAAGATAGCCTGTTCATAAGTCTTCAACTAAGTTTGCCATAAGTTCCAAATTAAAAATGGCACACCATCACCATCACCATCATTACCATCCGGAGCGAAGCGGCAGGAACCTTTTGGTCTCCATCGCCCTGAATATCCTCATTACACTGGCACAGGCAGTAGGAGGCATCATTTCCGGGAGTTTGGCATTATTATCCGATGCGCTCCATAATTTCAGCGATGTACTTTCTTTGATCATCAGTTATCTGGCTAATCGTATTACCAGGAAAAAGGCTTCAAGCAAACGCACTTTTGGTTATAAAAGGGCTGAGATCATGGCAGCCTTCGTGAATTCTGCAACCCTGATCGTAATTGCCTTATTCCTGATGAAGGAGGCAGTAGAGCGGTTTTTCAATCCGGAACCCATAGCTCCTGCCCTAGTGATCTGGCTCTCTGCCCTGGGTATCCTGGCTAACGGATTTAGTGTGCTTTTAATTCAAAGGGACGCCGAACACAATTTGAACATGAAATCAGCCTATCTGCACTTGCTCACAGATATGCTGGCTTCAGTAGCCGTCCTTGTCGGCGGCCTCCTCATGTACTTCTATCAGCTATACTGGATCGATCCGGTTCTAACGGTGGTTATTGGTATTTACCTGATCTATATGGGATATGACCTGCTTAAAACCTCTACCAAGGTGCTCATGCTGTTTACACCGGAAAAGATCGAAATAGATGGTTTAGTCAAGACGATCACTGGTCATCCGGCTATCAGGAATGTCCATCATGTACACCTTTGGGAACTGAACGAGCAGGAGATCCACCTGGAAGCACATATAGACTTTCATGAAAATATCAGCCTGCAGGAATTCGAAGGTATTTTAAATACTATTGAAGAGCAGGTATATCACGATTTTGGGATCACCCATGTAAACATTCAACCCGAATACGGCAAATGCCATTCGGAAGAGGTTATTGTGCAAGACTGATTTATGGATATTCAGATCAAATCCTATGCTGAGCTTACTAAAGAGCAACTGTATCGTATCCTTCAGTTGCGTGCAGCCATCTTTGTAGTAGAGCAAAATTGCCCCTACCTCGATGTCGACGGACTCGACCAGAAAGCGTATCACGCTCTCGGCACTTCTGAAGGGGAGATTTGTGCTTATACGCGCATATTCAAGGGAGGAGATTATTTTGAGGACCCCAGCATTGGGAGGGTACTTGTGGCCAAGGAAGCAAGAGGCAAGGAATTCGGGAAGAAGATCATGCAGGCTTCACTTCAGTTCATCGAGGAGCACTGGAAGGAGACACATACGGTCATCTCTGCCCAATTGTACCTTGTGAAGTTCTATGAGGACCTGGGTTTTAAAAGTATAGGAGAGGAATATCTGGAAGATGACATACCCCACATTAAAATGAAAAGGGATCTGGGCGCATGAAGATGCACCAATTTAGGCCACTAAGACAACATATCAGATCCGGATAGGGGTCTTATTGCTGAGATTTATATCCTCAAGAAGGGTATCTGTAAATTTATAATGCCCTTTGGTCGTGATGATCCTGAACGCATCGGATTTCATCCTGCTCAGGGCATCGAGGAAGACCCATTTAGTTTTCAGCAACTGGGGTTTATCCGTTTTAAGGCTGATCTCGAAAAAATACCTTTTTCCGTCTTTGTTTGCCACGATATCGGGCGTGACTTTGGTGCCGTTCTTTTTCCTCAGGAAGGACTTTGGTTTTTCGTATCCGTCCAGATCGACCCTGATCTTGTCAAAACCCCTGGCTTCGAGGTGGTGTACGGATTTCTCAATAAATTCTGAATGTTCTTTCTTTTCTGACTTTACCATAGGGTTAAAGATACAAAAAACCGCACACCTGTGCAACACGAGATATCTGATTAACAGGTGTTTAAGATTTCGCGAATTCGTAGTGCCCTTCAGGTCGTTATTCAGAGGGATACAGTACTCCCTGTTTTTACCGATTTATCTGCGGCCAGTACGATGCGCATACTGTTTAAGGCATCGTTGAGATGGGCAGATAGATCCAGATCTTTACGGATGGCATCCAAAAAGAATTGCTGCTCGAGAAGGCAGAGACCGTCGTGGTCGGGCTCGTCTTTAGTTGAGATATAGCGATCCTCATTTGTGAAGTTCCCATTTTTGTCCGTTTTACTGTCGTGGACCTTCAATCCCCCTGTTTGGGTATGGCCCTCTACATCGTCTGATGCGTTGTGAGGAGTATCGCTGATGGATACGCATCCCTTGGGCCCGATCACATCCTTGATAAAAAAAGCAGTCTCACTCATCATAGGCCCCCACCCGGCTTCATACCAGCCCACAGACCCATCCTCAAAACGAATCTGCAATTGTCCGTAATTGTACATAGTCTCATCGATTTCATCCGAAAGCCTGGCTCCGATGGCTGAGACACTAACCGGCTTGGATCCCGTCATCATACACATGATATCCACATAATGCACCCCGCAGTCAACGATAGGCGACATGGATTCCATCAGGGATTTATGGGTCTTCCACTGTTCCCCTGAACTCTGCTGGTTGAGGTTCATTCGCATGACAAGAGGCTTACCCAGTGTTTTGGCGATTTCCACAAATTTGCTCCAGGCGGGATGAACCCTGAGAATATAGCCAACGACGAGTTTTTTTCCTGTCTGCGCGGCGAGGTCGACTACTTCTTCGGCTTGTTTGACCGTCACGGCCAGAGGTTTTTCAACAAATACGTGTGCTCCGGCCTGCAGGGCCATTTTTACGTATTCAAAATGGGTGTCCGGATAAGTATTCACCGAGACGGCATCCGGCCTTGTCAACTGTAGGGCAGTTTTATAATCCCCAAAAGTAGGCGCACCACCCAGGGATTTTGAAAGGGCCTCCCTGCTCTTAGGGGTTCTGCTTATCAGGCCGACGATTTCAAATCCCTCGATCTCCTGGTATGCCCTGGCGTGACTGGCCCCCATATGACCGCAACCCACTACCAGCACCCGGATATTTTTTTCCTTTCCCATCTCGGAGTTATTTGGTTGAAAATAAGGGTATTTCCTAAAGGTAGGAAAAAGATAAGAGTTCCGGTACAGGGACTAGCTCCGCCATCTTTCAGGTTAGAAATAGCGCTTCAGGATATTCCTTACCGAAGAAGCGTAGGAAGCGCCAAAGAGGTTAAGGTGTACCAGGAGGTAGTACAACTGACACAGATCCGTTTCAGCCTGGTCAGGCATTGGCAAGGGAGAAGAGCTCCCGTATGCTTCGTAAAAAGAGGGCGTAAAGCCGCCAAAAAGCCTGCTCATTGCGAGATCCATCCCGGGATGGGAATAACTCACGCTAGGGTCGATGAGACAGGGTTCCCCGTCCAGGGTGATGAGGTAGTTCCCACTCCAAAGGTCGCCGTGTACCATGCTGGGGGCCGAAGGCCGTAAGTACTTTTTTACCTGCAACTCGATCCGTTCGTTTTGCGGAATCTCTGCAGGAGACAAAAGTCCTTTGTCCCTGGCCATCATCAGCTGGGGAAGCAAGCGCTCCCTGCTGTAAAAAGTACTCCAGGAACTTAGGAAGGAATTAGATTGAGGCAGGGATCCTATGTAATTTCCGGTTTTCCATCCGAAACGGTCTGCGGTAATGTTATGGAGCTGGACGAGCTGCCTGCCGAAGAGTTCCATCTCATCGTCTGAAGGCGACCTGGAATCCACAAATTCCATGATGAGCAGCCCTCCATCTTCAGTATTGCC
>CBDTYM010000144.1:0-6167 GCA_965364605.1 uncultured Muriicola sp.
GCTGCCCTGGAAGGCAGCAAGGATTTTGCCAAGCGCTTTATGATGCGCCACAAAATACCCACAGCGGCCTACCAGAGCTTTACCGCAGAAATGCTTCAAGAGGGGTTCAATTTTCTGGGCACCCTTAAACCGCCCTATGTACTGAAGGCGGATGGACTGGCTGCCGGAAAAGGCGTAGTGATCCTGCAGGACCTGGATGAGGCCAGGGCCGAACTGAGCCGCATGCTTCTCGATTCCAAATTCGGGGAGGCCAGTACCACCGTGGTGATAGAAGAATTCCTCAGTGGCATCGAATTGAGCTGCTTTGTCCTTACCGACGGGGAGAACTTCAAGATCCTGCCTACAGCCAAGGACTACAAGCGGATAGGAGAAGGGGATACAGGACTCAATACCGGGGGCATGGGCGCCGTTTCGCCTGTCCCTTTCGCAGATGAAGCCTTTATGAAAAAAATGGAGGAGCGGATCATCCTGCCGACCATTAAGGGGCTACAGAAGGAAAAAATCCCTTACAAGGGCTTCATATTCATCGGGCTGATCAAGGTGGGGGATGATCCCTATGTGATCGAATACAACGTACGCCTGGGGGATCCTGAGACTGAGGTCGTACTTCCCAGGATCAAGAACGACCTGGTTGAGGTGTTTACAGCCGTTTCTAGGGGCGAACTGGACTCTGTTGACCTGGAGATCGACACGCGCAGCGCGGCGACCGTTATGGCCGTTTCAGGGGGTTATCCCGGATCTTACGAGAAGGGAAAGCAGATCCACGGAATCGATGGGGTAGAGGATTCCCTGGTATTTCACGCTGGGACTGCAATTTCAGGCGAGGAACTGGTGACCAATGGGGGTAGAGTATTGGCGATTACCTCCCTTGGCAATGACTTCAGGGAGGCTCTGAAAAAATCCTATCAGAATGTGAATAAGATCAGCTTTGACGGCATGTATTACCGCAAAGACATCGGTTTTGACCTATAGGTATGAGTGGGAGGTGATGCTCTTGTCTTCCTCCTGGTTATCGTTGAATTTCTTTAACTGCATCAGCCAGTACACCATGGCTACGAAGCCGATGATCATAAACAACCAGTTGACGGTATTGGAGGTCCACCAGTTCTGCATAAACCTGAAAAAGTCGTAAGGCCAGAACAAGTGGTTGACGAATAAATCTTCTATGCCGTAAAAAAATGAGCTCATCTTGGTTATATTTACGAGGACAAAAATATAAAAACCGGGGATGATTTCAGGCATTTTTGGCAAAACAAAACCCATAAATTACCTTATTCTCCTCGCTTTACTCGCTTTGCTCTATGTTTTTGTCAGCTTGTTCCCGGGATTCGGTCTTGTGGATTCGACACAAATAGGCAAACAGATCTTCGCCTTGCTAATCCTGCTCTTTTCAGTTCTTGTCATCGATTTTGTGGTAAACCGCAACCAGATTACCAGTACTAATTCGTATGTGGCCCTGTTCTTTGTACTTCTGGCATTCCTTTTTCCTACTTCCATTGCCAATTCCAATGCCGTAGGCTGCAATTTCTTTCTCGTCCTGGCGTGCAGAAGACTGATCAGCCTTCGATCTCTGAGGAACATGAAACTGAAGATCCTGGACGCTACCCTCTGGGTATTGGCTGCCAGCCTTTTCTTCAGTTGGGCGATCCTATTTCTGATCCTGGTGTATATCGCGATCTACATGTATGAGCCGAAAAATCTGAAGAACTGGCTGGTCCCGATAGCCGGAATTATTGCGTTTTTGCTCATATGGAATGCGGTGCTGTTCCTCTCACAATCAGAAGGATTTTTCAAGGCGCACTACAGCTTTGGAATTGCTAACTGGGACAGCGTTCTCAGTGATTGGATACAAAACACCAAACTCATAGTATTTATTCTTTTTATTGTGGTCACCGGCCTCGCGGTTTTCCTGAAATCGGGGAAACTGGGACTGGGAAGAGTTATTAACCTCCGGGTTATTTCTATCTATCTAACTTTAAGTCTCATCGTGACCCTCTTCTCCCTTACGGACGATGAATTCCCCGTACTAATTGCTTTTTTCCCTGCCGCTGTCTTTCTTGGCAAATACACAGAAATGATCAAGAGGAAGAACATACGGGAAATGGTCCTCGCGGGGTCGATTTTGTCCGCTTTTTTGATTTTCACGCTGGAGGTACTTAGCAAATAAAGGATACCTTTGCAAAAACCCTTCACATGTTCAGCAAGAAAGCATTTGAGATATTTGAAGAGAGTATAGCCCGGTACCACGTCCTGGACAGGGTCGACCAGGAATTCACCAATCCCTATTCCCGTGATGAGATTGCCCATCTCCTCTTCAAAAAAAACTGGATAGACACGGTACAGTGGCACTACGAAGACATCATCCGCGATCCGGACATCAAACCCGCAGCAGCCCTGGAACTAAAGCGAAAGATCGACGCAAGCAACCAGGAAAGGACGGATCTGGTGGAATACATAGACAGTTATTTCCTCAATAAGTATGCTGACGTCAAGGTAAAGTCAGATGCCACCATCAACACCGAATCTCCGGCCTGGGCCATAGACAGACTTTCCATCCTGGCCCTGAAGATCTACCACATGAAGGAGGAGACTGAGCGTAAGGACGCCTCAGAGAAGCATATAAGCACCTGTAAGCAAAAGCTCTCCGTGCTGTTGGAGCAGAAAAAGGATCTATCTACCGCAATAGACCAGCTACTTGCAGACATTGCAGATGGAAAGAAATACATGAAGGTGTACAAACAGATGAAGATGTATAACGACGATGAATTAAACCCCGTTCTTCGTGGACAAAAACAGGGATGATACCCTATTGGTGATCAGGCTATCAGCTATGGGAGATGTAGCCATGACCGTTCCCGTGCTGTTGTCACTGATACGACACAATCCTTCCCTAAAAATACTGGTACTGACAAGGCCTTTTTTTGCACCCATTTTTAAGGATATCCCCAATACCGAGGTCTTTTCTGCGGATCTAAAGAAGGATTACAAGGGCATAAGTGGACTATACAGGCTTTCCAAACAGCTCAGATTGCACAAGTTTATCGGGGTGGCAGACCTTCACAACGTCCTGAGGACGAAAATTCTGAGAATTTTCTTTTCAGGTTCAGGGATCCCATTCATTCAGCTCGATAAAGGCAGAAAAGAAAAACGGAAGCTCACACGCTGGAAACGCAAAGAACTGCGACCCCTGAAGTCCACCCATGAACGCTATGCCGATGTGTTCAGAAAGATGGGATTTACCCTTGAGCTCGCTCCTCAGGACGTACTGAATCAAAGGAAAATATCTGAGGATACCAGAAACTTCTTGCCAGCAGGAGGCCTCAAGCTCATCGGAATTGCTCCTTTTGCGGCTTTTCAGGGGAAGATGTATCCCCCGGAGCTGATGGAGGCTGCACTGGAAAAATTAAATAATACTAAACAGTATAAAATAATATTATTTGGAGGAGGGGTAGAGGAAACGGAGATTTTAGAACGTATGGACAATGAATATACCAATTGTTATTCTGTCGCAGGCCGTCTTTCTTTCGAACAGGAGTTGGAACTTATTTCCCGCCTGGATCTCATGGTCTCCATGGACAGCGGTAATGGGCATTTAGCAGCCATGTTCGGAGTTCCGACGCTCACACTTTGGGGGAATACGCACCCTTATGCCGGGTTTACTCCATTTGCTCAACCTTCATCTCATCAGATCCTGGCTGATCGCGACAGCTTTCCCCTGATACCGACATCAGTATACGGTAAAAAGCTTCCAAAGGGTTATGAAAAAGCCATGGAGTCTATCAACCCCGAAATCGTAGTGGAGAAAATCCAAGCTATCCTTGGGGATTAGCCTCAGGCCATTTTCGGAACAGCCAGGGATTTCAGGTACTGCCTGGTCTGCTGCATGTAGTGGTAGGCCAGTGTCTTGCTGTTTCCTTCCACCATAAGCATTCGGATTCCCATATAGGAAGAGATCAGATAGGCGGCCACGCCTTCACTGTCGATATGCCTTGCAATATACCCGTCCGTCTTACCTTTCTGGAGCGTAGTGACGATATTCACCTCCCATACCTTATAAATATCCCTGAGGTATTTTGAGATTTCATCATTCCGGCCATTGAATTCATTGATAAAATTGCCTAAAACAAAACCGTAGTCGAGTTCATTGTGTTCGGCTATGCCCAGAGCATTTTCAAAACAGCTTTCCAGGAGGGTCACAGGATCTTCCTTTCCTTCGATTGGTTCGATCAGGAGGCTGTAAACCTTTCTGACAATCAGATTCTGTATGATGCTGATAAAGAAATCTTCCTTGGACGGGAAGTGATAATAAAAGGCTCCTTTAGACAGAGATAGCTCCTTGAGGATGTCATCGACGCTGGTGTTATAAAAGCCTTTTTTGTAAAATAATTCGAGGCCTTTGGTCTGCATTCTGTGCATGGTGGCCATGCGTTTTAAGTTCTTATCCATGAGATTTGGGTTTTCTGTTTATCAGACCATATGGTCTAATACTAAAACCCGGGAACCATATCCTTGCTGGATTTCGGAGGATGAAATCCTCTATAAAATCGTTGAGATGTCAAAAGTGATAAAAAAGACCATTTCCAGGCGATTAGGACCGACCACTTGGTCGGTAATTTTTCTCGATGAAGTGCAGAATGAAGGGAAGAATTCCCTGTTAGATCAAGAAAAGTATGCTGGTAAAAGATGATTTTAGGCGACCGATCCCTGGCAACTGCTTCCAGCGCCAGCCGTACATCCGTAACAGTGCTGGGAGATCACAATATTGCGATCATTCAGGATGTCTTCGTTATAGTCGCGTATATGCTTCACCTTGCTGGCGACCTTAAGGCCCAGCATCTGATTGAAGTCGCAATCGTACAGCCATCCATCCCAGCTCACCGAGATGGTGTTGGTGCACATGACATTCTGCACTGCCGCCGGATTGTAGGCATCGACCAGGGAGGTCATGTAGTCTTCGTAATTTTCCGAGGCGATCAGGTAGTCCAGGAAGCGCGAGATCGGCAGGTTGGTGATCGCGAAAAGGTTGTGGAAGTGAATATCAAAATCTTCCAGCAGGGCTTTTTTGAAATCCTTTTCCAGAGCGGCCTGGTCTGCAGGGAGATAGGCGCCGGAAGGATTATAGACCAGGTCCAGCCTCAGGGGGCTGTCCGGCATGCCATAGCCTACGGCGTTCAATTCCTGGAGGGCGGAGATGGATTTGTCAAATACACCGTCTCCCCGCTGCTTATCTGTTTTTCCCCGGGTGTAATGCGGCATGGAAGAGACCACGTGGATGTTGTACTCCTTAAAGAATTCAGGTAGATCGAAGTATTTCTTATTCGCTTTGATGATAGTCAGGTTAGACCTGACAATGAAGTCCTGTATGCCAGCCTTTGCTGCCTCTTTGACAAACCATCGGAAATCAGGATTCATTTCCGGGGCCCCGCCGGTCAGGTCCAGCGTATGGGCTCCTGTATTGCGGATCACCTTCAGACAGAGTTCCATGGTTTCCCGCGTCATGATCTCCTTCCGGTCAGGACCTGCGTCTACATGGCAGTGTTCACAAACCTGATTGCACATGTACCCAACATTGATCTGCAGGATCTCCAGCCTTTTTGGTCTCAAGGGGAATTGCCCGATCTCGGCGATCTTGTCCTTAAAAAAGGGGAGCTCTCCTTCTTCAAAAGGTCCGCCATTTAAAATATCTAATTGTCTATGGGTGTCTGCCAGTTCTTTATGCCTGGCCTTCAGAGATTTTGTTGCCATGAATCTTGCTTCCTGTCCCTGGATACTACCGTTTTGCGGTCAGTACCTCTTACATGCTCAATTTATTGTACTTGTTCATCATTTGTACCCCATGTACCAAGGTGGCGCCGCTCTCAATAGCAGCCCCGGCGTGAACGGCCTCCATCATCTCTTCCTTTGTGATACCACGTTGCAGGCCATCCTTGGTGTACGCATCTATACAATACGGACATTTGACAACATGGGCGACGGCCAGAGCGATCAGGGACTTCTCTCGTGCGGAAAGTGCCCCTTCCTCGAAGACCTTGTTGTAATAATCGAAGAACTTGGTACCCAATTCCTCACTCCATTCGGTGATCTTCCCGAATTTTCTCAGATCTGCCGGTTCGTAATAGGTGTTGGCCATGCTTTACACTTTAAATTAGTATTATTTAATGCTTGTG
>CBDTYM010000145.1:0-6106 GCA_965364605.1 uncultured Muriicola sp.
AACATTCAGGTCGACCGTGCTTCCCTTGGCCGGTATAAAGATGGGCCCGAAATTGTCATTGTTCCATGGATAATCGGTACTTTGTGGGAAGATGTTATTCCCACGTACCCCTTT
The DNA here is from genome assembly GCA_965364605.1 of uncultured Muriicola sp. GTDB lineage: Bacteria > Bacteroidota > Bacteroidia > Flavobacteriales > Flavobacteriaceae > Muriicola. The sequence goes on from CBDTYM010000145.1 coordinate 115, forward strand.
GGGTTCTACTATCCTGACCACGGAATCGATATCTGCGTTGGCCCGGAGCTGTGCCACCATTTCGTCCGTAAGGGTCGCCTGTCGTTCACGGTCCGTTATTTCTCTGAGCGAGAGGCCCAGGTTTCGGATGAGGTCGATAGAGATGCCCTTGCTGTCGGTCAGGATAAAGGGTGGATTGTTCTGGGTATAAACACCAAAACCATAAGATCTCAGGGCATTGACCTGCTGTGGATTAAGGGACTGGGCCACATAAGTCCTGTTGAACTCAGACACTCCGATCTCTAGCAATAGGCGGGAGGATACTCCATTCTGGGCGTACACTACATAGTCATATTGTGGTTTTGCCCGGTCTGAAAGGACTAGTTGTTTCCCGTTGATATAGACATACGCGTCTCTCACTTCCAGGGAATCTCCCGGCAGGCCTACACATCTTTTAACGTAATTCGACTTTTTATCGATTGGTTTGATCACCCCTTTTTCCTTCCTGAAAAACGCCCTGACCGTATCTGCGGGCCAGCTAAACACGACGATATCATTGCGATCCACTTTGGTAAATCCGGGAAGGCGGAAATAGGGGAGTTGAGGTTTTTTCAGGTAGGACCTGACACCCAGCACCGGCAGGGTGTCGTGCACCATGGGAGCCGCGATAGTGGTCATAGGAGTCCTGGCCCCGTAGTGGAATTTGCTGACAAATAAAAGGTCTCCAATCCTCAGGGTTCGTTCCAGGGATCCGGTTGGGATCACATAGGGCTGGATGAAATAGGTATGGACCAGGGTGGCAGCGACCACGGCAAAGACGATAGAACTGACCCATTCTCCCGAACTGCTCTTGGGGTGCAGGCTGCGATCTTCAATATAGGAAACATCCAGGGCGTAGTTGACATAGTAGATGTAGAATCCCAGGGTAAGGATCACAAGCCAGGTATCTGCCAGACTGTTGCGGCCAAAACTTCTGACGGTCTCTACCCAGATAACCGGGAACATCAACAAGTTGATAATGGGGATAAAGAGCAAGATCACCCACCAGCCCGGTCTTCTGATGATCTTCATCAGAATAATCGCATTATAGATGGGAACTGCTGCTTCCCAGGGCTTTCTGCCTGCCTTTTTATATAGTTTCCAGGTTCCCAGAAAATGGATCACCTGTATGAAGAGTATAAAAAGAATCCATTGTGTAACGTCCATGCTATTTGCTTTTTTTCCTTAGCAGAGGCAAGGTATCATTTTGTCCTCACTTCCCCCCGAGGTTTAACACGTCTTTCATACTAAAGACACCCTGTTTTCCCTGTATCCATTCGGCGGCAACCACGGCACCCAGGGCAAAACCTTCCCTGCTGTGCGCCTCGTGTTTGATGCTGAGATCATCCACGTCTGAGGAATATCGGACCACATGTGTCCCGGGTACCTCTCCCTCCCGATGCGAAATGATGGGAACAATGCCCTTTCCTTCCTCTTCCAATCGCCATTGGGTGTATCCCGAAGTATCGATGATGCCCTCCGCAAGGGTAATGGCAGTGCCGCTGGGGGCGTCGAGTTTGTGGATGTGGTGGGTTTCATCCACAGTTACTTTGTATTCTGAGGAATCAGCGATCATTCCTGCCAGGATGCGATTGAGTTCAAAGAAGATGTTGACCCCCAGACTGAAATTGGAGGCATAGAGGAAAGCGCCTTTCACATCCAGGCAGTGAGATCTCACCTCTTCATAGCGGTCGAGCCAGCCCGTAGTGCCGCAAACGACCGGTATTCCGTGGTCCAGGCATCCTTTGATATTCTCCACAGCCGATGCTGGGACGCTGAAGTCAATGGCGACATCCATTTGGTCGTAAGGGATTTCGGTTGGGTTCTCATCGATGCGGGCGACGATGCTGTGGCCGCGTTTTTCACCCAGCTGTTCGATCATTTTACCCATTTTTCCGTAGCCGAATAATCCGATCTTCACACGCTAAAATTTTATGACCATGGCCACCCCGAAATTAGGATCAGAAGTAATGGGATGGTATTCCAGGTAAGGTTTAACATCCAGGCTAAGGTCATCGTTAACATTGAATTGCTTCAGATGGGCGTCCACATTGGCATCAATGATGTTAAAGGCATACAAGCCGATAGTGATCAAAAGGGCCAGGTCACGGTCGCGCTGATATCGCTCCTGGGCGTCCTGCAATGCTTCGTCTGAAAGATCTGGACTGCCAGGTACGATGCCGCTGCCATTCACGTCATAGAATTCGTCATCTGTAAAACCGGCCCGTCTGCGCTTAAAGGCGTATCTGAAACGGTCATAGAGGTCGTCGTTATAGACATAGGCGTACACCCCGGTTCCTATAGCGCCGTATACGATGGGAACTTTCCAGTACCTGCGGTTGTAGATCTGGCCAAGGCCGGGCAGGATAGCTGAATAAAAGGCCGCTTTACTCGGGGCAAGGGGGTTTACCCTCCTTTTCTCAATGCTCCCGTCCACAACGATCCCTTTACCCTGGAGGTCTGTTCTCAGGGAATCTGTATCAGAATTTTTCCTTTGGGCTTGCGTAAAGGTGAACCAGGTAAGCAGGAAGAGAAAAAAAAAAGACCGCTTATTCACCGGTGATCCGTTTAATGATTTTGTTCAGTTCTTCCCTGGATCCGAAGGGGATGGATATTTTTCCCTTCTGATTGTCCTTGGTTTGCAAAGTGACATCAGTTTCCAGGTAATGGGAAAGGGCAATCTCGTTGTTGATGATGTAGAGGGCCTTGTCTGCCTTCTTGTCTGCAGGTTTTTTCGAGATTTTCCCGGAATCCCTGTACTTCCTCACCAGGTCCTCAGTCTGTCTGACGGACAGGCCGTGTTCGATGACCTGTTCGTAGATTTCCAGCTGATCAGAACGACTGTCGATGTTGATCAGTGCCCTGCCGTGCCCCATGCTGATGAACCCGTCCCGCATCCCGGTCTGTATGATGGGGTCTAGACGCAGCAGCCGGAGGTAATTAGTGATGGTCGAACGTTTCTTTCCTACCCGGTCGCTGAGCTTTTCCTGTGTCAGTTCTATTTCCTCGATCAGCCGCTGGTAGGAAAGGGCAATTTCTATGGGGTCGAGGTCTTCCCTCTGTATGTTTTCCACCAGGGCCATTTCCAGGGATTCCTGGTCGTTGGCAATTCGGATGTAGGCCGGGATGGTCTCCAAACCCACGAGCTTTGATGCCCTGTAACGGCGTTCCCCGGAGACCAGCTGGTATTTGTTGAAATCGAGTTTGCGAACAGTGATGGGTTGTATTACACCCAACTCTTTGATGGAGGATGCAAGTTCTTGCAAGGCCTCGTCGTTGAAGTTGGAACGCGGCTGAAACGGGTTGACCTCGATAGTATCCAGGTCGAGTTCCACGATATTCCCAACCACCTTGTCCGCATTCTTGTCTGATGCAGATTTGATATCGTTATCGGGGTCCTTTAATAAGGCCGACAGTCCACGGCCCAGGGCCTGTTTTTTAGTCGCTTTTGCCATTATACCTTCTCTTTGTTCTTTTTGAGAAGCTCGTTGGCCATGTTGAGGTAATTGGCGGCTCCTTTGCTACTGGCGTCGTACTTGATGATGCTTTCTCCATAACTGGGTGCCTCCCCAAGCCGGACATTTCGCTGGATGATTGTGTCAAAGACCATATCGGAAAAATGCTTCTTGACTTCTTCCACCACCTGGTTGGAAAGACGGAGGCGGGCGTCGAACATAGTCAGGAGCATACCTTCTATGTCCAGATCCGGATTGTGAATCCGCTGAACGCTTTTGATGGTGTTCAGGAGTTTGCCCAAACCTTCGAGGGCAAAGTATTCGCACTGAATGGGTATGATCACCGAATCGGCAGCAGTTAGTGCATTCAGTGTTAACAAGCCCAAAGAGGGGGCACAGTCGATCAGGATATAATCGTATTCCTCCTTGAGATCCGAGATCGCTTTTTTCATCATGTATTCCCTGTCGTCCTTGTCGACCAGTTCGATCTCGATGGCCACCAGGTCAATATGTGACGGGATCAGGTCTACGTTAGGAGATGAGGTCTGTATGATGGTTTCCCGGGCAGCCCGGGTGTGTTCCAGCACCTGATAGGTTCCGAGTTCCACGGTTTCCACGTCAATACCGAGGCCTGAGGTGGCGTTTGCCTGGGGGTCCGCGTCGACCAGAAGTACTTTTTTTTCCAAAACACCCAGTGAGGCAGCCAGGTTGACGGTGGTAGTGGTTTTACCCACTCCACCCTTTTGGTTCGCTATAGCAATAATTTTGCCCATTGTCATAGTAAGTTAGGGGTTAAAAATACAATTATTTAGCCAGTCAGGAAATGTATTTTGTTAACAGGAAGTGAATAACTTACGGGCTTTAGGCCGTATGCCTGCACAAATATTACAGTACTGAGTTATTCGGGTTCTGCGCTAGTCGAGAAGGATCTCCAGGATCTGTATGGCGGCATCGCTGATCCTGGTACCGGGCCCGAAAACAGCTACGGCACCGGAATCAAAGAGGAAATCGTAATCCTGTTTGGGGATCACGCCGCCCACGATCACCATGATGTCGTCCCTTCCATATCCTTTCAGGGCCTCGATGACCTGGGGAACCAATGTCTTGTGACCTCCGGCCAGGGAAGAGACCCCCAGGATATGCACGTCATTCTCCACAGCTTGTTTGGCCGCTTCTTCCGGAGTCTGGAAGAGAGGCCCGATGTCCACATCAAATCCCAGGTCGGCATACCCGGTGGCCACTACCTTGGCCCCGCGATCGTGTCCATCCTGACCCATCTTGGCGATCATGATACGGGGTCTGCGCCCGTCTTGTTCCGCGAAGGCATCGGCCATCTCGCGCGCCTTTTGAAAGTTCTCGTCTTCTTTGATCTCTTTGGAATACACTCCTGAAAAGGTTTGGATTTTGGCGTTGTACCGCTCAAAGACAACCTCGAGGGCATGGCTGATCTCCCCAAGGGTAGCCCTTTTGCGGGCGGCATCCACTGCTAAAGCTAGCAAATTATCGTCATTCGATCTTTCTTGAGTTTCCTTCTTTTTCCGGGCCGCAGCCGTAAGTTTATCAAGGGCAAGGGATACAGCTTTTGAGTCTCTGCCATTTTTGACCTTTTGCAGTCTTTCGATCTGTTGTCTACGGACCTTGGCATTGTCTACTTCAAGGATCTGGAGCATCTCCTCTTCCTCCAGGCGGAACTTGTTCACCCCAACGATAACGTCCTGCCCGCTGTCTATTCGGGCCTGTTTTCGGGCAGCAGCTTGTTCGATACGCAATTTGGGGATACCTTCTTCTATAGCCTTCGTCATGCCTCCCAGTTCTTCCACTTCATCGATTAGTTTCCACGCTTTGCGTGCCAGGGCGTCGGTGAGATATTCCACGTAATAGGATCCTGCCCAGGGATCCACCGTCCGGGTGATCTCGGTCTCTTCCTGAAGATATATCTGGGTGTTACGCGCGATCCTGGCAGAAAAGTCGGTTGGCAGGGCTATAGCCTCATCCAGGGCGTTGGTATGCAAACTTTGAGTTCCCCCGAAGGCCGCCGCTGCCGCCTCTATGGTCGTTCTGGCCACATTGTTAAAGGGATCCTGTTCGGTAAGGCTCCACCCACTGGTTTGGCAGTGGGTCCTCAGGGCCAGGGATTTTGTATTTTTAGGATTGAACTGCCCTACGATTTTCGCCCAGAGCATCCGACCTGCCCTGAGCTTGGCGATCTCCATAAAATGGTTCATTCCAATAGCCCAGAAAAAGGACAGGCGGGGAGCGAAAGCGTCTATGTCCAGTCCTGCCTTCAGTCCGGTACGAATGTATTCGAGTCCGTCTGCAAGGGTGTAGGCCAGTTCAATGTCTGCCGTGGCACCGGCCTCATGCATGTGATATCCGGAGATGCTGATGCTGTTGAACCTGGGCATAAACCGACTTGTGTATTCGAAGATGTCCGCCACGATCTGCATGGAAGGTCCTGGTGGATAGATATAGGTGTTCCTGACCATAAATTCCTTCAGGATATCATTCTGTATGGTACC
>CBDTYM010000146.1:0-6075 GCA_965364605.1 uncultured Muriicola sp.
TAGAAAAGGTTGGGAACTAAAATAAACGCCACTGCCCCTCTTTGTATTCCCTGTGCAGTTCCTTGTTAAGGGAGGGGAATTTCCGACCTCTGAAATAGGTTTGTTTCGCGATACGGGCCACATCATTAAGATGGCGTGCAAGCGGCCCTTCCCCCTTGTTCCTGATCCCAAAACGACTGTCAGACAGCTTGCCTCCATGACAACTTTGGATCTGGTTGAGGACCTTTTCTGCCCGGTCGGGCATGGTTCTCCGTATCCAATCCGTAAATAGCACCCCGATCGCACCGTTGAGTCTCACCACGGTAAAACCGAAGGACAGGGCCCCATGTTCCGAAACGGCCTTTGCCAGTGGCATTAATTCATGGCTGTTGATGCCGGGGATCAAAGGAGCTATCATAGCATTTACCGGAATGCCACTTTCAGAAAGTGTCCTGATCGTATTCAGGCGCTTCGCTATGGCTGCAGTACGAGGTTCCAGAAGTCGCCTGGTCTCTTCTTTCAAAGAGGTGACAGATATATGGATCCCGACAAGACCAAAGGAATTCAATTCTTTTAGCAGGTCCAGGTCCCTCAGGACGAGGGCGTTCTTGGTGATGATCCCGACAGGGTGCCTGTATTTGAGAAATATTTCCAGGCAGGCCCTGGTGATCCTGAATTTTCTCTCTGCCGGCTGATAACAATCCGTATTGCCCGATAGAACAATGGTCTGGGCATCCCAGGTTCTGCTGCGCAGCTTTTCTTCCAGCAGGGCAGGAGCGTTTTCTTTGATCAGTATTTTGCGTTCAAAATCCAGACCTGCACTGTATCCCCAGTACTCATGTGTATTCCGGGCATAACAGTAGATACAGCCGTGTTCACAGCCCTGGTAGGGGTTCATGGAATAGGACATCCCTACATCCGGACTCGTGACCTTGTTAACGATGGTCTTTGGTGATACAGAGAGGTAAGAGGTCTTGTCCGAATCCGGTAGTTCACCTTCTTTCAGGCAATACTCCAGAAAATCCTTTCTCCATTCACTGGAGAGTCGTTCATACCTGTTGTGAGAATTCTGCTGGGCACCCCGTCCTTTGAGGTAATTGGTCATTGTATTGGATATATTCCAAATATATGGATTATATCCAATATTTTTATAAATCAGAGATTATTTTAATGCCACACTGACCAACTGTTTCTTGGATCCCCTTTTGGCGTAGAAGAGGACCTCACCGTCGGGTTGATCGATCAGGGGACGGGAAACCATCAGCGGCAAGCGGGCATCCTTGGAGTCGATGATCTTTTGATAGCTCATTTTTCCCTGTTCATTGAGCTGTATGACGAAGACATTCCTGTTCCTGCTTAGTCCTTGCCTGAAGATAAGGCGTTCATTGTTGAGGAGTTGGGGGTTTTCGGCTGCCGTACTTATAAAGAAATACGTTTTTCCGTCTCGGGTGAGCGCACTGTAAGAGGCGTATGCCCCGTCTCCCTGGGTCACTTCAGATTTATTGATGTTCCTCGCCCACACCATATTGCCTTCCGCGTCCATTTTGGCGCTGACGATATCATTGTGGTGAAATCTTTCCACCCTGAGCCGACCTCCACTTGAATTGGCCTGTACGCTTTGGGTCACAAAGTACTCCTCGGCGTTGAACAAAATGTTATTTTCAGGGGTAACGACGACATTCTTAAACACGAGATTTTTCACTTCCTTGTCGTATTCCTGTCCGAATTTGTCAAACATAAACTGGTCCGAAAACGGGTTGTAACGGGTGGTTTTGACCGTAAAGGTTTTCGGGTCGACCCTGAAATAAGCCAGGCCGTTATAGCGATTGTCTTTTCTGTCTGCATAGAATCCCACACAGACGAGGTCCCCCCTGTTGAATACGGGCGTCAGGGATTCAGAATATTTCCCGGGAGAGTCGAATGTCAGGGTGCTGATCCCGGAGGAGTTCAGCCTGATGAGCTCATATTGGAATTTTCGCTCCAGGGCGGTGAAACGCCGTTTCTTGAAATACGCCTTTCCGATAATAAAAACCTGACTCAGATCTGCCGAGACCTCAACTCGCTCAAAGGCGTAATTCTTTTCCTCCACTTCTGAGGAAAAGTCCTGGTACATCAACTGCTTCAGGTTCGCACCAAAGAGATAGATATCATGCCTGTTGTTCTTTCCTTTTTTGTAATGTGTACTGATCACAAAAGAACTCTTGTCTTCTGGGAACAATACTGTGGTTGTAAATCCCGAACCAAAATTCCGGTTGTAATAATTTTTGTCCAGCGGATTGTTTACCGGGGCTGACGGGAAGGACAGGAGTTTCTCACTTGTAAAGGAAAACGGTTCAATAGGGCTTCGGTGCACCCAATATTCGTACATCCCTGCTTCCAGGTTGTAATCCAGAAAAAGGAGGTATAATTGTCCGTTGCGGAAATATCCATTGACGAATTCGGAGTCTTTCAGTTTATAGTTGTACTCTGAGATCAGCTGCAGGTTCTCGTCATAATGCTCAATGATATAACCTTTTGGCTTGAGGATCAGACCGGAGAAATAGGCTCTCACCAGCAAACTGCCGCCTTTGCCATCGTCCTCGATAGCCAGCAGGTTAGAATACTTGTAACGGTCATTGTATTTCTCACCAAAAGAATAGTCCACGGGGAATTCCTGAGCCCCGAGGAGAAAGCCCGCGCAAAGTAGGCCTATCAGCAGGATCTGTTTGTGCATACGTAAGCTTTAAAGTAGGTCGTCTTATGATCCCGGGAAGGAGGCTTTTCGTTTCTCGAGAAATGCTGTGGTCCCTTCTTTGAAATCATCGGTACCAAAACATTGCCCGAAAGCGTTCACTTCCACCTCGAACCCGCGGACATCATTCTTAAAACCCGCATTTATCGCTTTTATTGCCTGACTGATGGCCATAGGAGAGTTTTTCGCGATCTTTTTCGCAATATTCCTGCAGTAGTCAAGGAGTTCCTCCGACGAAGCAATATGGTTCACCAGACCGTACTCAATAGCCCTTTCCACATCGATCATACCCCCCGTCATGATCATCTCCATCGCCCTGCCCTTGCCTACCAGCTGGGGTAGCCGCTGTGTGCCGCCGTATCCCGGGATAACTCCGAGGGAAACTTCGGGTAAACCCATCCTCGCATTGTGGCTGGCAATACGGAAATGACAGGACATGGCCAGTTCCAGTCCCCCTCCAAGGGCAAATCCATTAATGGCAGCGATGACTGGTTTCTTGAGGTTCTCCACGAAATCGAACAGCAATTCCTGCCCCTGTGCGGCCAACTGCCCCCCCTGTTTGGTGTCGAAATGGGAGAATTCTGAAATATCAGCCCCGGCCACAAAGGCCTTATCCCCTGCCCCGGTCAGGATAATGACCCTTATTTTGTTGTTGCTCTGCAGTGCCTTAAACGCCAGGTGGAGTTCTTTGATCGTAGCTGTGTTCAGGGCGTTGAGTTTTTTGGGCCTGTTGACGGTAACCACGGCCAGATCGTCTTCCAATTCTACCAGGATGTTGTCGTATTCCATAATTATGCTTTATGATTTGCCTTGGGAAACCTCACTGTAAATACCGACCCCTTTCCTTGTTGGGAGGTCAGGCTGATGCTGCCTTTGTAGGTTTCCACTATATTCTTGACCATGCCAAGACCGAGTCCCATGCCGCTGGACTTGGTCGTAAATTTAGGCTCAAAGACCTTTTCCTTGACTTCGTCGGGAATGCCGATACCGTTGTCTGCCACGGATATCTTTACATAATCCCCTTCGGAGATGACGGATACCAGGATCCTCGGAGAAGCGACATCAGGTACCGCCTGTATCGCATTTTTTACCAGATTGGTCACTACCCGAATAAGCTGGGTCCTGTCTAATTTCGCAATTATTTCCTCTTCTTCAGAGATAAAATGGATGTAATTCTCATTAAAGATGTCAAGGGCCAGTTTCACGGTCTTGACCACGTTAAGCGTTTCGTTCTGCTGGGCCGGCATTTCCGCAAAATTTGAGAAGGCGGCAGCGATACTGCTCATCATGTCTATTTGCTGGATCAGGGTTTTGGAAAACTCTTCGATCTTTGTCTTTGCCTGGGGATCCTCCGGATCGAATTTGCGCTGAAAGCTCTGTACCGTAAGCCTCATGGGGGTGAGGGGATTTTTGATCTCGTGGGCCACCTGTTTGGCCATTTCCCTCCAGGCTTGTTCCCTCTCGCTCCGCGCGAGTTTCACCGCACTCTGTTCCAGCTGGTCGATCATGCTGTTGTATGAATCGATAAGTTTGACGATCTCCTCACTGGGGTTCTTAACAAATATTTTTTCATTTCGCCTGGCGATATTGGTCTGGTGCAGTTTTTCAGAAATGGTCTCCAGGGAACGGGTGATGTACTTGGAGATAAAATAGGCCAGTACGATGGCGATAACGAACATCAGAAGATAAACCCCTCCTAATCGGAAGAGAAATTCCCTCAATTCCATACTGTTGAAGGAGTTATCCTCGTAATAGGGCAGGTTCAGTATGCCAATGGGCTTGAACTTCGGGTCTGTGATATACGTATAGGAAGCCTGGAATTTATTGCCTGCAGCGAGATTGTCTTCCACCAGCCTTTTGTTAGGGCTTTCCTTCAGGGCATTCAGGGTTTCGGCGTTGAGGCATTCAGAAATGGAATCTGTATAGAATTTCGGCCTCGAACTCCTGATAAGCTGACCCTCCAGATCATAGATATTAAAGTTTACATTCTGAACATCCGCAATGCGATAGATCTCATCCTTGAAAATGAGTCCGAGGTTCTCTTCGATCACGGGATAGGTGGTCTCCTGCAGGGCGTAGGCGATACTCTGCTTGACTTGTTCTTCCTTGCGCTCCAGCCTTTCCTGGTGGTAGTCCCTGGATTGTTCCCTGTACTGATAGATGGTCACCCCTGCGATCAGCACCGAGGCGATCAGCACGAGCAAGATCATGGTCACAAAAATCCGGGACCTGAGGGAAAACTTCTTGAACAAGACGCCTTATTTTGACCTTAAAGATAGCAATAATCGGTCCAAAATGGGTGAGGGCAAAAGACCCCTATACAGACAAGGGGGTGAGATAATCCCTGTCAGGCTTCTGGGTTTTTAGCCCGTATCTTCTTGTAAAGCCGGATCCCCAGCATCAACAGTATGCCGAGGGCAACAATGCCGACTAGCCCGAAGATCCAGTCAAAGGCACTCTTAAGGATTACCAGGAAGGTGACCGCAAACAAGACGAGGGTAGCCCCTTCATTCCAGATCCTCATAAATTGGGAGGTATACCTGATCTGATCCCGCTGCAACTGCTTATACATCTGATGCGTCTTCAGGTGATAGGCGATCAATAAGATCACGAAGAGCAATTTGACGTGCATCCAGGGCTGTTGCAACCACCCCGGCATCAGGACCAATAGCCACAGGGCAAAAAGCGTACACAGTACGGCCGATGGCCAGGTAATGATATACCACAGCCTTTTGGTCATCAGCTTGAGCTGATAGGTAAGGATAGATCTGTCCGGTTCCGGTTTTTCAGTGGCCTCAATGTGATAGACAAAGAGACGGGGAATGTAGAACAGGCCTGCAAACCAGGTCACCACAAAGATCAAATGAAGGGATTTGATGTAATTGTAATACTCCATCACCCTAATTCACTTGTATAGCTCCGATGCCTGCCTCCCACAACATCTTGTTATAGGCCGGTATAGAGGTATTCACGATCTGCCCGGCCCTGGACTTAAGCCCTGCCCATTGAGAGTCTAGTTCCGCTTTGCGGTCTCTGGATCCCTTGTTCACACGTGGGATCTCGCTGCTGGTCGCATTGATCAAAAAGATGTATTCGGCTGTGAACTTATTTGGAAAATTCTCCACATCGTCATAGGCCTGCGATTTTCTCTGTACCATATCCTCGTCCCAGGTGACGAGTTCCTCGAGTAATTCCTGACCCGAGGCCTTCAATGGCCCTTCTTCCATGTTCCTCAGTAGATTTCTCACCTGCCCCTGAACCTTGTACAAACTATTCACCATGCGGTGCATGCCATTGAGTTCTTGCTCCATAGCAGACATGAATTCATCGTAGTGGGCATATTCGGCAGGAGTCACCTCGAAACC
>CBDTYM010000147.1:0-5871 GCA_965364605.1 uncultured Muriicola sp.
GAAACCTTCTGTTGGTCCGTTCTGGACCTCCTTCTCCCGCAAACATACGGGTGGGGTCTTCTTCGGTCCGCTTAAAGGGATACAAGCCTGCCGTATAGGGGAAACTGCCAGGCACATTCTCCTGCAGACTCCAGTGCAGGAGATCTCCCCAGGCTCCATACCTTGGCATGACCACTTTCGGTATTTGCAGATGGGCGAGGGATTCGGTGTGGGTTTCTATCTCGAGTTCCTTGTTTCGGACCTTAAACGTATATACAGGTTCTTTATACCTTTGTGCCTCTGATTTCCAGTTTAACAAGGTTTGCCAGTGGTGTGGGTCCAGGTTGAGCTTGTGATCGTTGAACTCTTCGATCAGTAATTTTCCCAAGGACCTTTTCTTTTCTGGTATTTCTTTTTCAAGAGCATCTTCATCCAGCCCGTTCTCAGTGAGGTAGGGCCATCCGGTTGCCTGATCTACGGTCGAATTCCCTTCCAGCAGAGCCATGATCGAGGTGTAAAGGCCGAATAGGGTTTGGGCTGTCCTCGCCTGTTCGGTTGCCTGCTGGTCATACGCCCGGTTGTTCTCCGATATCTCCGAAAGGTATCGGGTACGTGCAGGTGGGATGATATATCGCTTTTCAGGTTCCTCACCTGATACCTTGAAGGATGAGTCCAATTCTCCTCCGGCCTTCTCCTTAAGAGCCCGCATGACAGCTTTGTAAAGACTGTTCATACCGGGATCGTTAAATTGAGACGCAATGGTACCATATACCGGCAGGGATTCCGGATCTGCCTCCCACAGATTGTGGTTGCGCGAATACTGTTTACGCACGTCACGTATAGCGTCAAGGGCACCTCTTTTGTCAAATTTGTTGATCGCGACCAGGTCTGCATAGTCAAGCATGTCTATTTTCTCCAGCTGGGTGGCTGCACCGAATTCGGGGGTCATCACATAGAGGGAGAGGTCGCTGTGTTCTATGATCTCCGTATCAGACTGCCCGATCCCGGAAGTCTCGAGAATAATCAGATCGAACTGGGCGTGCTGCAGGATCTCGATCGCCTCCCCCACGTATTTCGAGAGGGCGAGATTGGATTGGCGGGTAGCCAGGGACCTCATGTAAACCCGGTCGTTATTTATCGCATTCATGCGAATCCGGTCTCCTAGGAGAGCTCCCCCTGTCTTTCGCTTGGAGGGGTCTACAGAGATAATACCAATACTTTTATCGGTAAAATCAAAAAGGAATCTACGGACCAGTTCATCCACAAGGCTGGATTTTCCAGCTCCCCCTGTACCCGTAATGCCCAGGACCGGAACCTTGCGATCTGCTTTACCCAGGGCTTTGAGGTAGTCCTCGAACTCATCGTGCCTGTTCTCGGCAAGGCTGATAAGTCGGGCTATCGTCGTAGTATCCTTATCCTTCAGGGATTTCAAAAGATCCTTACCATCGGGAACGGTCAGCGGTGGGGTCTTGAAATCGGATTTTTCCACCAGGTCATTGATCATCCCCTGCAATCCCATTTTCCTGCCATCATCCGGAGAATAGATACGCGTGATCCCGTATTGCATGAGCGCGTCGATCTCTTCCGGCAGGATTACACCTCCACCTCCGCCAAAAATCCGGATATGGCCTGCACCCCGTTCCTCAAGCAGATCGTACATATAGCGAAAGTACTCGTTGTGCCCTCCCTGATAGGAGGTCATAGCGATAGCATTTGCATCCTCCTGAATAGCGCAGTCCACCACCTCAGCAACAGAACGGTCGTGCCCCAGGTGGATAACCTCGACTCCCGTGGCCTGAATGATCCTCCTCATGATATTAATGGCCGCATCGTGGCCATCAAAAAGGGATGCGGCAGTGACAATTCGGATCTTATTCTGGGGGATATAGGTTTTGATTTGCTCCATTGGTAATAATCGGTCCTTTTAGAGGCAGCAATTTACGATAAATGCAATGATTATTGCCTTCTGTTTAGAAATTCTTAATAGTCCCGTTCTGTCTTGGGTGCCAGGGTGTTTCTCGTATTTTTGATCAAAATCTGAGATGTTTTGAAAGCGACCTTCCTCATCCATTGCCCGGACCAGTCAGGGATCATCAGTTCTGTCACCCGCTTTATACATAAGACAGGCGGTAACATCGTCTATCTGGACCAGCATGTGGACAAGGAAGAGGGTGTATTTTTTATGCGCCTTGAGGCCGAATTCGACAGCAAGGAAAAAACGGAATCTGCCATCCAGAATAGGTTTGGGGAAGAACTAGCTGTCCCTTACGCCATGGAATACAGCATTCATTTCGGAGATGAAAAACCAAAAATGGCCCTTTTTGTCAGTAAGTACAACCATTGTCTGTACGATCTGCTTATCCGATATTCCACGGGGGAGCTTAAGGCAGAGATACCCCTGATCATAAGTAACCACGATGACCTCAGATATATTGCAGACCAGTTTGAGATCCCGTTCTACCACATACCCGTGACCAGGGAAAACAAAGAGAATGCCGAAACTCAGCAGCTCAAACTTTTAAAAGACAACGAGATCGATTTTCTGGTCCTGGCCAGATATATGCAGATCGTCACCTCCCGTATGATCTCTGAATACCCCAGTAAGATCATTAACATACACCATTCCTTCCTTCCGGCCTTTGCCGGTGCAAAACCGTACCATGCAGCTTTTAGCAGAGGGGTAAAGATCATCGGGGCGACCAGCCATTACGTGACCGAGGAGCTCGACGCCGGACCTATCATTGAACAGGACATCACCCGGGTCTCCCACGTGCACAAGGTGAACGATTTTATAGAAAAGGGAAGGGACCTGGAAAAGCTTGTTTTGTCGAAGGCGGTACAACTGCACGTAAATCGCAAGACCATGGTCTACAACAACAAAACAGTCATCTTTACTTAACCTCCTGAAGGTAATACAGATAGGGCTTCGTTTTGGAATTAGTTCTGTTCTAGCGTAATTTTTCATAAATTACTGCCTCGTTTCAGCAAAGGGTTTATTTTGCAATCCGCGCCTAAAAGGACAGCTTTAGCGCCAGAGAGATCAGAGAAAATATTATGACAAAAATTGCCATCCTTGGTCCAATTCCGAGGGATACCATCATCACTCACCACAAGGAAACCATTCGTAAATACGGCTGTGTTTCCCATCCCGTCATAGCCCTGGCCAAGTTGTTCGGTAAAGATGGGACCGTATACCCGGTCTCTCACGTACACGAAGTGGACTATCCTAACATCATCGATCTCTTCCGGCCCTATCCCAACATCAATACTGATCACATATCGAGCAAACACGACAGGGGAACGGTCATCGAACTGAAGTTCGTCGACCAGAACAACCGCCTCGAACGGCAAACCGCATGTATGAAACCCATAGTCCCCAAAGACATCAAAAGCCTCGAGGAAATGGACGCTTATGTGTTCATACCCATCACGGATTTTGAGATCTCTTTGAGAACCTTGAAATACATCAAGAAGAACCGCAAAGGCCTGGTGGTCTTTGATGCCCACGGACCAACAACCTCCATGGGAATGACCGGAGACAGATATCGCAAATTCTGGGTAGACATGGACGAATGGCTCCGCTATATCGACATTCTGAAAATGAACCTCGAGGAATCCCAGGCATGCTGGCTCAAACGAGAGTACTCCTCCGAGGAGATGACCAGCTACGATGAAGAACGGACCGAACATTTGGATGAAATGGCCGCACATGTCCTGAAAAAAGGGGTGAAGTTTTTCTATGTAACCCTCGATGCCAAGGGCTGTGTTTTCTACACCAAAAAAGGCGACAAGATCGAAAAGCAGTTTGTCAAATCCATCTATATGGAGCACGTGGTCGACACTACCGGATGCGGGGATTCCTTCGCAGGAGGTCTGGCCTATGGTTTTGCCCTGTACAAAGATCCGGTCAAGGCTGCAGAATACGCCAATGCTCTGGGAGCCCTAAGGACCCAGGGGAAAACCTTTGATGTTTTCAAATCAAAAGAAGAGACAGACGCGCTCATCGACCAACACTACGGGAAAAAGCTCTGAATCCGTTCATTCCGCACTGGGATACAGAATCTTTTGGATTGCTCTTCCCAAACCCTTTCTATTTACCTGCAATATTTCCGAAAAAATCCCGTTAAAAAAGTAGTTACGCGGTAAAGTAACCTTCTGATAATCTTAACTTAACCGCAACTATCGAGAAATAAAATAGTTTTGTACCCGTATTATTTGAGTTAGTATTTTTGAGTTAGTTAGTTAAAAAACCGGTGTAGTGGCCGGTTTTTTTTTGGCTTGAACCCGGGAACTGATCACTCCAAAGGAGTATAAAGGCCGTCAAAGACCACCTGGGTGGGTACTCCGTCCTGTATTACCTCCCAGACCTGCCTCACCTTTCCTTCCGGAAGGATCGTCCAGGTGATTTGTTGCACTGTCTCCTTGTCTTCTCCATCCAGAACAGGTTCCGATCGAAGGATCATCCTGTTCCCTTCCCTGCTACCGCTTAGTTTGAGAATGGTCCCCGAACTGTCTATCCACAATTGTTCCCAGGAATCAGTTCCGGGATTATAGTAATTGTAACTGGTCCCGGTAAATCCGGGATTCGAACTCTGCCAGCTCTCACGCAGCAGACATCCACCCTGTATTTTCTCAATGAGATTATTCCCCGCCGTGCTCCCATCCGGGAGGGTAACTACCCAGGAACCCAGCCAGAAATCAAAGTCGGCGTGTTTCTCAGTACAACACGGACAAGGAGTGGATTGGGCATTGAGAATCATGCAGGACAAAAGCACTGTGATAAAAAGAGTGATCTTCTTCATGGTATTTGACTTTATCTTCAAAAGATACGAAAGTGACTTCCTACAGACGACCTCCTGATTAAGTAAAACTGGTTATAAGTGAGCTTTATGCAAAGACAGTGTTAAGTTTTAGATAAATATCACCGATTTTATGGGTATTTCAACAAACTCCCAAACTAAAGGGCTGTTTGCTACGTATCTTTATATAAAAGAAGACGTCTATGAACAAGCAGTATTGCAGAATAGGATCCACCACCCACATCACGAGCGGGGAACAGGCGTCCACCAGGATGATCGGTTATTATCAGGCCTTTTTGAACAGAGCTGCGGATACCCGTTATGCAGGTACCCAGCTGGGAGAATTCTTTGAACGCAAGGCTCGTGCGCTCCAAAAAGCGCTTGAGGACCTGGCTTAAGGACTTTCAGATTTTATCCAGTTGCAAGGCCATGGCTTGTTGAAGGGATTTGGCCTCTGATGCAGCGGCTTGTGCGAAATCCTCCTTCCTCGAGGCATAGAGGATCCCACGCGAGGAATTGATCAACAGCCCTATCTCATCAGTCAATCCGTATTTACAAACCGCTTCTAAACTTCCACCCTGTGCACCCACTCCCGGCACGAGTAGAAAATGATCGGGTACGATTTCCCGGATCTCCTTCAGGTACTCCGCCTTGGTAGCCCCAACCACAAACATGAGTCGATCTGAGTGTTCATACCCCAGCGCTGTTTCCAGGACTCGTTTGTACAACTCCCTCCCCTCCACTTCTCTGGTTTGGAAATCAAAGGCTCCGGCATTGGAAGTTAAGGCGAGCAGTATCGCAAATTTGTCCTCAAAACCCAGGAAAGGTTCCACGGAATCCCGACCCATATAGGGAGCTACAGTGACAGCATCGAAATTCATCTCTTCGAAAAATGACCTGGCATAACGGGTAGCGGTATTACCGATATCCCCTCTTTTAGCGTCGGCTATGGTGAATATTTCCGGGTGTTCCGTATTGAGGTAGGCAATGGTTTTTGAGAGGGCTTCCCACCCCTTCAGACCATATGCCTCATAAAAGGCCGTATTGGGCTTGTAAGCGACACAGAGGTGATGAGTGGCGTCAATGATAGCCT
>CBDTYM010000148.1:0-5811 GCA_965364605.1 uncultured Muriicola sp.
CGGGTAGTTTGGCAGAAAGTTCGGCCAAGAGTTCCTCTGTTTCCTGAAGGTTCTTGTTCATTTTCCAGTTTCCTGCCACAATCTTTGTTCTCATATTATTAGGTTTTTCTTAGTGTTATGTTTAGAAAGTAAGTTCATCAAAATCGTTGTAATGTACTTTTTGCATGATCACGCCATTTTCCAGGACCAGGACCCCTGGGTTCGACCGGACGATGGTCTTCAGGGCGGTCTCATCCGTAAAATAGAAAGAAAAACCGAGTTGAAATTGTTCGACAAACCTACTGCTCAGGTCTTCGTTTGAAGCTGATACCCCTATGACCTTATATCCTGCAGCCAGTGCTTTGTCCGTGACATCCTTTACCTCCGGAAAAACTGTGGTGTTGCTCTTGGCCAGGTCGTATGCCACGACCATGACCAGCCTGGGTTCAGCCATCAATGCTGCTACCTTGTCAACCCCGTCTTCCTCTATCGTAAAATCATGGATTGGCGGTTCGTATCCTTTCTGGATCTCTTCCGTTTCCACGCCTATGAATTCTCCGTCCACCGATGGGTATTCCCCGTTGGTGACCACGGTCTTCTGTGTTCCGTTGACGTCGAATGTCCAGGCGTACTCAAAGATGGCTTTAGGAGCATCCGGGGGTACGACCATTCCATCCGGAATACTGGCCCCTACTTTGTAGGGCCTGAAATCAAAGGTTGGCAGGTGGTTGATCACATGATTCACGAAGAAGATACAAGCCACAAGGGAGATCAGCAGGACCCAAAGGGAGGTCCGCATTTTAAATATGGGTTGAATGTATTCCCTGCCCCATAGCAATATGGCGATGAGCACCAGCAGGACAACATCCTTGATAAAAGACTCCCAAGGGGTGAGTTTTACAGCATCCCCAAAACAGCCACAATCGGTGACCTTGTTGAAATAGGCAGAATAAAAAGTGAGAAAAGTAAAAAATACAATCATCCCAAGCAGGCTCCAGAGGGTGATCCGCTTTTGAAATCCCAGGAGGAGAAGTACACCCAGGATCACTTCCAGGATCACCAGGAATATGGCCAGCGCCAGGGCGTAAGGAGTGAAGAAGGGCAAATCGAGTACAGCCGGACTGAAATACTCTTCCAGTTTGAAGGCAAAGCCTACCGGGTCGTTCATTTTGATCAGGCCGGAAAGGATGAAAAGGACCCCGACAACAATTCTCGAAAACGCAACGATGATCTTCATAACTGAATTTGGTTGTATCAGGCGACTTTTTCCTGCAGGTGGATCATGGCAAAGACCGCGTAATTGATGATGTCCTGGTAATTCGCTCCTATTCCCTCACTGACCAGGGTTACCCCCTGGTTGTCCTCGATCTGTTTTACCCTCAATAGTTTTTGCAAAATGAGGTCTGTTAAGGAGCTTACCCGCATATCCCTCCAGGCCTCCCCGTAGTCATGATTCTTGTCTTCCATCAGCTTCTTGGCCTCCGAGGCAAAACGATCGTAAAGTTCAGATGCCTCGGCAGGACTGAGATCGGGCTGTTCTACAACTCCTTTTTCCAGCTGGATCAGCGCCATGATGGCGTAGTTGATGATACCGACGAATTCTGAACGCTCATCCTCGTCCACCTTGCGGACACTCTTTTCCTGCAGGCTCCTGATACGCTGGGCCTTGATAAAGATCTGGTCCGTCAGGGATGGCAGCCTGAGGATACGCCAGGCGCTGCCGTAATCCTTCATTTTTTTGTCGAACAATTCCTTGCACTGCCCTATGATGGCATCGTATTGTTCAGAAGTATGCTGCATATCCTGCTAATTTACGTACATTTCGCTGGCGATAGCGTCGGCCTCAAAGGTCGGAGTTTAATCTAAATCGGCAAAATGAATTCTCGCAGAAGCCCAGCGACTTTCTCATGAAGACCATCAACTGCAAAGGACACCTTATCGACCTTTCCCGACCCAGGGTGATGGGCATCCTCAACCTCACCCCCGATTCGTTTTATGACGGAGGCCGATACAGGGATGAGAGGACCATCCTGGCCCAAACCGAACGCATGCTTATGGAAGGTGCCTGCTTTATCGATGCCGGAGCCTACAGTTCCAGGCCTGGGGCCGACCATATATCGGAAGGGGAAGAGTTAAAACGCATCCTTCCCGTTGTGGAACTGCTGCTCAAAAACTTTCCCGATATCCTGATCAGCATAGACACATTCAGAAGCGAAGTGGCCCGCCAGTGCCTCTCTGCGGGAGCAGCCCTGATCAACGACATTTCTGCAGGCTATTTAGACCCATCGATGATGGAGACCGTCGCGAGGGCTAGGGTCCCCTATATCATGATGCACATGAAAGGGAATCCTCAAACCATGAAGGAAAAGAACACCTACGAGGACCTGATCGGGGACATCCGCTTTTATTTTTCTGAACGCCTGGCCACTGCAAGGGCCCTGGGGATACACGACCTCATCATAGATCCGGGTTTTGGGTTTGCCAAGAACATCGCCCAGAATTATGAACTGCTCAGAAACCTGGATTTGTTCAACACCTTCGGGGTGCCTGTCCTGGCCGGACTCAGCAGAAAATCCATGATCTATAAGGTACTGGGCATCACCCCCTCGGAGGCCCTTAATGGTACCACTGCCCTGCACGTGGTCGCCTTGCAGGCAGGAGCCTCTATGCTGAGAGTACACGATGTCCGAGAAGCTGTTGAATGCATTTCCCTCTTTGAAAAACTTAGCCCGTCCGATGACTAGGAGAGAACCCAGTATTTTTCTAATTTTACAAAAACGACCGGATTGGACTTTCTGAATTTTCTGGATTTCAAGATAACAGACTTCCTGGACATCCTTCTGGTCGCCATCCTCCTCTACTACATCTACAAACTTGTCCGCGGAACGGCAGCGGTGAACATCTTTCTGGGCATCGTTTTTATCTGGGCCTTCTGGAAACTCACCCAATTGCTGGGAATGAAGATGATCAGCAGCGTCGTGGGTGGTTTTATGCAGGTGGGCCTTATCGCCCTGATCGTGGTCTTCCAGCAGGAGATCCGAAAATTCCTGTTGATGGTGGGCTCCACCAACCTGGCCAACAAACGGAATTTCGGCAAGCGGTTCAGTTTTCTCAAACAGGACGGCATCGATCCCGACCTGAGGGTGGGAATTGTTTTGGAGGCATGTGAAAAAATGGCGAAGAGCAGGACAGGAGCCATTCTGGTGATCGAAAGGAGCAACTCCCTGGATTTTGTGAGATCCTCCGGCGACCGTATGAACGCCGAGGTGAACATGCCTATTCTCGAGAGCATCTTTTTTAAGAACAGCCCGTTGCACGACGGGGCGGCTATCCTCAGGGGGAACCGAATCATCGCCACCCGCGTCATCCTGCCCCTGTCACAGGAACGCAATATACCCCTGCGTTTTGGCCTCAGGCACCGGGCTGCCATCGGGATCACGGAAAAGACGGATGCCCTGGCCCTGGTGATCAGTGAGGAAACGGGGAGTATCTCCTACATCAAGAACGGGGAATTCATCATCTATAAAGACCTGAACGAACTGGAAACCCTGATCAAAAAAGACCTGCAGTAACATGAATTGTAAGAACTGTAATACCCCACAACGTACTGACTATAAGTTTTGCCCTGCCTGTGGGGCCAAGGTGGTGGTAAAAAGACTGACCTTCCGAAACCTGGCCTATGACATCACAGAGCGGGTCTTCAATGTGGACAGCACTTTTTTCAGGACATTCATCCAACTTTTTAGCAGACCAGAGGAGGTAATCGATTCGTACGTACAGGGTGTAAGGCGAAAGTACCTCAACCCGATCAGCCATCTGGGGGTCGCCCTGACCCTCTCCGGGATTACCATTTTTATCATGAAGAAGGTGATGACCCCTGAGATGTTCAACTCTTATGGGGGGGATCTTCCGGAGGAAGTTGCCGGTAAGATCTACGAAGCCATATTTGACTATTCGTCCTTGTTTTTTCTCGTGTACATCCCCGTATTTGCCCTGGCAGCGTATCTCACTTTTAACAAAAAGGGTTATTTCTTTTCGGAATATATCATCGCCTTTATCTATATCATGGCACAATGGAGTATTGCTATTTTTCTTCCAACCATGCTGATTTTACTTTTTGCTCCGGAACTCTACATGACCATTAGTTTTCCGATGCTCTTCGTTATGGTGGCCTACAGTATATATGCCATACAGCGAATTCACAGATTCTCCCCGGGTGCGCTTATTCTGAGGTCCATGGTATTCCTCATGCTCACCGCCATAGGATATTTCGGAATAATCATTCTATTCTATATCGTGATGTTCCTTACAGGGACCCTGACCGTCCAGGACTTTGCCCCTCAACAATGATGGGGAAGATTCAAGTTAATCAAGCCACATTCTCCTCCTCGGCCAGGAACTGGGCCTCGTACAATTTGGAATAGTAGCCCTCCGTTTTGAGGAGATCCTTGTGAGTTCCGATCTCCACGATCTGCCCGGCATCCATAACGATGATCTTGTCTGCTTTCTTTACCGTGGCCAGGCGATGGGCGATAATGATGGAAGTTCGGCCTTCGGTAATCTTGTCTGTAGCTTTCTGGATGAGCTGTTCGGTATAGGTGTCCACGGAGGATGTGGCCTCGTCCAGCACCAGGATGCTGGGATTGGTCACGTATGCCCTGAGGAAGGCGATCAGCTGCCGCTGGCCACTGGAGAGCATGGTACCCCTTTCCTTGACGTTGTACTCGTATCCCCCGGGCAGGGAGGTGATGAATTCGTGAACCCCGATCTGTTGGGCAGCCTCTTCGATGTCTCTCGCCGAGATAGTGTCGTCTTTCAGGGTGATATTATTGGCGATGGTATCCGCAAAGAGAAAGACATCCTGCAGTACGATAGCGATGTTCTTCCTTAGGGATGACAGGGTATATTCCCTGATATCTGTCCCGTCCACACAGATGGAGCCGCTGTTGATCTCGTAAAAGCGGTTGAGGAGATTGATGATGGTGGATTTGCCGGCCCCTGTCGCCCCGACGATGGCCACCGTCTCTCCTGCCTTGACCTCAAAAGATATCCCGTGTAGGACCTCCTCATCCTCAAGGTAGCCAAAGCGTACTTCCCGAAAGCTGATATCCCCGGCAACCGGTTTTTTCTCGAAAGCCCCGTCGTCCTGTATCCTGCTGTCCGTATCCAGGATCTTGAACACCCGGTTGGCGGCCACCATCCCCATCTGCAGGGTATTGAATTTATCGGCGATCTGCCTGAGCGGCCTGAAGAGCATCTCGATGTAGAGGATAAAGGCAAAGATGGTCCCTGCCAGGTCGACCTGTATGTTCGTTATATTCCGGAGCCCTCCATACCATACCACGAGTCCTATCGCTATAGATGTAACGATCTCCGCGACCGGGAAAAAGAAGGAGTTGTACCAAACCGTCTTCAGCCACGCATTCTGGTGTTTTTCATTGATCTCACGGAATTTGGCACTTTCTATCTTTTCCCGTGTAAAGAGCTGAACGATCTTCATTCCGGTGATGCGCTCCTGCACAAAGGAATTCAGGTTGGATACCTGGGCCCTCACTTCGATAAATGCTACCTTCATAGCCTTCTGGAAGAGCCTTGTGGCGTAGAGGATGACCGGGAGGATAGCAAAGACCAGGAGGGCGAGCCGCCAGTTCATATAGATCATCATACTGGCTGCCGCCAGCATTTTCAGAAGGTCCGAAACGATGGTAAAAAAGCCCTGGCTAAAGATCTCCCCTATGCGCTGCATATCCGCCACAGCCCGGGTGACGAGAACCCCAATGGAAGAATTGTCGAAGTATTTCATTTTAAACCCGAGCATCCTTTTAAAGAGAA
>CBDTYM010000149.1:0-5789 GCA_965364605.1 uncultured Muriicola sp.
AAGAGAAATACTCTCCTATGGATGACGATGACAACGGGAGCCTGTTTATCGTACAGCAAATCGGTGGTGTGACCACCGATACAAGGCTGCACTTTAATTGTAACTGTCCCGACTGACCTCAACGGCCTCCAGACGGATATTCGACAGGAGCTCCAGTTTCCCTGACTCAAACAAAGAGCCTAATTTGGTTACCTCTGCAGGTGCCTTGGGCTTGAAATTGCGATAATCCACGAAACGGATGCCGTTGACATATCGCTCATTATAAGCTTCCCGAAACCGCAGACCACCTCCGTCTACATGGAATGCATAGGCCAGGTAGTCTGTCTTGTAAGTCTTTTTGTCTATCCAGTAAACGTACACATCTTCGAAATCCTCTCCCCCTCCCTCCTGGTCGAAGGTCACCTTGATCTTAAAATAGGGACGCCCCCCAATGGCTTCATCCTCCAGTCGCTCCTTGTTCACTGCTGCGTCATTCAGACCGTATGGCAGATAGGCGAAATAGTGGACCGAATTGATAGAGTTTCTGTACGCCCTGGCCAGACTGTCTGCAACCGCAACGGCCTGGCCATCTACTTCACGGTGAAAGTCCCTGCCGTCCCAGATATCGGTGACAGTGCCCGAGTCTGTCTCCCTCATTCGCATCATCACCTTCCTCCCATTACTCTTTTGAAGGGCGTACTCCATCTCCCGAAATTTGAAACGAAATGCACTCTGCCCGTATAGTTCTCCCCCGGATGCATCTATGGCCCGGTCCACGATCTGCTGGGCACTCAGCTGATCTTTGGTGTCCCTGCAGGAGAATACCCCTGCGGTCAGGAGACAAAAAACTATGGCACGACTTAGAATATGACTGACTTTCATATCGCAAAGAAACAGGGAATATTATTAAGAATGAAGGCCCTTCTGCGGGAATTGTTGTTATTTTTGTGCGGTCATGCAAAAAAACATCCAGATCAAGAACAGGAAGGCGAGGTTTCAGTACGAATTGCTGGAAACCTATATCGCCGGCATCGTACTGTCTGGTACGGAGATCAAATCCATCAGGCTGGGCAAGGCCTCCATTGCCGAAAGTTTTTGTGAATTCAATGCTGCAGGGGAATTGTTCGTCATCAATATGCAAGTGGATGAGTATTCCCATGCCTCCCACTTCAACCACAACCCGAAAGCTTCCAGGAAATTGCTACTCAACAGAAATGAACTGAAGAAACTGCAGAAGGAAGTACAGACCAGCGGCCTGACGATCATCCCGCTGACCCTTTTTATCAATGACAGGGGTCTGGCCAAGTTAAAGATCGCGCTGGCCAAGGGTAAAAAGCTCTATGACAAACGGGAAACGATCAAGGAAAGGGAAAGCAAGCGCAAACTAGCGCGAATAAAAAAGGACTTCAACAATTAGTTGTTATGCCTGATGTAAAGATCGCATTACACCCCCTTATTCTAATCCAATCTTTACTTTTCGGAAAAAGGGGGATCAGGATATTGTTTTACCTTACCCTGCTGCCCGGAATGGGCTTTTTCAGCGCACTGCAGGGGCAGATCAGCGGTCAGGTGACCAATGAGAAAGGCGAGCCACTTCCTTTTGTCAACATTTACTTCGAAGGCAGTCTGAACGGAACAACTACCAATGACAACGGCCTTTACCAGATCGATCTGGAACGACCCGGTACATACAACCTGGTCTTTAAATACCTGGGGTATAAAACCCAGATGCAGAATCTCGAGATTCAGACCCTGCCTTACGATCTTTCAGTAGTTATGAAAGAAGAGAACATCCAACTGCCCGAGGTCGCCGTAAGTGCCAGGGAAAATCCTGCCGACAGAGTGATAAGGAATGCCATCGCCAAACGGAAGCAACACCTGGGGGAGATCGCCTCCTACACGGCTGAATTCTATTCCAAGGGTCTTATCAGGATCGAGGACGCCCCGGAAAAGATCCTGGGGCAGGAATTAGGGGATCTGGGAGGCGGCCTGGACTCTACTCGTTCGGGTATCATCTACCTGTCCGAGACGATCTCAAATATCGCCAGGAACAGGAAGGATTTCAAGGAGAAGATCATCGCCTCTAAGGTCAGTGGCGATGATAACGGGTTCAGCTTTAACAACGCTTCGGACGTCAATTTCTCCTTTTACGAGAATACGGTTGAATTCGGCAATATGCTGGTCTCCCCTATCGCAGATAATGCTTTTTCCTATTATGACTACGAACTGACGGGCACCTTTTACGAAAACAGCGATTTGATCAATCAAATAGCTGTCATCCCCAAAAGACCTAAAGACAATGTATTCCAGGGTACCATCTACATCGTTGAAAACGCCTGGGCAATTTATGCCCTGGACCTAACCGTTACCGGGGAACAGGCCCAGATCCTGCCGGTAGATACGATCCGTCTAAAGCAGAGCTTTAACTATTCAAAGGAAGACAATGCATGGGTTAAGGTACTCCAGAGTATCGATTTCAAATACGGGCTTTTTGGCATCAAAGGGAGCGGTACTTTTACCGCCGGATACCGGGACTACAATCTAAACCCTTCCTTTTCAGAGAACGACTTTACCAACGAGGTTTTATCTTTCCAAGAGAATGCCAATCAGAAGGATTCCCTGTACTGGGGAACTGTCAGGCCCGTGCCCCTCACCTTCGAGGAGGTTACCGACTATTCCTTTAAAGACAGCATACAAGTGATTCGAGAGTCGCAGCAGTATCTAGACTCGGTCGATGCCCGGCGGAACCGGTTTAACCTCGGCTCCCTTTTCTTCGGTTACACCTACAGGAATACTTTTAAGGGAAAAACCATCACTTTTACCACGCCGATCGCCAATCTCGCCTTTAACACTGTGCAGGGATGGCAGGGGACTTTTGGCCTGGATTATCTCAAAATAAATGAAGAGAAAGGCACTCGTTTTGCCGTGGACACCGAAGTCAACTATGGCCTGTCCGACAAAAAATTGAGGCCTAAAGCATCTATCTCCTATCGTTTCAACAATTTTTCCCGTCCCTACATCCGTTTGTCAGGGGGTAATGAGGCCATACAGATCAATCGCAATAACCCTATAGCCCCTTTGGGTAACAGCATCGCCTCCTTATTCTTCGAGAACAACCTGGCCAAGTTCTTCGACCTGACCTTTGTCGACCTCTATTATTCTCAGGAACTATTCAATGGGTTCTACCTCTTCCTCGACCTCGCCTATGAGGACAGGAATTCCCTTTTCAATACCACAGACTACGTTCTAATCGACGACGATGACCAAACGTACACGTCCAACAATCCCCTGGCTCCCGATGATTTTGCAAATGGCATCATAGAACCGCACAACATCTGGAAATTGTCGGTCAACTCCCGTATCCGTTTCGGTCAGAAATACGTAAACTATCCGGACAGACGGTTCTCATTTTCAGAAGATCGTTACCCCACCCTGTATTTGGGGTACGAAAAAGGCTTTGCGAGCAGTGATTCGGGAAATCATTTCGACCAGTTCAAGGTGAGGCTGACCCAGGAATTCCCCATTGCAGATAAAGGGCGATTTGCTTATAATCTAAGGGTAGGTGCATTTATAAATGCCAATGACATTTCTTTTGCTGATTTTCAGCATTTTAACGGAAACAGGACACGGGTTACCCGGGGCAATTACCAGGACAGCTTTTTCCTTCTCCCCTACTATAATTTCAGCACGAATAAGGAATACCTGGAGGGTCACCTTGAACACAATTTTAAAGGCTTTATTATGAACCGGATCCCATTGCTCAACAAGTTGAACTCCAATTTGATCCTGAGCGGTAAATTCCTATCGACCACCAACAATTCCCTCTATACCGAATTTGGCATATCTCTTGGAAATCTGGGCATTGATAAGTTTCGCTTTTTAAGGGTAGGCTATGTGTGGAACCATTTTCAGGGAGTTACCGAGCGTGGGTTCAACATAGGGGTTCAGTTCTAATTCTTGTCCTCGAGAAGGGGTACGAACCTGAAATTTCCAAAGGTTTCCCGCTCGAACTCCGTTTCAGACTTTCGCGTGATACGCATCATCACCTGGTCTGTTTCCCCTACCGGAATGACCATCTTACCCCCGATCGCAAGTTGAGATAGTAGTTTTTTGGGCACATCAGGTGCACCGGCAGTTACGATAATACGATCAAAAGGAGCGTGATCAGGCAGTCCTTTATATCCATCCCCAAAGACAAATTTTTTAGGCCTATACCCCATCTTTCTAAAGAAGATATTCGTCTTTTTATAGAGCTCCAACTGTCTTTCAATAGTATAGACCCTGGCCTTCAGATGTAGAAGCACGGCTGTCTGGTACCCGCTTCCGGTTCCGATTTCAAGGACCTTATGACCTGCTTTCACATCCAAAAGCTCGGTCTGAAAGGCGACAGTGTAGGGCTGGGATATGGTCTGATCTGCGGCAATGGGAAACGGCTTGTCCTGATAGGCATGGTCTTCAAAGCTGCTGTCCATGAAAAGGTGCCTCGGAATACTCCGTATGGCCCCCAGAACATTTTTGTCCTCTATGCCTTTGGCAGCGACCAGGTCGGCCAGTTTATTCCGCATCCCTTTGTGTTTGAAGGTGTCTTTCAATAATTGTCTGCTTAATGTATCTGATTCCTTACCGCGTAAAGTTACCACAATTCCATTTTTCTCATTGGGTCGATTTAGGATTAATCTCCGTATTTTTGACAAAATTTTGGACTATGCTGAATGTGGGCGTTTTGGGTGCCGGACATCTCGGGAAAATACATCTCAGGTTACTGAATGAATCTTCGAAATACAACCTGGTCGGTTTTTACGACGCCGACGCCATCCACGGCAAAAAGGTCGAGGCTGAATTCGGCTATCCCTATTACGACAATATCAACTCCCTGATCGATGCTGTGGATGTGGTGGACATCGTCACTCCCACCCTCTCCCATTTCGAATGTGCAAAAAAAGCTATGGAAAAGGGAAAACACGTATTCCTGGAAAAGCCGATCACCAAAACGCTGGAAGAGGCCGAAACTCTTATCTCACTGGAAAAGAAACACGGCGTGAAGGGTCAGGTGGGGCACGTAGAGCGGTTTAACCCGGCATTTACAGCGGTGCGAGATACCATCCAAAACCCTATGTTCATCGAGACCCACAGGCTGGCCGAGTTCAATCCCAGGGGAACGGATGTACCCGTGGTACTCGACCTCATGATACACGACATAGATGCTATTTTGAGCGTGGTCCCTTCCGAAGTCAAAGACATCCATGCCAGTGGGGTTTCCGTGATCAGTAATTCGCCTGACATTGCCAACGCACGGATAGAATTCGAAAATGGTTGCGTGGCCAACCTCACTGCCAGCCGTATCTCCCTAAAGAACATGAGGAAATCCCGTTTCTTCCAGAGAGATGCCTATATTTCCGTTGATTTCCTTGAGAAAAAGGTCGAGGTAGTTCGCATGAAAGATGCGCCTGAGAATCCGGGTGAATTTGATATGGTCTTGCAGAATGCCGAAGGGGTCAAAAAACAGATCTACTTCGAAAATCCCGAGATCAGGGGCAACAATGCCATCCTGGACGAACTGGAGACCTTTGCCGATGCCATTGAGAATGACAAGACGCCTGAAGTGACACTGGAAGACGGGACAAGGGCCCTGAGGGTAGCCCTCCGGGTGATCGATGCATTTTAAACGAATAGAACAAAAACTCAGAAATGATCAAAAATATTACCGTTATCGGGGCGGGAACTATGGGCAACGGCATTGCCCACGTCTTCGCCCAACATCAATTTAAAGTATCACTGGTCGACATCTCCGAGGAGGCCCTGGCAAAGGG
>CBDTYM010000150.1:0-5703 GCA_965364605.1 uncultured Muriicola sp.
TGCTGGCGAGGAATAAAAAAATCACCCGTATTGAAAACAATTACAGCGATATCATAGATTTTACCCTCGATAAGAATCAGCGGAAGGGTCCGGGCGACCTTCTGGCTCTGTTTAATTCCTCAAATTATATAGAACTCGCCATCTATAAAAGTGATCCCAATACCGTTGGCAGTGCCTCTTCCCTCTTGGGTCTCGATTACCGGGATACCGTAACTATAAACTTCATGTGAATGATCATACGCATCGTAAAACTCCAGTTCAAAAAGGAAAATATTAGTAGTTTTGAGCGCATTTTTGAAGAGACCAGGGATACCATAAAAAATTTTCCGGGATGTTCTTTATTAGAGTTGTATCAGGACGTATCTGATCCCGCTACCTTTTTCACATACAGTCAATGGGATTCAGAGCAGGATCTGGAGTCCTACAGGCAATCCGATTTTTTTAAAGGGGTATGGTCCAGAACCAAGGTCCTTTTTGATAACAAGGCAAAAGCCTGGAGTGTACAAAAAGTACACCCGTTAAACTAATTTTCATGTTAGCGATCTTCAAGAGAGAGATTACCTCTTTTTTTACATCCGCAACCGGACCTTTATCTCTGATTCTCTTCCTTTTGATCAATGGTCTTGTGTTATGGGTCTTCAGGGGGCCTTATAATGTATTTGATTACGGTTTTGCCGACCTGTCAGCTTTTTTTACCCTGTCACCTTTTATTTTTCTTGTACTTATCCCGGCCCTGACCATGAGGAGTTTTTCTGAAGAAAAGAAATTGGGCACCCTGGAACTCCTCCTGATGAAACCCTTATCGCCTTGGCAATTGGTGTTTGGTAAATTTTTTGGTGTGGTGATCTTGGGGGGTATTGCCATCCTTCCCACCGTAGTATATGTCTGGGCGATCTCAGCCTTGGGAACTGATATTGGAAATTTCGATCTCGGACTGGTAATTGGAGCTTATTCAGGGATGACATTGCTGTTGTTTGCCTATACGGCCATCGGTCTTTTTGCATCCACCCTCTCCGAGAATCAAATCGTGGCCTTTCTCACGGCCATCGTATTATCCATTGTTATCTACCTCGGCTTTGATTCGATATCAGGATTACTGGCAGACGGTTCCCTGGCACTCTTTGTAGAAAATCTCGGTGCCCGAGCTCATTACGAACGTATGGGGAGAGGAGTTATCGATACCCGTGATGTGGTGTATTTCCTTTCGGTATCACTCTTTTTTATTTTTCTGACAGTGGTTCGTCTAAGCAAACGAGTATAAGGTGAAGAAGGAGTTAAAACACATCGGTATTGCCCTTGTCCTGTTTATCCTGTTAAACGGACTTGCATCTTTTATCTACCTGAGATTTGATCTGACGGAGGACAGGCGCTTCACGCTTTCCGAAGCGAGCGAGCAGGTCCTGGAACAGCTCACAACCCCGGTAATTGTCGATGTTCTGCTCGCAGGGAAACTCCCCCCGGAATTCCAGCGGTTAAAAGTAGAAACTGAACAACTCCTGGAAAATTTTGCCAATGCAAATCCTAAGATCAAGTTTAGCTTCGAGGATCCCCTGGAAGATCCTTCCCTGGCGGAGGCAACCATTGCACAATTGCAGCGGATCGGACTCACCCCGGCGAACGTGACCACGGAAGAGGATGGAAAAGTATCCCAGGAACTGGTTTTTCCCTGGGCTATGGTCACCTATGGTGACCGCACTGTCAGAGTTCCCCTGCTCAAAAACAAATTGGGTGCCGACACCGAAGCACGGGTCAACAATTCGGTACAAAATCTGGAATACGCCTTTGCAGATGCCTTTACCAAACTGGCCTCCAAAGAGAAAAGGCGGATCGCAGTGATCAAGGGCAATGGTGAACTCCCGGACCTTTACCTTGCGGATATCCTGACCTCCCTCAGAGAGTATTACAACATAGGTGCGATCACCCTGGATTCGGTGGTTGAGAATCCTTATGGAGTGCTCGAGCAGCTAAATTCCTTCGACCTGGCAGTAGTTGCCAAACCCACCCAGCCCTTCACTGAGGAGGAAAAGTATATTTTGGACCAGTATATTGTAAACGGCGGCCGTTCCTTATGGCTGATAGACCCCGTGGCCATGGAACTGGACAGCCTGTTCAACCAGGAGGGAGAAGCAATAGCCCTACCCCGGGACCTGAACCTGAATGATTTCTTCTTCAAATATGGTGTAAGGCTAAATGCCGACCTGATCGAGGACCTGTACTGTGCGCAGATCGTCCTCGCCAGCGGAGAGGGCAATGCTTCGGAATATAACCCCCTGCCCTGGCTCTATTACCCCATGGTATTTTCAGGGAATGACCATCCTACAAATACCAATCTGGAAGCCCTGCGTTTTCAATTTGCGAGTTCCATAGATACCCTGGGGAATAGTCTGAGAAAAAGCATTCTTTTGAGAAGCTCACCCCTGTCAAAAAAGGTGTCTGTACCAAGGAAGATCAGCTTCGACCTCTTGAATAACCCTCCCGACAGGGAGTCCTTTACAGAGGGGAACTATCCCCTTGCCGTCCTCCTGGAGGGAAACTTCAGCTCGGCCTATAAAAATCGTATCAAACCATTCACACTGGAGGGTGCCAGAGAGGAAGGACCGGAAAACAAGATGATCGTCATATCAGACGGGGATCTGATCGCCAATCAGCTCAGAAATGGAAGACCACTGGAACTGGGGTACGACAAATGGACCAATAACTATTTTGGGAATAAGGAATTCCTGGTCAATGCCGTGAATTACCTCCTGGATGATACCGGACTTATAAACATTAGAAGCAGAAAGGTGGTGGTACCTATGCTGGACCCTGCAAAGATCGCCGATCAAAAAAGTCGCTGGCAGTTGATTACTATTGGGGTTCCTCTATTATACGCACTGGCCGTTACGTTCTTCTTCCTCTATCAAAGAAGGCAAAAATACCGCAAGTAGGTGTTGATAAGTAAGTTTTAAGGAAAACTCCAATTAGAATATATTTGTTTGAATTCTCATACAGGGATTTTTCTTAGGAAAAGGCCTGAAAGGAAGATGGGTTCTATCCATCAGGGAACTTGAAAAAGAACCATCGATCTTCCTGCAACCAAAAATCAAGACGAGTGAAGTTCATAGTTTCGAGTACATATCTTTTAAAGCAGTTACAAGTATTGGGTGGGGTGATCAACAGCAGTAATACCCTTCCTATCCTCGATAATTTTCTCTTTGAGCTGGAAAAGCGGAAGCTGACGGTCTCTGCCTCAGACCTTGAAACCACCATGAGCGCTGTGCTGGAGGTGGAATCCGATAACGAGGGAACCATTGCTGTCCCTGCGAGACTCCTGTTGGATACCCTTAAGACCTTCCCGGAACAACCCCTCACCTTTGTGGTGGAGGACAACCATACCGTGGAAATCAGTTCCAATTACGGGAAGTACGCCCTGGCCTATGCCGACGGGGCTGAATTCCCCAAGGCCGTGGAACTGGGTAATCCAAGCTCGACGAATATCATGGGTGACATTCTGGCAACCGCCATTACCAAGACCATATTCGCCGCCGGCAATGACGACCTGCGCCCGGTGATGAGCGGGGTGTTTTTTCAATTCTCTTCCGAGAACCTGACGTTCGTGGCCACCGATGCCCATAAGTTGGTAAAGTACAGGCGCACGGATGTAAAGGCCTCCGAAGTGGCGGAATTCATCATGCCTAAAAAACCCCTGAACCTGCTGAAAGGAATCCTGGCGGGCAGTGAAGAGGAGGTGAAGATCGAGTACAACGATAGCAATGCCAAATTCAGTTTTGACAACGTGGAACTGATCTGCCGACTTATCGATGGGAAGTATCCTAATTACGAGGCTGTGATCCCCAAGGAAAACCCCAACAAGCTGATCATATCCCGCAACCATTTCCTGAGTTCTGTTCGCAGGGTGTCTATCTTCTCCAACAGGACCACCCACCAGATCCGCCTGAGGATCGCCGGTGCCGAGCTCAATATCTCTGCTGAGGATATTGACTACAGCAACAAGGCCGAAGAACGCCTCACCTGCTCGTACCAGGGCGACGATATGCAGATCGGCTTTAACTCCCGCTTCCTCATAGAAATGTTGGGCAACCTTTCATCAGATGAAGTGTCACTGGAACTCAGCCTGCCTAACCGTGCCGGTATCCTCACCCCCGTCGACGGCCTGGATGAAGGGGAGCATGTCACCATGCTGGTCATGCCGGTGATGTTGAATAGTTAACTAAAAATCAATAGGCTAGTTAATTCTCTGATCCACCATAGCTAATTTTATTGCAGAAAGCTCTCCATCAATTCCGATAATCCAGACTATTTGAATCTTCAACGAAAAAATGCTGCTGGAAATATCTTTAAATAGCTTTTTACTCTATTTTTATTTGAATAAATGGGCTTAAAATGACCAATATCATTTTGAGAATAAACTATATAGATCAATTTTATACCAACTTCAACTCCAAAAACTTTTTAATATGAAAAAATTACTCTCATTTTTATTTATTGCTTCACTCCTTCTATTTTCCTGTGAAGTAGAACAATATGACGGACAAGAATTGGATGCTGTTAATGGAAAGGCTTCCAAATCTGTGGTTGCATTTGACATGGATGGCTGTACAGGAGCTGAGCGAGACTTGATCGCAGGCCAGAACATGGTCGTGGGAAGTGTTTCTGTTACTTTGGACGGTGATAACTACATTATCACTTATAATGTCTCAGAAGCTGATTACTGTTTAACAGAAGCTCATGTCGATGTCGCTGATCATCCAGAAAATTTCGCGATCAATAAATCTGGAAATCCGAAAATTGGAAATTTTGAATATTCCAACGACGATGTTGAATGCACCCAGGAGTACTCAGTGACCGTACCTAATAAGGGTCCGTGGCTTGCTGTACACGGTGTGGTAGAGTGTTCATCCAATTCACCAGAGACCATTCTGGCCAGTTTGCCTGAAACGGTTGATTTCTGCGGAAACGGATTTGGTCCCGATGCCTATATCTCAATTACTGTAGACGGAGGTGTCCTTACAGGTGACTTTGGCTCTTATTGTGTGGACAACGATGCATTTATAAACCAAAATAGCTGTTATGAAGATATGATGGTCTATGTGTCCACGGAATCTTTACCCGATGGAATTGAGAACACCGGTAATATAAATGCTGTTAACTGGGTTCTGAACCAGGATTTCACAGGCCTCTATACCTTTGGTGATATTCAATACGCTATTTGGTTATTACTAGATCCAATAGAAGACGATCAGCCAGGCTTAAATACCCTGGGCACTTATTCTGTTGAGAACGCTGAGGCGATCGCAGCTATGGCATTAGAGAACAACGACTTCGTTCCTGGATGCGGTGAATATATTGGTCTTGTTCTTAAAAAAGACAATATTCAACCTTTGATTATACCTTTCCCACTGGATTGTAATGAATGTGAGGAAACAGTTTGGGCAGAAGGTTGCGGATTCCCTGGAAACAGCTGGGCTATGTACTTCAAATATCAGTAGGATGTGATTCTTTAGCTTCAATTCTACTAATTATATAGGGGTGAATGAAATTCACCCCTTTTTTTTGCTAAGCCCGGGAATATGTATTTTTAGAACAAATTTCAGTCTTTGATCTGTTGAATATCTGAAGTGAAGGTGATCTCCTTAAATTTTTGTTACTCTTTTTACGAAGACCAATCGTGTTTAAAATTTTATCCGAAGCAGCCTAATACAT
>CBDTYM010000151.1:0-5669 GCA_965364605.1 uncultured Muriicola sp.
TTCACCTTTTTGTTCTGTTCGCTGCCTGAGAAATTAAAGCGACTGAGGTAGGCCCGGGAATTGACCTGCCTGCCACCCATCAGTATCAGCTCCTGTCCCCCGCTGAAATTTTCCCAAATGGTCTTATCGGGGTCTATATTGGAATGGCTCTGATCTACATAGGCGAGTTTTGCGGTCTCCCCTACTTTGAATTCCCCCTTGTCCGGTTCGATCTCCCCCATGATCATTTTAAAGATGGTGGTCTTCCCCGCACCGTTAGGCCCGATGATCCCCACGATCCCTGCCTGTGGCAGTTTAAAATTGAGGTCTTCATAAAGGAGTTTGTCGTCATAGGCCTTACTTACTCCTATGGCTTCTATCACATTGGTGCCGAGCCTGGGCCCGTTGGGAATATAGATCTCCAGTTTTTCGTCCAGTTGTTTTTGATCCTGGCTCAATAGCTTGTCGTAGTTGTTAAGACGTGCCTTTTGTTTGGTTTGCCGGCCTTTTGCGCCCTGCCTGACCCATTCGAGCTCGCGCTCCAGGGTCTTTTGGCGCTTGGACGCCTGCTTGGCCTCCTGGGCCAGGCGTTTCGATTTCTGGTCGAGCCAGCTGCTGTAATTCCCTTTCCAGGGAATACCCTCCCCCCTGTCCAGTTCCAGGATCCAACCCGCCACATTGTCCAGAAAGTACCGGTCGTGGGTTACAGCGATCACTGTGCCTTTGTAGGTAGCCAGATGGTGCTCCAGCCAGTGAACGGATTCAGCGTCCAGATGGTTGGTCGGCTCATCCAACAACAGGATATCCGGTTCCTGTAAAAGAAGTCGGCACAATGCCACCCTTCTCCGCTCTCCTCCGGAAAGAACGCTGATCTTCTTGTCAGCTTCAGGTGTCCTGAGCGCATCCATGGCGATCTCCAGCTTGGTGTCGAGTTCCCAGGCATTGGCTGCGTCGATCTTGTCCTGCAGAGCTGCCTGCTTGTCCATCAGCTTCTGCATCTTGTCAGCATCCTCATAAACTTCGGGAAGGCCGAACATGTCATTGATCTTATTGTATTCATCCAGGATGGCGACGGTCTCAGCCACCCCTTCCTTGACTATCTCCAGGACGGTCTTAGAATCGTCGAGTTTGGGTTCCTGCTCCAGGTAGCCCACCTCATACCCTGGTGAGAAAACCACGTCACCCTGGTAGTTCTTGTCTTCCCCGGCGATGATCCTCAACAAGGTAGATTTCCCTGAGCCATTCAGACCCAGGATACCGATCTTGGCCCCGTAGAAAAAACTGAGATAGATATTCTTAAGTACAGGAGTATTGGCATTTTTGTAGGTCTTGGTGACCCCGGCCATGGAAAAGATGACCTTTTTATCGTCTGACATGGAGCGGAAAAATAAGAGTTAACAGTTTTGGAAAAGCGATTATTTAAGAGCCGGGCTATACCCTTCCTTTCAGGGCATTGAATACCCAGGCGATAGCAAAGAAACCGATGCCGACCGAAGCGAATCCCCAGCCTGCGACGTCGTCATAACGAAATGCGCCCAACCCGATCAATCCAAAACCGACAAAGATCATTATAAATGTAGCCCAGGCCAGCACTGTATTTTTATTCATTCCCATTTGAGTTAGTTTAGACTACCAAATATCGTAAAATAAAGGAAAAGATCTGTTCACAGTCTGATTATCCTTCGAAAGGAAATTGTATTCCCTCGATTTCCCGAATCTCGTCGAGCAGTGTGATCAGATCCAGGCTGTTCTGATGCGACCAGAGAGCGCTCTCCAAACGGGACTCCGAAAGACAGCGATGCACTTCTTCGATCTCATAGGTATAGCCTTTACCTACCTTGGGGATCTCGAAAATCTCTTCCTTTCCGTCATTGATGATTGAAAAAGATTCAGCTTCATGCCACCTGGGGTGAATCACAAAAGTCCCGTCCGTTCCGGAAATGGTAGCAGTCATCGGGCTGTTCGTTCCCAGACTGCTGAACAACAGGGCATGAGCCCTGGGATAGGTGAAGGTGATGGCGATCTGCACCTCCGTGCCGGATTCCAGGAACTTGGCATTCGCCTCTATCTTCTCGGGCATCCCCAGAATAAGGTAGGCCAGAAAAACAGGATAGATACCAATATCGAGCAAGGAACCTCCGGCAAGAGCCGGGTTGAGCAGTCGCCCCCCGGGATCCCGATCCAGGCCAAAAAATGCAAAATCTGCATGCAGGTAGGCGATCTCCCCTACTTCCCCCGCTGCAATACTGTCCTTTATTTTTTGGATGGACGGATTGAAACGGCTCCAGAGAGCCTCCATAAAAAACACCCCGTTCTTTCGGGAGGCATCGACCATGCTCTGCACCTGTTTCAGATCAATACCTGCCGGTTTTTCACACAATACATGCTTGCCCTTCTCCATCGCCTTGATACTCCATACCTGATGCTCTGTATGCGGCAGGGCGATATAGACCACCTCCACCTCCTCACACTCGAGTAGTGCATCGTAGTTGTCAAAGGCATAAGGCACCTTAAACTCTTCCTTGAATTTTCTGGCTTTGACCATGGATCTCGAGGCCACTCCCATGAGTGCGGCATCGTGAACCAGAGAGAGATCCTTGGCGAATTTTTCGGCTATATTTCCCAGCCCGATGATCCCCCAACCTATGCTATCTGCCATATATCGCATGAATTTTTGACAAAGTTAATGAATATAACTCCTTATCTTTAGGCTTCGAAAAAAACACGCCCGTCCTTATGGATCTCAGCTTCAATATCAACGAAGACCACAACAAATTACAAAGATCACAACTACAGAAAACACTGGCGAAAATTGCCCTAGGGGGAGGAAAATCGCGTATCGAAAAGCACCACGCCCAGGGGAAAATGACCGCTCGCGAACGGATCGATTATCTGCTGGACACGGATTCCAAGCGCATTGAGATCGGGGCCCTGGCAGGGCAGGACATGTATCCTGAGCACGGGGGTTGTCCATCCGGAGGGGTGGTGGTCATGATCGGGTATATCAAAGGAAGGCAATGTATCGTGGTAGCCAATGATGCGACCGTTAAGGCAGGGGCCTGGTTTCCGATCACAGGAAAAAAGAATCTAAGGGCACAGGAAATCGCCATAGAGAACCGCCTCCCTATCGTCTATCTGGTAGACAGCGCAGGGGTGTATCTCCCGATGCAGGAACAGATCTTCCCGGATAAGGAACACTTTGGGCGAATATTCAGGAATAACGCGGTAATGAGCAGCATGGGGATTCCGCAGATCGCTGCTGTAATGGGCAGTTGCGTCGCAGGAGGTGCCTACCTTCCCATTATGAGCGACGAAGCCCTGATCGTAGAAAAGACCGGAAGTATCTTCCTGGCGGGGAGTTACCTGGTCAAGGCAGCCATCGGGGAGGATATCGACAACGAGACCCTGGGTGGAGCCACTACCCACTGCGAGATCAGCGGGGTGACCGACTACAAGGCCAAGGACGACAAACACGCCCTGGATACCATCAGGAACCTGCTCGACAAAATGGGGGCGAACCAATCAGCCGGATATAACCGAGCAAAACCCAGGCGTCCCAAAGAGAAGGAAGACGATATTTTCGGCATCCTTCCCAAATCACGCTCCGACCAATACGACATGCTAGAGATCATCAAGAGGCTGGTGGACAACAGTGAATTTGAACAATACAAAGAGGGTTACGGAAAGACCCTGCTTACCGGATATGCCCGGATAGACGGCTGGGCCGTGGGGATAGTGGCCAACCAGAGAAAGGTGGTCAAGACCAAGAAAGGGGAAATGCGTTTCGGAGGGGTGATCTATTCCGATTCGGCTGATAAAGCCACCCGATTTATCGCAAACTGCAATCAGAAAAAGATCCCCCTGGTCTTCCTACAAGATGTCACGGGTTTTATGGTGGGCAGCAAAAGCGAACACGGAGGGATCATCAAGGACGGGGCAAAAATGGTGAATGCGGTGAGCAATTCCGTGGTGCCAAAATTTACCGTGATAGTCGGGAACAGCTATGGGGCCGGGAATTACGCCATGTGCGGCAAGGCCTATGACCCCCGGCTGATCGTTGCCTGGCCCAGTGCGGAACTGGCCGTGATGAGCGGTAATTCCGCCGCCAAGGTGCTGCTGCAAATAGAGACCGCCTCCCTGAAAAAGAAAGGGGAAAAAATCACGGCTGAAAAGGAGAAAGAACTATACAACGAGATCAAGGAGCGGTATGACAGCCAGATATCTCCCTATTACGCGGCGGCAAGGCTTTGGACGGATGCCATCATAGATCCTCTGGATACCCGCCAGTGGATTTCGATGGGGATAGAGGCCGCAAATCACGCCCCTGTTGAAAAGGATTTCAATATGGGGGTGCTACAGGTTTAAAGCTGCAAATCATGACCTTTCCAGCTTAATATTGACAAACCTTTTCTCCAAGACCTCAATAGTAAGAGATTTCATCCCTGTTGCTGAGATATTTAGGAGGTCCCCCCTGGCGGCATTGATCTGATAATGTCCTTTTTCGTTGGTCGTAGTATCAAATCCCGTATTCAGATTTTTAATTTCCACTCCGGGCAAGGGGTTCATCCCATTGAAAACATAGCCTGAAATAGCAGGCCGCGCTTCATTCTTCTTTATTTTTTTTAGTTGGGCCCGAGTTGGCTTCTCCGTATAGACAGTGGTTTTCAGCCGATAGGCCATGGCCGAATTTTTCAATTTCCTCCATTCGTCCTTGCTGGCATATTTTCTATAGGAATGGGAATACCCGTCCGGGGAAGCTGCCAGGATCAGTCCGATCTCCCCGGTACCAAATACCTTTACCAGCTCTAGGCTGGCCACAAAATCGTCACGTACAAAAAGACCGTATTCTGATAGAGGAACTACCGCTTTAGAGGTATTCTGGGTGACCGTGAAAAGGATGTTCTTCCCGCTTCTGTTGATATTAGTCCCGGGATAGCCCTGTTTTCCGTCATCCTTGTAAAAATTGACCCGGAGAAGCACGCTGTCTGAGGTGTTGCCCCATACTTCAAAGGAGAATTCATCCAGTCTTCGCAGTCCTTTCCGGATTTTGATCTCGGTGCCCAGTTCCCCGCCCAGGGCGATATTGTCCTTCCAATATCCAAAGCTTCTTCTATCGCCGCTTTCGTACCCTAGCTGTTCTTCACTGGTAAACGTCCCGGCATTGGTCACCACTACCTCATTTAACTCTTCAGGTTTTGGCGTCATTAAATATTTGGAGGTCTGGGGTTCTATCGACCGTTTTTCAGCAATGGATATGTTAAGCGGACTGTATCCCAGGGAGGAGAATTGGATCACGTCCTCCGGTCCGAGTCGGTCTGAATCCCATTCCAGGTAAAACTTACCCTCCTCATCGCTTACGGTCCCGATTCCCTTGCCGACTACTCCGATGTTCACATAGGGTATAGGCTCACCGGACAAGGCATCTACGACCAAGCCTTCAAAAACATCCTGAGGGTAGAGACAGGATGAGAGCATCCAGACCAAAAAGAAACTCAAGTGTAATTTGCTCATAGCAATTTAATCGGCTGCAACAGCCGCAGAACTGTTTATACTGAACAACTCCTGATTCACATCTTTTAATTGAAGCTTAAAGACCTTTACCTCTTTCCTCTGAGAAGGCATACCATAATTGTAATAGATGGTCGCCTTCATGTAGGTGGGGGTCAGGCTTTTGTTCCCGAAGTATTTCA
>CBDTYM010000152.1:0-5556 GCA_965364605.1 uncultured Muriicola sp.
TACTGATTGCTATAGGGACACATTACAAAATTGTAAATGAGTCTTATGGCTCAATCACGATTCTCCGAATAACTATCCCTAAGGCAGGATATCCAAACCGGGTTAAGGAATCAATCCCGACTTAGGAAAAGTCCAAAAACAAAAATCAAAATCTAAAATTGGCGTAAGGGCTCGGACTCACTTCCCTGCTAGACCACCCTATTTGGGAGGTTTTCCGAGTAAAACGAGGAAAGCAATCTCGTCCACCTTCTCGCTTGTGAAAACCGAAAAATAGCAATCAAACCATATATAGATGTCATGCATTTTTCAGGAATTTGTTTCTTCCTTCTATGAACCTGTCCTCATCCTGTTCTGTGCAGCCGTCTTCATCTCCGCATAGCGGGGATCCTGTATGTAGTCCTCTTTTTGCATCTTCATCACCTCTATACTCAAAAAGCCGAATTCACTCACCACCTTACCGTAAAAACGATAGATCCCCCGCCCCCTGAAACGGTACCTGGCCGCTACTGGTGGGAATAGTACCGTATCGAATACCTCCCCCTGCTGGTCTACCAGGGTTGCAAAATTCATCCGTTTGCCCGTATGGGTCTTAGTGTTCTTCACAGTCACCAGGTAACCGTAGATGTCGATGTAACGACCTTCATACCGGGACAGGTCCCTGCTTCCGTGGTCATTTTTTGGGGGTTCCTTCAGCAGGCAAAAAGGACTGCACAGGCAAAATCCCAGGAGTTCCAACTGGGTAAAGGCCGTCTCCAGGTCTGTGGTGTGGAGGTGGGGGATCTTAAAATCCTGATGGACGGGAGGGAAGAGTTTAGGGTGCTCTATGGCATTCCCCTTAGAGAGCATCAGATGGGCCTCCCACAGGAGCTCGTGCTTGTTGATCCCCGTAAACCGGAAGGCGTCTATGCGGATCAGGATGCTGACCTGTTCGATGGAGATGACCACCCGGTCCAGAAAATCTTCCAGGGACTGGAACGGGCCGTGGGCCTTCCGCTCTTTCAGGATGCGGTCCATGACGCGGGCCTCCAGTTCTCTCAGGTACATAAGCCCCAAATAGATCTCCTTGCCGTAGATACAGTTCACAGCCATACTCCTGTTGATGCAGGGGGCATGGATGACCGCGCCCAGCATCCGCGCCTCGTGCACGTAGAATTCCGATCTGTAAAAACCGCCTCCGTTGTTGAGCACCGCCACCAGGTATTCCAGGGGGTAGTAGGTCCTCAGAAACAGGCTCTGGTAGCTCTCCACGGCATAGGAGGCCGAATGCCCCTTGGCAAAGGCATAACCGGCAAAGCTGGCCACCTGATGCCATATCTCCTCGATAAGGGACTCCTCGTACCCCTTCCTTCGGCAGTTGTCCACAAACTTGTCCCTGATCTTCTGGAACTCCTCCCGGGAGCGGTATTTCCCGCTCATCCCTCTCCGGAGCACATCGGCTTCACCCAGGGTAAGGCCCGCAAAATAGTGGGCAACCTTGATCACATCTTCCTGGTAGACCATCACCCCGTAGGTCTCGGGCATGATATCGAGCATAACAGGGTGCCCCTTCTCCTCTGCCCTTCCGGGATTGCGGTGCCTCATGATGTACTCCCGCATCATACCGCTCTGGGCCACCCCCGGTCTGATGATAGAACTCGCTGCTACCAATCCCAGATAGGTGTCTACTTCCAACTTCCTGAGCAGCATCCGCATGGCCGGGGATTCCACGTAGAAACAACCCATGCACTGGGCAGACCGGATCATGCTGTTGATCTTTTGATCCTGCTTGAAGGTCTTGATGTCGTGTATGTCGATGCGCTTATACTCCTCCGGACGATTCACGGCAAGGATTTCTATGGTCTCTTTGATCTTGGCCAGACCCCGCTGGCCCAGGATGTCGAATTTATACAGGCCAACGTCCTCGGCGATGACCATGTCGAACTGGGTAGTGGAAAAACCTTTGGGCGGCAGGTGGGTGGCCGAGAAGGCGTGCAGGGGTTTGTCGCTGATCAGGATACCCCCTGCATGGATACTCAGGTAATTGGGCATGTCCTTGATCAGGTTGCCGTATTTGAGGACCAAGAGGGAGACCCCATCCAGCTCCGAGGGGTTGTAATGCCCTTCGCACAGGAAATCGATCTCCGCCTTGGGCAGGCCGAAGACCTTGCCGAGCTCCCGAATCACACCCCTCGATTTAAAGGTGACGTAAGTGCCCAGGAGGGCAACGTTCGGAAAGCGGTCAAAGATATATTGGGTAATCTCTTCCCGGTCTTTCCAGGAAAAATCGATATCGAAGTCAGGCGGATTGGTCCGGTAGAGGTTGATAAACCGCTCAAAATAGAGATCGAGTTCGATGGGATCCACATCGGTGATCCGCAGCAGGTAAGCCACGATGCTGTTGGCACCGCTTCCCCGCCCCACATAGTAGAAGCCTCGTTTTCGGGCCTCGGAGACAATGTCCCAGTTGATGAGAAAGTAGGAGACAAAACCCTTGTCCTTGATGAGCTGCAGCTCTTTTGAAAGCCGGTTGCGGATGCGGTCGTCCACCTCCGGGTAGCGGTAAGGCAATCCTTTGTGGCAGAGTTCCTCCAGAAGTGCCTCATCTGCCTCCCGGGTCCCGAGATAGGTGCTCAGGTTCTGCGACTCCCGCTCAGCGGAAAAATCGAAGTGGATACTGCAAGACCGCATGAGTTGTTCGGTGTTCTTCAGGATAAAGGAATATTCCGAAAAGACCTGGGCCAGGTTGCGAACGGGGAACATCTTCTCTTCGGGGGAGGCTTGTTCTTCCTCGGGCAGCTTGCTCAGTAGCACGTTGTTGTCGATAGCCCGGAGGAGGCGGTGGGCGTTAAAATCGCGTTTGTTCCTGAAGGTCACCGGCTGCAATACCACTAGCTTGTCCCTGTACTCAACGAGCCTGGAAAAGGGCAGCCGCCTCAGATCCGTTACCGAGATGCCAATGTACTCGTGGTCTGCGAAATGGTACTGGTCGTTGAGGAGGACCTTTTCAAAGGGATAGATCACATAGGCGTGCTCAAAGGCAGGGGCCCTTTTGGGAATCTTTATCTCCCTGTGGAGATGGTCAGATAAAAATTCATTGAGCTCCCGGTACCCTTCGTTGTTTCTGGCAATCCCGACAAAGCAGGCGTCCACCCCGTTGCGGAAGTCGATCCCCAGGATAGGCTGTATGCCAAAGTCGGCCGCCCGGCGGACAAAGTTGAGGCAGGCCGAGGTGTTGTTGATATCTGTCAGGGCGAGGCGGACGACCTCGTTCTCCCGGGCGAGTTCCAACAGGGCCACCTCAGAAAAGGTGCCGTAGCGAAGGCTGTAGTATGTGTGGCAGTTTAAATACACAATAATTTTTTTTCTTTTCATTTCTTTTGCTTGCCCAAAAGAA
Organism: uncultured Muriicola sp.; assembly: GCA_965364605.1. Lineage (GTDB taxonomy): Bacteria > Bacteroidota > Bacteroidia > Flavobacteriales > Flavobacteriaceae > Muriicola. The sequence continues at coordinate 3,374 of CBDTYM010000152.1, forward strand.
ATGAAACAAAGAAAAGGGCACTTTCTCGTAGGCGATTTTAATGCACACATTAAAACCAGAGCCAATCTCCTAGATCGCCTCCAAGGCTTCGGCTATCTTTAACAGAGCTTGTCTCTTTCGCTGACGAGAAAGGATATTTTTTAAACAAAGTTTATCGTTCAGTGTGTGTCTCAACTGAGTTTTTTCATTTCCCTTATCTGCAGAATAGGCTGAGAAACTTCGGTGGTACTCGTCCTGCCGAAGGCAGGATGGCGAAGTTTCGATGCCGGTTTTAGCTACCCTGTGTAGCTAAAAATTCCTCAGATAAGGCGTCCTTTCTTTTCTCCCTTTTCTTTGGACGGGCAAAGAAAAGGGAAGACAATAATTACTGCTTGCGATGTGCAAGCACAATGGGAGGTTGCCCATTGAACGGGTTCACCATCCTCCCGATGGTCTTCGCCCCCATGCCCGAGGCGCGGATGACGCTCTTGTCTCCGAAGCGCTCGCGGATCCGGTCCATGGCGGCGTAGAGATTGAGGGCCTCCTCCGTATCCTCGAACAGGTTGATCTGGTAATTCCCGGGCACCAGGTGGCTGAACCTGATGCCTACAAGGCGGACCAGCATCCGCCTGTTGTAAAGGGTGTTGAAGAGCTCCAGGATCCTGGGGATAAGGATGTGGTCTGCACTGGTGTAGGGGATGCGCATCTGTTTGGAATAGGTGTTGAAATCTGAGTAGCGTACCTTCACCGCGATACAGGCCGTGAGCTTTTCCCCTCGCCTGAGCTGGTAAGCCAGGTTCTCCGTCATGGCGATCAGAATGCCCTTGAGCCTGGTCACGTCTATGGTATCCCTGTCGAAAGTGCGTTCTGTGGAAATGGATTTACGGTCCGAAAAGGGGATCACGGGGGTGTTATCCACCCCGTTAGCCCGTTTCCAGATCACCTTCCCGTTGGCCCCCAGTACACGCTGCATCACATCGACGGGCATTTCCTGAATGGTCCTTACCTGCCTGAGCCCCAGGTTACGCAGGGTCTGGTAGGTTTTGTCGCCCACCATGGGGATCTTTTTGATGGAAAGGGGGGCCAGGAAAGGCTTTTCATAGCCAAAGTCCACCTTGAGCTGGTTGTTGGGCTTGGCCTCGTTGGTCGCCACCTTAGAGACCACCTTATTCACAGACAGGCCAAAGGAAATGGGCAGGCCGGTTTCCTTCATGATGGTCCTTCGCAGTTCGGAGGCATAGCGGTAGCACCCAAAGAAACGGTCCATGCCCGAGAGGTCTGCATAGAATTCGTCAATGCTGGATTTTTCGAAGACAGGGACCTTCTCTTTGATGATCTCGGTCACCAGATCTGAATGTTTGCTATAGGTCCCGGCATTGCCACGGATGACCACAGCCTCGGGGCAGAGCTCCCGGGCCATTTTCATGGGCATGCCGGAGTGCACCCCGAAGCCCCGGGTCTCGTAACTGCAGGCGGCCACCACGCCCCGGTCACTGGTGCTGCCTACCAGGATGGGTTTGTTCTTCAGCTCGCTGTTGATGAGCCGCTCCACGGACACGAAAAAGGTGTCGAGGTCCAGGTGTAAAATCGTCTTCTGCATACCGTCGAAAAAGGATAGCTAAAATATGGAATATTTCCATTTATTTGGATTTTTTCCATGTTAAAAAATAGATATGCAAAAAGAAAAGGCCGTGCACCTTAGTACACGGCCTGTTTGGAATATTGAAAACGGTTGGTTAACCCCGCCTAAAGGGACGGAAAAGCCTGGATGATCAGGAACACCATAAAAGAGATGAACACACATCCCACCAGGATGAACAGGTCGATCAGATCAAACTTTTTCCGCATGGGGTCACTTTGAAATTAGCAATTGTTGTTAATCGAAGGGAAAACCCGTCACCAGGCGGAAGACAAAGGCGTAGACCACCACCAGGAACATGATAAAACTGAACCAGGCGAAGATTTTAAAAAACCGCCTTACAAAAAAATTCTCCAGCGCCCTGAAAGCCTCCAGGTATATCTCCTTCATGAGTAATAGTGTCTTCATACGCTATTTTAATCGAGTTAGTAACTACAAAGCTATGATCCAAACCCAATGCATGTGGGAATTTTAGCCAATCAACAATCAAAGGGAGATTAATGGCATTGTGAAGTCAGGATATCCAAAAGAGAATACCGTTTATCGATACTTTGAAGAACAGGGG
>CBDTYM010000153.1:0-5540 GCA_965364605.1 uncultured Muriicola sp.
TAGGTTTTTGATATCTGGGCGAACCTGCCAGGGGCTATATAACCCAGCAAGGGATTTTCCGTTAATTGTTCACCTTCATCTCCCTCGGATATTATTAAATAGTTTTTGTCTACGTGCGCCGCTTTGACGCTGCCTGTGATCAGGCTGTAGTCATCAAAACCATCGATGATTTTGTGGAGTTCGCATTCCAGATACAAATAGGCGCTGGCAATGGCCGGGGCGTTCACAGTTGTTGCCTGGACCACAGATAATGCCTTTAAAACATCTTCAGCCTTATCCTCGCAACCTGTCCTAGAGCTGGCGCTCAACGAAGTATGGATTACCTGCCAGGGTTTCGGAAAACTAACCGTGAATTCTCCGGTTTCCTTTACATTGTGGTAAGTGGAATGCCTGGGGGTACAGACAAAGCCAAAATAATTGCCAAAGCCCAAAGGAGTGACCATGTGTTTGGGGGCCAGATCAAAGGATTCTCCTTCACGGGTGCCTACGATCACTAAAGGCGCCACAGTAAATACCCGGTCCCAGAGGGATTGGGTAATGTCCAGGGTCACTATGTTCTGGTTGATCAGGGATTCCATAAAAATGGGGTTATGACTAAATGTAGGTCCGATTGAGGAAGAAACAAATGATATTAGTCAGTTCCTCCTTTGACCTTAACTTGCCGAAATTGACTTAATCCTGGGTGAGGTTTTTCTTGTGGAAACTAAGCAGGGGTCGCTCCAGCTGCATTTTCACCTTTTTCACTGTATCCTGGCGCCAGAGCCGCTGAATGAAATTGGGGCTTTCTCGTTCCAGCATTACGATGAGGTCTCCGCCTTCTTTTCGGACAAAGTCCATCAGGGTCCCGGAAATATCCTCAGAGAAGAGAAGATCGAAGCTGATTCTGGGATAATCCACCTTGTTCTCAAGCATTTCCCGAAACCAGGCCATCTGGTCTTCCCCGGCATATTCCTTTTTGTTGGTAATGTGGACAACCTTGATTTCAGCATCGGTGGGTCTTGCGAGGGTGACCAACTTTCTGACCGCCAGGATGTCTGCCTCTTCAAAGGCAGAAGCATAGATGATCTTCTCTACAGGTTTTACGCTAGACACGGATGGGACGGCGAGGACAGGAATATATGATTCACTGATCAGGGCTCCGGCGGTGCTGCCCATAAAAAGGTCTTGAAGAAGACTGCTGCCCTTGGTGCCAATGACGATCAATTCGGCATTCAGGGATTCTACTTTCTCCAGGATACCTGCCGATGGAATACTGTTCTCGTGCACCATAGTTACCAGCGAGTCGGCCTTCCTCTGTCCACCCGAATGATTTTTACAAAAGGCCTCCAGTTTCTCAGCCTGTTCCCGCAGGACGATCTCTTCCCTTTTGGCGTAGGTCAGGCTCACCGTACTGATAAAGGTGGCCTTCATGTCGAATACGTGCAGTACATACAGGCGGGCATTGAGGCTTTCGCTAAGCATCTGGGCATAGTGAAAGGCCGGAATAGAATTCTCCGAGAAGTCTGTGGCGTAGAGGAGGGTTTTCATAGGAGCAGACTTAGAAATCTTTTTCAAGCTAGGCAATAACAATCTTGCAGAAAATGATCAATGTCATATTACTCAGAAAGTGAACGATAAATTCCGATGTTTCCGAAGACAGACTGTAACCTAGGTTACGACCCGCTCCCTGACACCCCCTTAATTTTGTGTTCTCAAACAGAAAACATTGGACGTAACAACTATACTCGGATTCGCAGGCGCCTTGGTCATCGGTATCGTCCTCGGCCTGATCGGCGGAGGGGGATCCATTTTGACCGTGCCTATATTTGTGTACCTGCTGGGGATCAACCCTGTGGTCGCAACGGCCTATTCTCTTTTTGTCGTAGGGGTCTCCTCCCTGACCGGTGCCTTGCAGAATGTGAGGAAAAAACTGGTCGATTTCAGGACGGCCATCGTCTTTGCCATCCCTGCGTTTATCGCAGTATATCTCACCAGGCGCTTCCTGGTTCCTGCCATTCCGGAAGAGCTTTTCCGGGTGGGGTCCTTCCTCGTGACACGCGATATTGGGATTATGGTCTTCTTTGCGATTATCATGCTCCTGGCTTCCTATTCCATGATCAGGGGCAAATGCGCCAATTGTGACGATGAGGATGCAGAGATCCATTACAATTATCCGATGATCCTCCTGGAGGGATCTGTCGTAGGGGTGATCACAGGTATCGTCGGAGCGGGGGGAGGTTTCCTGATCATCCCAGCCCTGGTCATGCTCGCCAAGCTGCCCATGAAGAAGGCTGTGGCTACCTCTCTCCTCATTATCGCCATCAAATCGCTGATCGGGTTTATCGGGGATGTCGAGACCATGGAAATAGAATGGAACTTCCTTTTGAGTTTTACAGCTTTCTCCCTTGTGGGTATCGTACTGGGGGTATGGCTCAACAAGTTTATTGAGGGAAATAAACTCAAAAAATCCTTCGGCTGGTTCGTTCTTTTGATGGGCGTCTACATCATTGTCAAGGAGATCTGGCTGTGATTTCTGCCCACCTGACAAATATCATTGTAATCCAGTCAGGGGGAAGTCACTTTTGTAACTTAAGTCACGGAGAGAATCATTCAAACTATCTAATTTTAAGAGAGTTAATTACGACAATATAATAAATCATCAATCCATGAAAATAGAACAAATTTATACCGGTTGCCTGGCCCATGCAGCGTACTACCTCGAAAGCAAAGGGGAGGCAGCCATTTTTGACCCCCTTAGGGAGGTCGGTCCCTACATCGAAAGGGCAAAAAAAGACAAAGCGAAGATCAAATACGTATTCGAAACGCATTTTCACGCCGATTTTGTCAGCGGCCACCTCGACCTTCAAAAGAAGACAAGGGCAAAGATCGTCTTTGGTCCTACGGCCAAACCCGGATATGAGGCTATTGTGGCCGAAGACGGGCAGGTCTTTGAGGTCGGTGACTACAAGGTAAAGGTCATTCACACTCCGGGACACACCATGGAGAGTACCACCTACCTGTTGATAGATGATAAGGGAAAAGAGCATGGGATCATCACAGGCGATACCTTGTTTATAGGGGACGTGGGAAGGCCTGACCTCGCCCAGCACGTCGTTTCTGAACTGACGGAGGAAAAACTGGCGGGTCACCTTTTCGATTCCCTGAGGAACAAGATCATGACCCTCCCCGATCACTTGATCGTTTATCCCAACCACGGGGCCGGTTCGGCCTGTGGCAAAATGATGAGCAAGGAGACGACCGATACCCTGGGCCATCAGAAAAAAGTGAATTACGCCCTGCGAGCCGATATGACCAAGGAAGAATTTATCGAAGAATTACTGACCGGACTCAACACACCTCCCGGCTATTTCCCACAGAACGTGCTGATGAATATCAAAGGGTATGAAAGCCTGGATACCGTAATTGAACGCGGAGAAAACCCCCTGTCTCCTGATGCATTTGAAGCAGCGGCCAACGAGACGGATGCGTTGATGCTGGATACGCGGGACGCGGAGGATTTTGCCAAAGGGCACGTACCCAACAGTATCAACATCGGTCTGGAGGGCAATTTCGCCCAGTGGGTAGGGGAGATGATCCCGGATGTGAAACAACAGATCCTGCTGATCACCTATCCCGACAAGGAAGAAGAAGCGATTACCAGACTTTCAAGAGTGGGCTATGACAAAACGATAGGTTTCCTCAAAGGAGGGTTTGACCAATGGAAAAAGAACGGCAAGGAATACGAGTCGCTCGAAAGGGTCACCGCCGCGGAACTGCAGAAAGAATACAAGACATCTGAGCCCCTGGTCATCGACGTAAGGAAAAAGAGCGAGTACGATTCAGAACACGTCATTGGGGCGATCAATGTACCCCTGAATGAGATCAACAGCCACCTGGCCCAGTTTCCTAAGGACAAACCCTTTGTCCTGCACTGTGGTAGTGGCTACCGCAGTATGATCGCAGCATCCATGCTGCAGCAAAGAGGCTGGAGTGATTTCAGGGACGTATCTGACGGATTTGACGGTATCAAGGAAACAGGAATAAAACGTTCAGAGTATATCTGTCCCACAACCCTGTTGTAGAATTAGTTTTTTTTTGGTTGGATTGTTGAGGGGGCAGTACTCGTTCTGAGGCTGCCCCCTGCATTCCGGGATGACTAAATACAGACGACTATGTTAAAGAAAATCTTCGGGCCCGGGCCTGAGGTATCCGATAAGATCGAGATCCTCGAAGTAGCGGAGTACAAAAAGGCAGTGAACAATGACGACGTGCAACTTGTAGATGTGCGTACCCATCGGGAATACAGGGGCGGCCATATTGCCAGGGCTGTCAATATTGACTATTTTCAGGGACAGGCCTTTGAGGAGGCCTTTGATAGGTTAGACCGGAATAAACCGGTCTACCTCTATTGCAGGTCGGGCAACCGCAGTCTGAAGGCGGCTAAAAAACTCATACATATGGGCTTTGAAAAGGTATACGACCTCAAAGGGGGTATCCTGAAATGGAAGTGATTCCGGTTTACCTGGATCAATAGGTCTCGTTCGAACAACAAAACAACCCAGCTATGCGCATTTTGATCTTTCTCATAAGCGGCCTCCTCCTTTTTTCCTGTAAGCAGGGTACGAAGGAAAATCAGGGTGAGATTCCCGCTCCCCTGGAGACCGCCATGGATCCTTCCCTTTTAGCCGGAAAAGAGATTGTTGAGAACGAATGCTATATATGCCACAATCCGGAAGCCTCGGAGGCATCCCTGATTGCCCCTCCCATGGTCGCGGTCAGATCCCATTATTCGAATGAAAATACCACCCAGCAGGAATTCACTGAGAATATCCTCAACTGGCTCAATGACCCACAGCCAGAAAAGGTGAAGATGCGTGGTGCGTTCAGGAAGTTTGGGATTATGCCTTATCAACCTTATTCGGAGGAGGAGATCTCCCATATCGCCAACTATCTGTTCATGGCCGACCTCCCCCAACCCGAATGGTACGCCGAGCACAGAAGACAGAGACATGGCATGGGAATGGGCGAGGGCCGGCGGATGCAGGAGTCTGAAGAAGCCGAGGAAGTGCCTTATTTCCCCAGGGCTTCTTATTATCGTGAAAGAGGACGGGAGATTACGGCCATGGCCCAGGGCGTTCTGGGTAAAAACCTGATGGGGGCCATACAGCAGAAGGGTACGGAGGATGCGATCTCCTTCTGTAAGGTTCGTGCTACAGGGCTCACAGACAGTGTAGGGATCATGAATAATGTCATCGTCAGGCGCGTTTCCGATAAGGCGCGGAATCCTGATAACCGGGCCAGCACAGAGGAGAAGGGGTACATCATCGCCTTCAGTCGTCAGGTAGAGAACCAGCTGGAAAACCAGGGTCAGATATGGCCCATCCTCAAGGAAATGCCAGACAACGAGGTCTACTACTATTCCCCTATCACCACCAATTCCCTGTGCCTGCAGTGCCATGGAAAACCGGAGAAGGATATACAACAACCTGTTTTGCGTACACTACGAACCCTGTACCCTCAAGATCAGGCCACGGGATATCAGGAAGGCCAGGTCAGGGGTA
>CBDTYM010000154.1:0-5528 GCA_965364605.1 uncultured Muriicola sp.
TGGACGACGCCTATTTTATGAAGAAGGCCCTGCAGGAGGCCGAACTCGCCTTTGAAGCCGGGGAAGTGCCCATAGGAGCGGTCATCGCCGTGCAGGGACGGGTCATCGCCAGGGCACACAACCAGACCGAACGGCTAAAGGATGTTACTGCCCATGCTGAGATGCTGGCCATCACGGCAGCCTCCAATTTTCTCGGGGGAAAATACCTGTACGACTGCACCCTGTACGTTACCCTGGAACCCTGCCTGATGTGCGCCGGTGCCCTGTACTGGAGTCAGATCCCAAAAGTGGTATTTGCTGCCTCTGATCCACAAAGAGGCTTCAGGGCCAGCGGTGGGGTATTACACCCCAAGACCCAGGTGAGCAGCGGAGTGATGGAGGAAGAGGCCAGCGAACTCATGAAGCGGTTTTTCATCCAAAGACGCAATCTCAATTAGGCATAAAAAAAACACCCGTACGAATACGGGTGTCAGGTCTTCATTCAAAATAAAATATATCAGCTGACCACCTGAACATTGGCGGCAACCATTCCTTTTCTTCCTTCTGCTTCTTCGTATTCTACTTTGTCTCCTTCGTTCAATTCTATCCCGTTGAGGGCAGTGGCGTGAACAAAGATGTCTTTTCCGGTTTCGTCGTTGGTAATGAACCCGTAGCCTTTGGATTCATTAAAAAATTTTACTGTTCCAGTCATTCGGTTAGGATTAAGAAATAATATGTATAGTACTAAAATATGGAATTTTGACCAGATGTTGTCATTGAATTTCCATTATTTGGTTGAGTTTGAGTCTTTTCTGGTCTTTTTTTCTTCAACCTCTCTCATTTTCCGGATGTTATCCTCAGTAAGCATATAATCCTTCACCTTTTTCCCTCTGCTTTCTGTGATCAGGAAGAGGGGCATAGCCAACAGGAAAAGCCCTACGGTGCCAAAACCGATGCACTTGTTGCCCAGGGCAGGTTGTTCATCTATGACGACAAATCCATAGACGATGATGCCCAGGGAGAGGATTACGATGGCCGTAACCAGGTATTTGCTTTTGAATATCATATCAGGACGCCGTAAAGTTGATCAGTTTTCTTCGATAAGCCGTAAGCAGTTTGGACTTGGAGACAAAGCCGTAGTATTTACCCCCTTTGATCACCGGCAAATTCCAGGCGCTGCTGTTCTGGAATTTCTGCATCACGGTCTGCATAGAATCGGTTTCATAGAAGATGTGTTCCGGGGCATTGTGCATCAGGGTTTCCACTTTGAGTTTATCGTAAAGTGTAGTATCGAACATAAAATCCCGTACATCATCCAGCAAAACGATGCCCATCAGTACCCCTTCCCCATTGACGACGGGGAATATGTTCCGGGTAGATTTCGCCACTGTCTGATGCAGCATTTCCCCCAGCGACATATTGAGATTTACGGTCTTAAAATCCTTTTCCACCACGTCTTCGAGTTGCATGAGTGTCAACACCGTCTGGTCCTTGTCGTGGGTAATCAGGGCCCCGGCCCGGGCCAGCTCCCTTGTATATATGGTGTGGTCCATGGCGTTCTTGGTGATCAGGAAGGAGATGGCTGAGGTGATCATCAAGGGGACAAAAAGTTCATATCCTCCGGTGATCTCGGCGATCAGAAAGATGGCGGTCAGTGGGGCGTGCAAAACTCCTGCGATAAGTCCGGCCATCCCGATCAGTGTAAAATTGCTTTCACTTACCTCGAAGCCCAGCCCGATGTTGTTGATTACCTTGGCCACCACATTCCCAAGTGCACTGCCCATGACCATGGTGGGGATAAAGATGCCCCCGGCACCTCCCGCGGCAAAGGTGGTGGTCATAGCCACGGCTTTAAAGATGGTGATCCCGAACAGGAGGGCGATGACCACCCAGATGTTGGACTTGTAGTCGTCAAAAGGAGTCTTTCCCAGGGCCTCGAGAGAGTTTCCTTCCAGCAACTGATTGATGAAGCCAAAGCCTTCCCCGTAGAGAGGCGGAATAAAATAGAGCATGATCCCTATAGCAACACCCCCGACCAGCAACTTGTACTTAGGACTCCTGAATCTCTTGAAAATATTGAGAATGCCAAAATACATCTTGGTGAAGTAGATAGAGGCGAAGGCCGTGCCAACCCCGAGGAGAATATAAAAAAAGGTGTCCCGGATCTCGAACTTCTCAGTGATATCAAAATAAAAGAGGGTCTCGTCCCCCAGAAAAAAATAGGAGGTCAACACCCCGGAGATGGAGGCGAAGAGCAGGGGAAGGAGGGAGAGCATCGTAAGGTCAAGGCTAAAGACCTCAACCGCAAATATGATGGCAGCGATGGGCGATTGAAATACGGAGGCAATAGCACCTGCCGAAGCGCAGGCGATCAGCAGAGAACGGGTCTTGGCGTTGATATGCAGAAACCTGGACAGGTTGGAGCTCAGGGCTGCACCTGAAGCAACCGCTGGTCCTAAAAGTCCAACCGAACCCCCAAAACCAACCGTTAGCGGGGCAGTGATCAAAGGGGTATAGATCTTTTTTATACTGATGATGCCCTTCTTTTTGGACATGGCCAGCAGGATGGAAGAAATGGCGTGCTCCAGTTTCTCCTTATGAACGTATTTCACATAGAGGTAGACCAGGGTAAGACCTACTATGGGACTGATGAAATACAGCTGGGTGCTGGAAAAGTGGATACCCCTATCGACAAGTGCCTCGATGAAGTAGGTGGTGTTTTTTAGGGTGACAGCGGCCAGACCCGCAAGAAAGCCCACGGCGACGCTCATGATATGTACAAACGTCTTATTGGAGATATGTTTGTACCGCCATCGGAAAAACCTTGAAAACAGGATTTTGATCTGTCTCTGCATAGGTCTTATTAAATCGCCATCAGTTACCCTTCCACAGGTCCAGGTCCCCCGGAACGAGAATCCCATTTATTTTTTTCGCAACCCCTAGGACGGCCTGAGTCGAAGGCTCAGCTCTTCGAGCTGATCTTCATCAATAGGTGCCGGGGCATCGATCATCACATCCCTGCCACTGTTGTTCTTGGGGAAGGCGATAAAGTCCCGGATGGTCTCCTGCCCCCCGAGTATGGCCACGAGCCGGTCCAGTCCAAAAGCAATACCCCCGTGAGGCGGCGCCCCGTATTGGAAGGCATCCATAAGGAACCCGAATTGTGCTTTGGCCTCCTCTTCGGTAAACCCAAGGTGCTTGAACATCACACTCTGTACTTTTTTATCGTGGATACGGATAGAGCCGCCCCCAATTTCATTCCCGTTCAATACAAGGTCATAGGCATTCGCCCTCACGGCATCGGGATCGGTATCCAGCAATTCGAGCTGCCCGGGTTTGGGGGAGGTGAAGGGATGGTGCATGGCGTGGTAATCTCCCGTCTCATCATCTTTTTCCAGGAGTGGAAAGTCCACTACCCAAAGGGGAGCAAATACATCAGGGTTGCGCAATCCCAGTCGCTCAGCCAATTCCATCCGCAGTGCGCTTAACTGGGTTCGTGTGGCTTTTGTTTCCCCTGAGAGGATACAAATCAGGTCGCCAGTTTCCGCACCTGTCGCTTCAGCCCATTTCTTCAGATCTTCCTGCTCGTAGAATTTGTCCACCGAGGATTTAAAACTGCCATCCTCCTGACAGCGCACATATACCATGCCTTTGGCTCCTATCTGCGGTCTTTTCAGCCAGTCGATGAGTCCGTCTATCTCTTTTCTGCTATAGGCGTTACCCCCGGGGACTGCAATGCCCACGACAAGTTCTGCGGAATTGAACACCTGAAACTCCCTGTGCTGGGCAATTTCGTTCAATTCGGCAAAGCGCATGCCAAAACGGATATCGGGCTTATCATTACCGTAGGTCTTCACCGCCTCGTCAAAGGTCATTTGGGGAAATGTATCCACCTCGATCCCTCGTATGGCCTTTAACAAATGACGGGTCAGGCCTTCAAAGGCATTGAGGACATCTTCCTGTTCCACAAAGGCCATTTCGCAATCGATCTGGGTGAATTCCGGCTGCCTGTCGGCCCTGAGGTCCTCATCCCGGAAACACTTGACGATCTGGAAGTATTTGTCCAGGCCGCCGACCATCAGCAATTGTTTAAAGGTCTGGGGCGACTGGGGCAGGGCGTAGAACTGACCGGGATTCATCCGGCTGGGTACCACAAAATCCCTGGCACCCTCCGGGGTGGATTTGATCAGATAAGGGGTCTCGACTTCGATAAACCCCTGTGAAGAGAGGTAATTCCTGACTTCCATGGCCACTTTGCTCCTGAAGATCAGGTTCTCCTTGACGGGATTCCTGCGGATATCCAGGTAGCGGTACTTCATCCGGAGATCGGCTCCCCCGTCGGTCTCATCCTCTATGGTAAAGGGCGGCAGGAGAGAGGGATTCAGTACTTTTAGGGCAGAGACCAGGATCTCGATTTCCCCCGTCTCCAGCTGGGGATTCTTGGAAGCCCTTTCAATGACAGAACCGTGGACCTGGATCACAAATTCTCTTCCCAGTTTTCGTGCTTCGGTCAGCAGGATGGCCTGCGTCCTCTCCTCGTCAAAGACCAGCTGGGTGATACCGTAGCGATCCCGCAGGTCTACCCATACCACAAATCCTTTGTCGCGTACCTTTTGTACCCATCCGCTGAGGACCACGTCGGCCCCTATATGCTTCGCACGCAACTCCCCACAGGTGTGACTTCTATACATTGAAAACCCGAATTTTAAACACCCGCAAATGTAAGAAGTAATGCGGTCAACCTGCAATTAATCATCCTAATTATTAGGCGATAAACACGGGTTCTGGCCAAAAGAAAACCCGAAATACCTCTAATTATTCCTTTATCTTTCTTACATTGAAAGGTCAAATCCTAACTCAAAACAAATCAACATGAAACAAAAACTACTTGGAAAGAAATTCCTGTGGTTGTTCCTCTTATTGCCTTTGCTGGGCTTTTCGCAGGGAACAGTGAGCGGGAATATTACGGATTCCAGTTACGGAGGCCCCCTGGCGGGGGTGAATGTCGTAGTGAAGGGGACCTCAAAAGGGACCATCTCCGACTTCGACGGAAATTACGCGATCACTGTGGACAGTTTTCCTGCCACCCTGGTCTTCTCATCCCTGGGGTATGAGACCAAGGAAGTGATCGTCGAAGGACCTACTACCCTGAATGTCTCCATCGGAGAATCAGCCACCGGCCTTGACGAAGTGGTCGTCACCGGTCTGGGAACATCCATTAAGAGGAGTAACCTCGCCAACGCGGTTGCCACCGTCTCGAACGAAGAATTGGTGGGAACCACAGCCCAGTCAACCCTGGACGGTGCCCTTTACGGGAAGCTGACAGGGGTGAACATCACCTCCTCCTCAGGAGCACCGGGAGGTGGCTTTGCCCTTAGATTGAGAGGTATCTCTTCCATCAATGGTAACAACCAGCCTCTCTACATTGTAGACGGGGTGTATGTGAACAATGCCGAGATCCCATCCGGACTCCGGTTTGCCTCTGGCGCAAACAGGGGGAACGAGGAGAATTCTGCCAACAGGATCGCAGACCTGGATCCCAACGATAT
>CBDTYM010000155.1:0-5526 GCA_965364605.1 uncultured Muriicola sp.
CTTCCTGCGCACGGCAGAGTTTCTCTGGCAGGAAGGGCATACGGCTCATGCTACTGAGAAAGAAGCCATAGAAGAAGCTGAAAAGATCCTGGACGTGTACGCCGAATTTGCTGAAGAACATATGGCTGTTCCTGTGATCAAAGGGACTAAGACCGAAGGGGAACGTTTCGCCGGGGCGGTGGAGACCTATTGCATCGAAGCCTTAATGCAGGACGGTAAGGCCCTGCAGGCAGGAACCTCCCATTTTCTGGGTCAGAATTTTGCCAAGGCCTTTGACGTTAAATTTGCCAACAAAGAAGGACAGCAGGACTATGTCTGGGCAACCTCCTGGGGGGTTTCAACCCGACTCATGGGGGCGCTGATCATGACCCACAGTGACGACAATGGACTGGTACTACCTCCCAAACTGGCACCTATACAGGTGGTCATCGTACCTATTTATAAGGGTCTTGAACAGTTAGAGGCAATTTCTGAAAAAGTCAATCCTCTGGTTAAAGAACTCAGGGCAAAGGGGATCACGGTGAAATTCGATAACCGTGATACCCATAAACCTGGGTTTAAATTCAACGAATACGAACTCAAAGGCGTACCTGTAAGACTTGCCATCGGCCAGCGCGATCTCCAGAATGACACCTATGAAGTCGCCCGCCGGGACACCCTAGAAAAAGAAACCGTAAAGGCTTCTGAAGTTGTAGCCCACATCGAACGCTTGCTGATCCTCATTCAGGAGAACATTTTTGCTAAGGCCAAGGCCTATCGGGAGGAGCATATCACTCGTGTGGATTCATACGAGGAGTTCAAATCGCTCCTGGAGAGCAAGGGTGGGTTCTTCCTGGCCCATTGGGACGGTACGGCAGAGACCGAGGAAAGGATCAAAGAAGAGACCAAGGCCACCATCCGCTGTATCCCCCTTGATGGGGAAAACGAAGCCGGAAAATGCATGGTCACCGGCAATCCATCTCCGAGAAGGGTCCTCTTCGCCAAGGCCTACTAAATGGCCTTCCAAAAAATAATGTGAGACTGTTGCGGTAGTAAAAAATAATTGTATTTTTGCATCCGCAATTGTGCAGACCCATGGCCCGTTCGTCTAGGGGTTAGGACGCCAGGTTTTCATCCTGGTAACAGGGGTTCGATTCCCCTACGGGCTACAAGGAGACTGCTGAAGGCAGGTAAAAACATAATATTAGATAAGATGGCAAATCACAAGTCGGCATTAAAGAGAATCAGAAGGAACGAAGAAGTGCGCCTGCGCAACAGGTATCAGCACAAGACTACGCGTAATGCGATCAAAAAACTGCGCAATGAGTCTGACAAGAAAAAGGCCAACGCCCTGCTTCCTTCTGTGATCAGTATGATCGATAAACTGGCAAAACGCAATATTATCCACAATAATAAAGCCGCCAACTTAAAGAGCAAGCTCACCAAAATGGTGAACACGCTTTAGAATCCGGAAACAAATATGGAAACCCGACCTTCGAGTCGGGTTTTTTTATGGCTTCCGGTCACCTGTGAAAAAAAATCCCGGAACACCTGTGCGCTCCGGGATCTCAGTATGTATTCTATCGCTCCTTACTGATTCATCGTCATCAGGAATTCCTCGTTGTTCTTGGTCTGCTTGATACGCTGCTCCATGAATTCCATAGCTTCGATGGGGTTCATGTCTGCCAAATACTTTCTCATGATCCACATACGTTGGATGACGTTTTCATCCAATAGCAGGTCATCCCTCCTGGTAGAAGAAGAGATAAGATCGATGGCAGGGAAAATCCTCCTGTTGCTGATCCTTCGATCCAGCTGGAGTTCCATGTTACCGGTTCCCTTGAATTCTTCAAAGATCACCTCGTCCATCTTGGAGCCCGTTTCTGTCAGGGCCGTTGCGATGATGGTCAGGGATCCGCCGTTCTCGATATTTCTCGCGGCGCCGAAGAAGCGCTTGGGTTTGTGCAGGGCATTGGCATCCACACCCCCACTGAGCACCTTACCGGAAGCAGGTTGTACTGTGTTGTAAGCCCTGGCGAGCCTGGTGATGGAATCGAGCAGGATCACCACATCATGGCCGCACTCGACGAGGCGCTTGGCCTTTTCCAGTACGATGTTGGCTACCCTCACGTGTTCGGTGGCTTCCTTGTCGAAGGTGGAGGCGACGACCTCCCCCCTGACGTTTCGCTGCATGTCCGTGACCTCCTCGGGGCGCTCATCGATCAGTAAGATGATCTGGTATACCTCGGGGTGGTTGGCGGCTATCGCGTTGGCGATATCCTTCAGCAACATGGTCTTACCCGTCTTGGGCTGGGAGACAATCATCCCCCTTTGTCCTTTTCCTATGGGGGAAAAGAGGTCGATAATGCGGGTAGATATATTGCTCTGACGCTCTGCCAGCTTGAATTTTTCTCTTGGGAAAAGGGGCGTCAAGTGTTCAAAGGCCACCCGGTCCCTCACCACCTGTGGATCCTGACCGTTGATCTTGTTTACCTTGATGAGCGGGAAGTACTTTTCCCCCTCTTTGGGAGGTCTCACGTTCCCGAGTACGGTATCACCTGTTTTTAACCCGAAAAGGCGGATCTGTGACTGGGACACGTAGATGTCGTCGGGGGAGGAGAGATAATTGTAATCCGAGGATCTCAGGAACCCGTAACCGTCAGACATGATATCCAGGACACCTTCACTCTCAATGATGCTGTCAAATTCGTATTCGGGTTGTTTGTATTTGTTTTTCAGGTCCTTGTCGTAGTTGCTGGACTTTTTATCCTGTCCGTTGCTCTGGTGATGGGATTTGTTGGATCCCTGGGATTTGGAGGAAGAACCTGAATGATCTTTTTTGGGCTTTTCCTTTTTAGAGTGGTCTTTTCTGTGGTGGTCTTTCTTTCCCTTGTCATCGCTTTGATCCCCCCTGTTGTCCGTTTTACTCTGAGAAGAATGAGAATCTTGTTTTTCTGAGGACCCTTCGTTTCTGGGTTTACGGGTTCTGGGCTTGGAAGAGCGCTCCCTTTTGCGCTCTTGTGGAGCCGCGGCTTCCACGACTTCTGCTGTTTCCTTGACGATCTTTGGATTGCTGGCCTGCAGATCCAGGATCTGGTAGACGAGATCTAATTTCTTGAGGGATTTGTACTTGGGAACTTTAAGGGTTTCGGCGATCTTCTGAAGCTCAGGTAGCTTCATTGCCTTTAAATCGGAAATCTCAAACATTGAGTTTTGAATAAGTTAAACGTAGATCTAAAATTTGAAGTATTTGTCACTTGGATTTACATGGGAACGGGATCCCAGTGGGTAAGTGCTATCTGAAATAACATGTCAAAATTACAAAATAATTTCAATAATTGGTGGTTAATTTTTCAAAAGACCTTTATTTTTGCATCTCCAATTGAGATTTCGACAATGATCCAACGCATACAGACCCTTTATTTGATCGGAGTAATACTCCTGGGGGCTGGACTACCCTTTTGGGTTTCGCTTTGGACGGATGTCGACGGAGGAGTCGTTTTTGCGAAGGACGAGATCGCGGTTTCACTGGCTCTTTACGGGACGGCAGTCCTGGCGGCCCTGGCCATTTTCAAGTACAGGGATCGTAAGAACCAGTTTGTGCTGAACCGTTTCAACATGATAATTAATCTTTTTTTACTGGGATTTTTCGTTTACCGGTCCCTAAGCTTATCCGGAGAGACCCAGGTCTCGGAGAAGGGTATTGGGATGCTCATTCCTGTTTTTTCTATCGTTTTATTGGTCCTGGCCAACAGGGCCATCAAAAAGGATGAGGATCTTGTAAAATCTGTGGACCGACTGCGTTAAACCTAACATCTTAGTAGTATTAGTGCGTGAAACCCCGGTAGCCATACCGGGGTTTTTTTGCCTTCTGAAGGAGGAGTACAGGCCCTTTTCTCTTACCTTTTTCCCAGTTCGATGACTTCCAGGTTCTCAATCGCTGTTCCATCGATCTCGAAACGCAGCATGGTCCTTACCTGATGGAAGCCTTGTTTCCCGCATGCTCCGGGGTTCATGTGCAGCAATTCCAGTTGCTTATCCCACATCACCTTCAGGATATGTGAGTGACCGCTAATGAACAGCCTAGGAGGGTTCTCCCTGATCTCTTGCTTCACCCTCGGGCTGTATCGCCTGGGGTACCCGCCGATGTGCGTGATCCAGACATCCACACCCTCACACAGGAAACGCTGGTCCAGTGGAAATTCCCGCTGGATGACGCCATTGTCTATATTTCCGTGTACCGCTTTCAGAGGTTTGATGGCGGCCAGATCATCAGCCACCTCCAGAGTGCCTATGTCTCCGGCGTGCCAGATCTCGTCTGCCTGTCGGGCGTATTTGAGTATCGCATCATCCAAATATCCATGGGTATCGGACAGCAACAGGATTTTGGTCATTTTTTAGGGGTATATTTGCGCTGAACAAAAATAGGGCTTCATCTTGAGATATTTCATCGAGTTTGCATACGACGGCAAAGCCTACCACGGGTGGCAGCGACAGCCCAATGCCGTGAGCATACAGCAAACTATGGAGGAGGCCATGTCTACGCTCCTCCGGACCGGGGTTCAGTTGGTAGGGGCAGGCAGGACGGATGCCGGTGTGCATGCCAGACAGCTTTATGCCCATTTTGATCTTGACGCCCCCTTGGATACGTCAGATGTAGCTCACAGACTGAATTCCTTCCTGCCTGAGGACATATCCGTAGACCGGATCTTCCCGGTAGCTCCGAATGCCCATGCCCGGTTTGATGCCGTGGAACGAACCTATGAGTACCACGTGGTGCAGCGCAAGGACCCCTTTTTGCGGGCTTGGGCGCATCATGTGCATTTACCTTTGGATGTGGCGGCCATGAACAATGCCTGTGAGGAACTCCTCAAACACACGGATTTTGAATGTTTCTCCAAGTCGAATACAGATGTGAAGACCTATGTCTGCCATCTGAAACACGCTCGCTGGACACGTGAGGGAGATATTTTGGTATTTACCATTACGGCCGACAGGTTCTTGAGGAATATGGTCCGCGCTATCGTCGGCACCTTGCTCGATGTAGGCCTGGGTAAGTCCACCCCCGAGAGTGTTAATAGTATTATAAAAAGCAAGGACAGGGGGGAGGCCGGGGTTTCCGTCCCTGCAAAAGGGTTATATTTGACGAGGATTTTATATCCGGAGACCCTAGTAAAAATTCATGGAAAAGGAAACAGGTAATGCCTTTGATTATCGCCTCTTCAAGCGACTGATCGCACAGACGAGGCCCTACAGACTCACGTTTTTCGGAGTGGCACTCGCAGGGATCCTGCTTACCTTTTTTGCCGTACTCACGCCCTACATCCTACGCAACATCATCGATGACGCCATCAACAAGAAGGATATGGACCTCTTGTTCTGGCTTTCTTTGGCCATGCTCGGGGTACTGCTCGGGCAGGTGGTCTTTCAGCTGCTTTTCAATTACTACGCGAACTGGCTAGGGGAATCGGTCATCCGGGATACCCGGGTCCTTCTCTTTAAAAGGATGCTCGGGTTTAAAATGAAATACTTCGACAATTCTTCCAT
>CBDTYM010000156.1:0-5516 GCA_965364605.1 uncultured Muriicola sp.
GCCCGTATGGCCCAATGGTATGCTAAGGGCAGATTGCGACAAGGAGAGGAATTTATACACGAAAGCATCATAGGCTCAACCTTTGTCGGAACTGTTGAAAAACGATCCCGTGTAGGTGACTATGATGCTATCGTTCCCGGAATCCAGGGGTGGGCCAGGTCTACGGCTTACAACCGGATCACCATAGACGAGTCCGATCCCTTTGCTTCGGGTTTTCAGGTTCTCTGAAGAAAGATCTCACTTCTCGGGTTAACCCAGAACCTTTCTTTCCATTCCCATAAAGGGCTGGTCGTAATAACGAACTCCCGTGGCCTTGTACATGGCGTTGGCCAGTGCACCCATGGCAGGAGGCAGTCCGGGTTCTCCCAGTCCCGTGGGAGCGATCTCATTTTCCACGAAGAAGACCTCGATCTCCCGAGGAGCCTGTGAGTGACGTATGAGTTTATAGGTATCGAAATTCATTTCCCTAGGCGAACCATTCTCGAAGGTAAGCTGACTGTACATGGCATGTCCAACTCCATCGACCACTCCGCCCTGTATCATGTTGGCAGCAGCGTCCGGGTTGACCACAATTCCGCAGTCAACGGCGCACCAGACTTTCTGTATCACCGGGTTGCCATTTTCCATGACCATGTCAAAGACCTCGGCTACATAGGTAGAGTGACAGAAGTAGGCGGCCACACCCCTATGTACTCCGGGCATGGGAGTTCCCCAGTCTGACTTTTCCTTGACGAGTTTCAGTACTCCCGCATAACGCTCGGCCTCGTAATCGTGTTCGGCACCTACAGGGTCATTGATGGCCCTTTCGAATAATTCCAGACGGAAATCGATGGGATCTTTCCCTGCCATTTCTGCCACTTCGTCCAGGAAGGATTGTTCGGCCCCGGCAGTAAAGTTGGAGCGCGGGGCACGCCATGCCCCCGTGGTGATATTGGTAGGGGCTTTGATCTTTTCAGCCAGGTAATTTTCCACGGTTCCTGCGGGAAATCTATTTGGGAATACCGGACCTTCCGGCAGCCCGGCACCTCTGACGGAGAAGGCGATCAGATTGTTGTTTTCATCCAGGCCGGCCTTGTAAACTGAACTGTAAGTTGGTCTGTATGTTCCCTGAGTCATATCGTCCTCACGGGTGTAGATCATTTTTACGGGTGCTCCTATCTTTTTGGAGATCGCCGCAGCTTCCAGTCCAAAATGGACGTATAGTCGCCTTCCAAATCCACCTCCGATACGTGTCATGTTCACGGTAATATTCTCGATCGGCATGTTCAGTAATTTTGCCACCGAACCTTCCAGGGCC
The DNA here is from genome assembly GCA_965364605.1 of uncultured Muriicola sp. Taxonomy (GTDB): domain Bacteria; phylum Bacteroidota; class Bacteroidia; order Flavobacteriales; family Flavobacteriaceae; genus Muriicola. The sequence continues at coordinate 1,298 of CBDTYM010000156.1, forward strand.
TCCGGCGTCTGGGTAGGTCCGATAAGTTCCGCTCCGTCTGCCGTGACGTTCGCGAAAAAGTTCATCGGCTCCAACGTATTGTGGGCGATAAAGGGAGCGTTATAGGTCCGTTCAATAACTTTGGCAGCCTTTCGGAAAGCGGCTTCCGGATTCCCATCCCTTCTGCTCTCCTGTACTTCGCCTGATACGAGGGCCTCCGCCAGTCGTTCCCTGTGGAGGGTCGTGCTTTCGAGTTCCCCATCGGTTTGCCAATTGACCCTGAGCGCTTTTTTCGCCTGCATCAGGGGCCAGGTTGAATCTCCGACTATAGCCACCAGTTGGTGGAATCCCTTTTCATCAAACATCCCTGGCTCATCAATGGAGATATCGATCACAAAAGCGTCATCTACTCCCGGCATGGCCTTGATCTCTGACTCATTAAAATCACCCACCTTCATTCCGAAAGCGGGAGGATGCGCGATCATGGCCAGTTTCATGCCGTCCCGGTGAAAGTCAAGCCCGAACAGAGGTTCTCCGGTAACGATCTTTTTACCGTCCACATTCTTCTGGCTCGTGCCAATCAGTTTAAAATCTTTGACCTCCTTGAGTTCCACTTCTTCAGGTATCTCAATGCCTACAGCCTTGGAAGCGATATCACCGTAAGAGACAGATCTGTCGCCATTGATCTCGGAGATCATACCCTCACTGGCAGTGAGATCTTGCACTCCAACTCCCCATTCCTTAGCGGCCGCTTCCAGCAGCATACGCCTACCGGTGGCACCTGCCATCCTGAGGGCATTCCAGCTTAGCCTGATGGAGAGACTACCTCCTGCAAACTGGTTCTGGTAGAATCCTGTATTTAGAGGGGCTTGTTCAACAACCACGTGATCCCAGGGAACATCCAGCTCCTCGGCCACGATCATAGGCATAGAGGTCCGTACGTTCTGCCCGATCTCCGGATTGGGAGAATAGATGGTCACCAGGCCGGTATCTCCAATCTTAATGTAGCCGTTGATCTCATACCATTCCTCAGGGAGAGGCAAGCCGGATGCGAGTTCCGGAGCATTGGGCTTGCAGGCGTTGAGCCAGCTGAATCCAATGAGCATTCCTCCACCGGCAGCTGCCGAAATCTTAATAAAGGAACGCCTGTTGTATTGTGTCAGTATCTTGGTCATGATCTATTGGTTTAAAGTGGCCTGTAGCTTCAGGCAGATTCAGTGTTTGCAGCGGTTTTAATGGCTTGTTTAATCCGTACATAGGTGCCGCATCGGCAGAGATTGCCATCCATAACGGCATCTATATCCGCATCGGACGGATTGGGGTTGTTTTTCAGCAGGGCTGCAGCAGACATGATCTGACCAGCCTGACAGTAGCCGCACTGGGGAACGTCGTGTTCGAGCCAAGCCTTTTGCACCGGATGGTCCCCGTTTTCAGAAAGACCTTCTATGGTTGTAATAGATTGATTGCCAACGGTGGCTATCGGTAATTGACAGGACCGGACGGCAGCATCGCCAAGGTGGATGGTACACGAACCGCATTGGGCGATGCCGCAGCCGTATTTTGTGCCTACTAATTGGAGGTGGTCCCTCAGTACCCAGAGTACCGGGGTGTTGGGATCCACATCGACTTCAACGCGCTTGCCGTTGATGCTCAGGGAATAATTAGCCATGATTATATCGTAAAAGTTTTGTTCTGTAAAAGATACAAAATATTTTGAAGCAGACCCCGGTTCTAAGCCAGATTTGAGCAGGAATTATCAACACAAGCAAAGTTCTCACCCCTTATGACAAAACAAACCTTTTTGAATTTATTCCGTAGGTAGGTAAAACACCAAATTTAATTGTCATGTTCGCAACCGGACAATCTGCACTCTTAAAGATATTATTCACTGTTTTAGTCATGGCCTATTCTGTCTCAATGATGGGACACGAGATCAGGGGCCGGGTCCTCGACACCTATGAACAGCCGGTGGAAGGTGTGGGTATTTATAACGAGTCGTCTCAGGACTTCACCTACTCTGATCCCTCCGGCTATTTTGAGTTCGATTCGGTTGCTGTCAATGATGTCCTCTATTTCTACAGCCTGGGATACGAGACCGCTTCCAGGGTCATTTCAGGGGATGACCTGGACAAGAGCGTTACTATGGTCCTTGAAGAGGCCCCTGTTTCTTTGGAACAGGTTGTCCTTCTCTCTAAGGTGAATGCATTTAGTCGCCTGGTGGAGATCGATGTGGAACAGAATCCGGTGAGGTCCTCCCAGGAAGTATTGCGGAGGGTGCCCGGTTTGCTGATCGGACAACACGCAGGAGGGGGGAAGGCCGAACAACTTTTCCTCAGAGGATTCGACCTGGACCACGGGACCGATATTGCCATCGCAGTGGATGGCATGCCCGTAAATATGGTCTCCCATGCACATGGGCAGGGGTATGCCGACCTGCACTTCCTGATCCCGGAGACCCTGGAAAAACTAGATTTTGACAAAGGACCATATACGGCCGAAAAGGGAAACTTTGCCACAGCGGGTTATGTCGATATCAGGACAAAACGGAAGATCGATGAGAATAGAATCATCCTGGAGGCCGGGGATTTTAATACCCTGAGGGCAGTGGGCCTGCTCAATGTTTTGCGATCAGAGAATACCAGTGCTTATATCGCAACGGAGGGCCTTCTTACAGATGGCTTCTTTGAATCTCCCCAAAATTTTAATCGGGTTAACATCATGGGAAACCTGCTGGTGGAAAAGGATGATGAAAACTTAAGGGTGGGAATATCCCATTTTCAGAGTAGGTGGGATGCTTCTGGGCAGATCCCACAGCGAGCTGTAGACCAGGGTCTCATCACTCGTTTTGGCAGCATAGATGATACGGAAGGCGGCACCACTTCCCGTTCCAATCTTTGGATAAACCATTTCAAGGGCCTGGACGACCACCGCAGTATTCGCTCTTCAGCATATATTTCGACCTACGACTTCGAACTGTATTCGAACTTTACCTTCTTCCTCGAAGATCCCGAAAATGGGGACCAGATCAGGCAGAAGGAAAACCGAACCTTGATCGGGGCTCAATCCGTGTTGACTCAGAAGTTTCACAGCTCGCGGGAAAAGCAACATTCAGAACTCCGTACAGGGATGGGATTTCGATTCGATGGGGTAAGGGACATAGAGCTTTCACGTACCAGGAATCGAAGGGAGACGTTGGAAAATATCGCACTTGGCCAGATACAGGAGTTCAACGGATTTGCCTTTGGAGATTTCGAGTACGTCCTGGGCAAATGGACCCTGAATCCCTCCCTCAGGTTGGATTATTTCAACTTTATGTACGAAAATGATCTTTCCCCTGTGTATGATGCACAGAGCAGATCAAAGGTGTTCCTTGCACCAAAACTCAATCTGTTATACAGCGCATCCCCCGGTTTTCAGGCCTATGTGAAGACAGGTCTGGGCTTTCATTCCAATGACACCAGGGTGGTGATAGCCAACAGGGGAGAAGATATTCTGCCCGGGGCTCTGGGGACTGATATAGGTTTGCTTTGGAAGCCTTCCAGTCGGCTGGCAATCAACGCAGCCCTGTGGGGTCTCTGGCTTAAACAGGAATTTGTATACGTAGGGGATGCGGGGATCGTGGAACCCAGTGGTGGTACCTCAAGAATTGGAGCAGACCTGGGGCTGCGCTATCAGTGGACAGATGCCCTATATGTATTCGGAGACCTAAACCTTACCAGGGCCAGGTTTACCGATGAAATTTCAGGAGAAGACTATGTGCCCCTGGCACCGGGCTTCACCTCAGTAGGTGGACTGACCTATGAGGGGATGAGGAACCTTACGGCATCCCTGCAATACCGGTTTATCGCCGACCGGCCTGCCAATGAGGATAATTCCATTGAAGCGGAGGGATACTTTGTGACAGACTTCAATGTCAACTACAAACTGAACAACCTTTCCGTAGGTATCGTGATTGAGAACCTGTTCAACACGGAATGGAATGAGACGCAATTTGCCACGGAAAGCAGGCTGCGCAATGAGGCCCAATCGGTAGAAGAAATCCACTTTACCCCGGGTGCACCTTTTTTTATCAGAGGTCGTCTCGGAATTACTTTCTGAGGTAATTTCAGAGGGGATACGGTCTGTTTTTAATTCAAAAAAATACTTCTGAGAACAAAAAAAGCTCATTATATTTGCACCCGCATCGGAGGAATGGCAGAGTGGTCGAATGCGGCAGTCTTGAAAACTGTTGAGGGTCACA
>CBDTYM010000157.1:0-5417 GCA_965364605.1 uncultured Muriicola sp.
ATATTAGTAATTACCGGTATAATCACTTTATTGATATCATGTGGCTCTGTGCCATCGGGAAAAGCTTCTTCAACAGCTATGAAGGCGTTAGAAGAAAAAGCAGAGGAGCGTGATTTTACACTGGTCGCCAACTGGGCCTTTCCACTGATGACCCAGGGTATTACAAGTGTGGCTAATTCAGGTTTACTGTTACCCGGCAGTAGTGCCAATCGGATCGACCTGATGGGGAATACAAACTATTTCAAAGTACAGGGAGACAGCATCCTGATCTCCCTTCCTTACTTCGGGGAAAGACAGATCGGTGGGGGGTATGCGGATAGGGACGTAGGAATTCGTTTTGAGGGCGTCCCGCAAACGTATTCATTTGAGAAAGAAGAGGACAGGATCATCGTCGAGATCAACGTTAAGTACAAGGTCGAAACGCTGCGCTTTAACCTCTTTCTTTTTCCTTCAGGTAAGGCTGACATCAACATGAACAGCAGTCACAGGTCTTCGATCAGGTACTCCGGCAGCATGGTACATGAAAAAGAGGAAAAGGCAGGTGAACTCTGAATACTCCCGGAAATCATCATGTCTGACCGGTATCGTTTGGAATATTCAATCTGTGGCCTGTCTCAACAATTCCATTCGCACGTGACTCACCATACCAAAAAAGTGGTACTATTGTATGCTTTTATCCCTTATCCATGGAAGACCGGAAGCTACTACCACTGATCATCGCTGCTTTTTTCGCCATCTATGTGATCTGGGGATCTACCTATCTGCTCAATAAGATCGCTGTCGCGGAATTGCCGCCTTTCCTTTTGGCCGGGATTCGATTTACGACGGCAGGTATTTTGGTCTTTCTTATAGCTGCCTTGATGGGAAAGTCACTGAGAATTACAGGTAAACAACTGGCAAACAGCATCCTTGCCGGTTTCCTGTTCCTGAGTTTTGGAAATGGTGTGGTGGTCTGGGCATTGAAATATGTAGACAGCAATTTCGCCGCCCTGGAGATATCGGCCCAGCCTCTGATCGTTTTATTGATGATGTGGATACTTCAGGGAACAACGATCAAACCCATGTCTCTTGTCGGTGTTCTTCTGGGGATCATTGGGATCTATTTGCTGATCAACCAGGACATTGTGATCGAACAGGAAAACGCCTGGTTGGGGATCGGACTGATCTTTCTGGCTATGCTCGCCTGGGGATATGGCAGCCTCTTTGTCCAGGGAGCGGATTTTCCGACCAATTATTTTGTGAACACCGGTTACCAGATGTTTACAGGCGGGGTCATGCTTGGGGTGATCAGCCTGGCCTTTGGAGAGGCCTGGACCAATCCCCTGAACTGGCAGGCACAGACCCATTGGGCCATGCTCCTTCTGGTGATTTTTGGTAGTATCGTGGCCTTCACCTCCTTTAATTTCCTGCTAAAGAACGTATCCCCGGAGAAGGTGTCGACCAACACTTATGTCAACCCCATAGTCGCCATGATCCTCGGCGCCTATTTTCTTCAGGAACCTATCACCACCCAATCGGTCATTGCAGCATTGATCCTTCTTACAGGGGTGTACTTTATCAATACCAAGAAAAAACTCGTCCTGCTCTCGCGATTCCGCAAATAATCACAGTTTGTTTTTATTACAAGCTGCTGATTGGCAATATTTTAGATATATGGGCGTTCTACACCCACCTATTTAAAACACCCAAATATGAAAACGTACCGAATTTATCTGGGACTTCTCCTGTTCTTTTTAACACTGGGTATTTATGCCCAAGGCAACTTTCACAAAGGGGAACTCCACCTGAAAAAGGGCAAGTCCAAGGAAGTATATATCGAGATCGATTTTGAATTTCCCCAGCGTTTCCAGCAGGGGATCACCTATGTGGAACCCAAGGATTGGGACAAATTTGTCAAAACCGGGAAACTAAAAGGGAAGATGAAGCAAAAGATGGAACCCAAGCATTTTGAAGGTTTCAGTCTGGAAGATGGACGAGAGTGGAAGACCGTATGGTATACAGACCTTACTGGAAGGGCCATCAAAATGATACCCAAACGCATGACCCTCCAACAGGTGGCCGACGGTCCCATTAAGGTTTACAAGATGTATAGTCGCACCACCGGGAAGATCAACCAGGAGTTGGCCGATGTGTTTTTTGAGGACAGGGCCAACCTGGTAAACTATATTCAGGACAACTTTCAATTGTTAGTGCTCAAGGACAAAAAGAATCCTACCAATATCGTGCAGATCAACCTGTTAAATTACATAGGTGACAATCCGAAGGTGAAGGAGAATTACGACAACAACCATTACGGCCTGAGAAATCAGTTTTCCACAGGTTTCAAAATGGGAAAGTATGTAAATAAGGAATTTGAAGCTGCCTTCCTCAGGATGATCAATGACTATAATCAGGACGGAGGCACAGAAGCAGAAGCCAGGTCAGAATAGTCGGGAAACAGAACATTAATACAAGGGAACCCCAAAATTGCGGGTTCCCTTTTTTTGTTAAAAATCTTTGGATTTGCGTCTTTATTTAAGGTATTTTTTACGCCTTCTTTGGGGAAGTTTCTTATGTTTGGGTGATTTTGAATGATCCTTTTATGACAAAGAACACTACGCACCCAATATCTGCCCTTCTCATTTTTCTTATAGTCTTCGGCTTTCTTTCCTGCAAGGATGGCAAAACAGAAGAAACACCTGAGAAGGTTGTGACCCAATTTGATGAAGCCCCGAGCAACCTTCCCGTGCATCGCCTCAGGCTGCCTGAAGGTTTTAAGATCGAAGTGTATGCGGATAGCATCGATGGGGCCAGGTCTATGGCGATGGGGGAGGGGGGCACCCTTTTTGTGGGGACCAGAAACGATAAAACGGTGTATGCCATTCAGGACCTCGACAAGGATTATCGGGCAGACCACGTAACCATCTTGGATTCATCCCTTTCTGTTCCCAATGGTATCGCATTCCGAAAAGGGTCCCTATATGTGGCAGAAGTGGGAAGGCTGCTCAGATATGACAGCATAGAATCGAAATTGCAGAATCCACCAGCACCGGTGGTTGTGTATGACGATTATCCCAAAGCCTTCCATCACGGATGGAAATACATCGCTTTCGGCCCTGACGATAAATTATACGTACCGGTGGGCGCACCTTGTAATATCTGCGATTCCACTTCTGTGGATAAACGTTTTGCCACCATCACAAGGATGGATCCGGACGGCAGCAACAGGGAAATCTATGCCCAGGGGGTGAGGAATACCGTAGGATTCACCTGGCACCCCAAAACAGGAGAGATGTGGTTTACGGACAACGGCCGCGATATGATGGGGGACGACATTCCACCTTGCGAACTCAATCGTATCACAGAGGCTGGTCAGCATTTTGGATATCCCTTTTGTCATGGAGGTACCATTCCCGATCCAGAATTTGGCAACCTAAGACCCTGTTCTGATTTTACGCCTCCGGCCCAGAATCTGGGGGCGCACGTGGCGCCGCTGGCTGTGAAATTTCCTTCGGGCTCTATGTTTCCCCCGGCTTTTGAGAATACAGCACTGATCGCCGAGCACGGTTCCTGGAACCGTTCAAAAAAATCGGGATACAGGATCTCCATGGTCAAACTGGATGACAACCAGCAGTCGGTTGGCTATGAGACCTTTATTGATGGATGGCTTGACGAGGAGACCCAGGAACAATTCGGGCGCCCTGTAGACCTTCTTTTTCTCGATGACGGATCCTTATTGATTTCGGATGATTATGCGGATGCGATCTACAGAGTGACCTATGACGGGATGGGGACACTTATTGAATAATCGATTATTTCCAACAGGAATTTAGTTTTGAATTGTATGTAGAAATTTAACACAAAAAAATATCATATATCGTATACGATATAGTATATTTACCCGATGATAGAAAAAACAAACTTCAGGGACCAGGTGAGAAATATCCTGCTTGACCGCATGAGATCGGGGGAACTCAGTGCTGGGGATGGGATCGCTCTCGCACGGCTCTCCAGGGAACTGGAGGTCAGTGTCACGCCCATCAGAGAGGCACTTACGCAACTTCAACAGGCAGGAATTATTGATGCTATACCTAACCGGGGTTTTGTCATCCCGGAGATCGATCCTTCAGAAGTGAAAGAGGTTTATGAGTTGGTGGCTCATCTGGAATGCCTGGCCATAGAGAATAGTCATTTCGATCCCGAGTTGCTAAAGAAGTTAAAAGAGCAACAGGTTCGATTTACAAATACCCGTACCGCCATAGATCGCATCAATGCGGATATGGCTTTCCATGATTTGCTGATTTCCCGATATGCCAATGCAACAGCCCTAAAGATCCTTGAGGACCTTAAGATCCGCATCTTCTTTTATGAAAAAGGATTTATGGAAGAGCACGGTTTTTACAAAGACTCCTCACATCATCACGACCACATCATCCATTGTCTGGAAAACGATCAAAAACAAGAGGCTTGCCGCATCCTTAAAGAGAACTGGCTGCAAATCTTACACTATACTCCTTATGAAAAAAGCACTTCTTAAATTCCTGGTTTTCCTGATAATAGCGTGTAGCCAGGATAGGTCAAATCAGGGTACAAGCGACCATATCAGCGAAATTCCGGTGATGACCCCAAGGGAGTTCATGCCCGGACTGATCTCAACGGATCACGCGGAATTCGACCTGATCTTCACCCCGGACAACAAAACCGTTTATTTTACCAGGCGGGTAGGGGAGGAAAAGCAGAAGATCTATACCTCCACATACAAGGAGGGGCAATGGGGGACCCCTGAGATCGCATCTTTCTCTACAGACAGGGATGAGTATCCAAACCTCACCCCGGATGGAAAGACCCTGTATTTCGGCAGTGAACGTCCTATTCCGGGAAGACCTAACCGGGGAAATTTTGACACAAATATCTGGAAGACCACCCTTGATAATGGTGTCTGGAGTACTCCCGCACCCCTGGACAGCACGATTAATAAGGTGCAGGCAGAAGGGGAATCCTGGCCGCTTCAGAATGAGAATCACCTGAACACGGCCGATGGCAAGACGTTTTACCTCTGTACTATGAGAAGGGGCGAGAAGGGCATCGACCTCTACAAGACCACTTTGGAGAATGACAGGTTCACCGAGCCAGAAAAATTACCGGAGACCATCAATGGTGATGATACCTGGGAATATGCCCCTAAACTATCCCCGGATGGCAACTACCTTTTTTTTCAGGTCTACGGTCGGAATGACGGGGAAGGGGGAGATGATATCTTCGTCTCCAAGCGCAATGAGGACGGCTCCTGGATGCCCTCAAAAAATTTGGGTACTCTGGTCAACAGCCCGGGGCATGAAGCTCCTTTTGGAATGACATCCGACGGACGTTTTTTCTTTTTCGGACAGGTGAGCGAGGAGGCAGTGGCCCAGGAAGGCCCCGGCAAGATATTTTTTATT
>CBDTYM010000158.1:0-5340 GCA_965364605.1 uncultured Muriicola sp.
GCTGTCTGAAGTAAAGATCTCATCTTTCCTGGAAAGTTCGGAAGCAGATTTACCCTCCTCGTGGATAAGGGGTCGGAGGCCTGCCCAGGAGGACTCGATATCCTCCATCCCCAGTTCGATCTCAGGGAACATGTTATTGACTGCTGCGATCAGATATATGGCATCGGCCAGATCTGTATTGACGCTGTCCTTGTCCGAATTGTAGTTGGTATCCGTGGTACCCACGTAGGTGATCTTTCCTCTGGGGATAGCGAAAATCATTCGTCCATCGGGAACGTCGAAGTAAACGGACTGCTTCACTGGCAATTTTTTATGCGGGAAAACCAGGTGTACCCCTTTGGTGAGGTGGAGGCGTTTTCCTTTTTTACTGTGGTTGATGCTTCTGAGATCGTCCACCCAGGGACCTGCCGCATTGATCACGTAGGAAGCGTTCACGGAATGGGTTTTTCCCCCCGGAATATCCCTGAATTTCACTCCGCTCACCTTTTCCTCCGTGTACAGGAAATCCGTCACCTCGGCATAGTTCAGAGCTATAGCCCCGTATTGAAGGCTGGTTTTAATATTCTCCAGGGTAAGGCGGGCATCATCTGTGCGGTATTCGGCGTAATAGCCTGCCCCCTTCACCTTTTTTTTCGGGAGGAGGGGTTCCAGGGCCATGGCCTCCTTCTTTTCGAGCATCTTCCGCTTGTCGTCCCCGCTCACTTGAGCGAGGATATCGTACACTTTGAGTCCGACCGAGGTCAGCCATTTGCCATAAGACCCACCCTCGATCAAAGGAAGGAGCATCTTTTCGGGCAGAACAAGGTGTGGAGCCAGTTTGTGGACGATGGCCCTTTCTGAACCCACTTCCTTTACCAGCCAGAAATCAAATTGCTTCAGGTATCTCAAACCCCCGTGTATGAGTTTGGTAGACTTGCTGCTCGTCCCGGATGCAAAGTCACCTTTTTCGAGCAGAAGGACCTTCAGGCCTCTGGAGGCAGCATCCAATGCAATGCCCCCTCCGGTGATTCCCCCCCCTATAACGACGAGGTCAAAATGGGTTTTAGTGATATTGCGAAGCGTTTTTTCTCGCTCCAGGTTTGAAAAAGGAAGTGGAGTTTTCATCTCGTTCTTTAGCAATTTATTCGATCCCTAAAATAGGGGATGGAAGGCGGAGCACAAAATCCTCAAGTTTAAGGTTTTGTTATTCCGGAGTCCGAAGATCTGAAACTATACTCTTTTTCTACCCTGCAGATGCGCAAAGTGTAGTGCTCATACCATCTTTCCTTCCCGAAATGCTGGGCTTCCAGGTGGCGGCCATTCTGTTTCCATTCAGAAATAGCCTCAAGGCTTTCCCAGTAGCTTACGCTGATCCCGACTTCCTGCCTGGCCGTTTCGAAACCTAAGAATCCCGGCTGTTGCCTTGCAAGGGCCTCCATCTCCTCGGCCATCTCGGTATAACCCTCATCGCCTTCTTTCCTGCGGGTGGTAAAAATAACGGCGTAATACGGGGTAAAGGCTTTCATGTAAGGAACTCCTTTTCCAGGAAATACGAAACGATGGCCTCCTTCATCAGAACGGCCTGTTCTCCTGCCTTCAGGGGTGGCAGGGCCTCCTTTACCGAGTAATGAGGCCAGCCGTCCTCGTCAAAATAATCGAATTCGTAGTAGCCGTAAGGCTCCAGCAACCTGCAAATGGCAATATGCATCAGGTTGATCTTTTCGTCTTTTTTATAGCTCCTGTGGTACTGTCCGAGTTCCTGAACACCGATGAGGTAGATAATAGCGTCAAGCTCCAAGGGGTCCCCGTCGGAAAACTGAGCGGAAAGACGCTCCACCAGTACATCCCAACGTTCCTTTAGCAATTCGTCCCTGGCCATTTAGTTCCTTTTATCAGAAGAGTACCGGAAGGTGATCTCCCAGACCCAAAGGTACAAATCAATATTCTATATTTGTACAAACCTCCACCTCGTGAATTTCATCGATATCGTCCTGGGCCTGTTGCTCTTATACGGGCTGTACAAAGGGGTCAGGAATGGCCTGCTCGTCGAGATCGCCTCCATCCTCGCCCTTATTGCAGGGCTTTACGGCGCCATCCACTTTTCCTATATCGTCGGGGATTATATGGCCCTACACTTCAACTGGAATGAAAAGACCATGAGCCTGGTCTCCTTCATCCTCACATTCTTCATCATCGTCATCCTGGTGGTCCTGGCAGCAAAATTCCTGACCAAGGTGGCCGAATTGGCTATGCTGGGATTGTTGAACAGGATAGCAGGGGGTCTTTTTGGCTTGCTTAAAGTAGCTATCATCCTGGGGGCCCTCCTTATCTTCCTGGAAAGCGTGAACAAGAGCCTGCGCCTTTACGGGGATGACGTGCAGCAGAATTCTGTCCTGTACCAACCCATCAGAAACCTGGGCGAACTGGTTTTCAGTGCGGTGATCAAAAAGGATCCGGATGAGAGCGAGTCCCTGCAATAAATGATTACACACCTCACTTTTACAAACTAGATTCCAGAGCGAATTGTGAATTGAAGAATGCCTCAAAGTGCATTTCATCGATTTTTTTACTCCTATCTTCCCATCCTTCGATCCTTTTTAGTATTATTATCCTCCTCATTCCCCAAATGAGGTGATTCACCCCAACTTCTTCCCTGCCTACTTACGAGGAACACTATATGAGAAGAAGTCTGCCTTTATTTTTATGGGCAATGGTCATTTTTATGTCCGTTTCCTGCTCAAAGGAATCTGTGGAAGAACAGATCATCCCCGTTGCTCTCAACGCCGTGGAAGTTGAGCTGGAACTGATGGACATCGTCAATGCCCACAGGGTCTCCATAGGTGCCCAACCCATGGAATTCAGTGCCCTGGCTTACGATTACGCCAATCTGCACACGGATTACATGGTCTCCAAAGGCACCATCAGCCACGACAATTTCAGTGCCCGGGCTTCCAAGATAGCCGCTGAGGCTAATGCCAAAGAAATAGCCGAAAATGTGGCCATGGAATACCCTACCGCCGCTGATGCCTTTCAGGGATGGCTCCAAAGCCCAAATCACAAAGGGACAATGGAGGCCGATTACACCTTCACGGCGATCAGTGTCAAAAAAGGTCCGGACGGTACTCTTTTCTATACCCAGATCTTCTACAAGTAGTCGCTACCCACACCCTTCTTTTTCGTATTTTTGAGGATAGGCCATTTTGACCTAATGCTAATTAAATACCTGAGGTATGTCCATCAAACCCCCGTTTAACCTAAACCGCTGGATCGAAGAAAACCGCAATTCCCTCAAACCCCCGGTCGGGAACCGGAATCTCTACAAGGATGCCGGAGACTATATCGTGATGGTCGTTGCAGGTCCCAATGCCAGAAAGGACTACCATTACAACGAGACAGAAGAGCTATTCTACCAGCTCGAAGGCCATATTGAGGTGCACATACAGGAAGATGGCAAAAAAAAGACTATGAAGCTCGGGCCTGGCGACATGTACCTGCATCCGGCAAAAGTTCCCCATTCACCTGTGAGGCACCAGGACTCCATAGGTCTGGTGATCGAACGAAAACGGGCAGACCTGGACGTTAAGGATGGCTTGCTCTGGTTTTGTGACAGGTGTAACCACAAATTATACGAGGCGTATTTTACGCTGGAGGACATCGAAAAGGACTTCCTCTCCCATTTTGAACATTTTTACGGTTCAGAAACGCTGCGGACATGTTCCCAGTGTGGAACGGTCATGGAGGCAGACCCCCGCTTTGTAGCCAATACCCAGGATTAATTTGCAATTGATGAAACTTCCGGTTGAGATTCTTATCGGGTTCACAGCTTTGCTGCATCTCTATTTCCTATGGCTGGAGATGTTCGCATGGACGAGTCGGGGGCCCAAAGTTTTTAAAGGGTTCCCCGGGGAGCTCTTCGAACCTACCAGGAAACTGGCCGCCAACCAGGGACTCTACAACGGCTTTCTGGCCGCCGGCCTCATCTGGAGCCTATTGGTAGAGGACCACCATTGGAAGGTATATATCGCAATCTTCTTCCTGAGCTGTGTGGTCATCGCCGGGGTTTTCGGAGCGATCACCGCTTCGAGAAAGATCTTCTTCGTGCAGGGTCTCCCCGCCCTCCTTGCCTTGATCCTGTTACACCTGATCTGAACTTTGGAAAGGGAAACTGTATCCAGGGTAGCACTCGAAGGAACTAATTATTCGTAGCTTTGCAGCACGACGAACTACACAATTAAAAAAATAAGAATATGGCAACGGCAATGGTAGATTCAGGTATTCGACAGACCCTGGAGGCCCTTCAGATCAAAGAAAAGAACGACGGCACTTCAACGGGTTCATCCTTCTTTTCTTCAGGAGATATCATAGAATCATTTTCTCCCGTAGACGGGACCCTGATCGCAAAGGTCAGGACCACTACAAAGGATGATTATGAAGCGGTCATGGAGAAAGCCTCGGAAGCCTTTGAGACATGGCGGCTGAAACCCGCTCCTCAAAGGGGGGAGATCGTGCGCCAGTTTGGTCAGCGTCTCCGTGAGCTGAAAGAACCGCTGGGCAAACTCGTGTCTTATGAAATGGGAAAATCTTTGGGAATCAAGGATCCTGAAGTTGAAAAAATGGTCAAGTTTTTCCGAAAATGTGCAGCGAAAGACGGTGGTAAAGTCTGGCATTCACTTTCAGCAGGAGCTCAGAGACGAAATTTCCGTTCATCAGATCATCAGGAGTGTAAACCTGCTTTCCCTCCCAACCGGGGACAGCAAAACGCAGGGTCCGACCAATGCCGTCCCGCCGCCAGGTGCAGCCCGTCGCCACGATCACATCCCGGAACCCAGAATCGAACACATCAGCGGCGCTCATCTCGCTGCCGGGATACACGTCCACATTCGCCAACTTATCGATCTGGGTCAAACGCCAATCTGCTACCCGCCGCCATTCTCTCAGCCCGGGTAGTTCCGCCTCTCGGATCACTCTCCCACCCAACTTGCGTTCGGACTCAGTCAGAGTCACCTGGTAACCGCGCTGTCCCAACGCCCGGGCGCATTCCAACCCGGCCGGACCACCCCCCACCACAAGCACTCTTTTCTCCGATTTCTTCGCCTGGATCCGTTCAGGATGCCAGTTTCGCCGCCACTCCTCCCCCATCGCCGGGTTCTGTGTACAGCGGATTGGGACACCAATATTATCCGCACTGGCACAGATGTTACAGCCGATGCACTCCCGGATATCCTCCACCCGCCCAGCTTTGATCTTCTCCGGCAGGAAGGGATCCGCAATCGATGGGCGAGCAGACCCGATCAAATCCATCACCCCCTGCTCAATCGCCGAAATGACCTTGACGACCGCGCTGAGCGTTTAGAAAAACGA
>CBDTYM010000159.1:0-5326 GCA_965364605.1 uncultured Muriicola sp.
AACTCTGGCAGGGCCTGGGATACTATTCCAGAGCGCGGAATATGCATGCAGCGGCGAAAATGGTGGTTGAGGATTACCAGAGTCGATTCCCGGATACCTATAATGAACTCATTAAACTCAAAGGTGTTGGGGATTATACCGCCAGTGCTATAGCATCTATCTGTTCCGGAGAGCCCACACCTGTGGTCGACGGGAATGTTTATCGGGTTCTGGCCCGATATTTCGGGGTCGACCTGCCTATCAATTCCACCCGCGGAATCCGCCATTTCAAAGATCTTGCAAGGGAGGTCATGGACGTATCCTCCATTGGGGATTACAACCAGGCGGTAATGGAATTTGGTGCCCTGCAGTGCAAACCGTCTAATCCCATTTGTGACCAATGCCCTCTGAGTTCCGGATGCAAAGCCCTGCAGCAGGACAGAATTGGGGAGTTGCCGGTAAAGCTCAAACAGAAAAAGGTCAGGACGCGATTTTTCAACTACCTGGTATATCTGGATAAGAACGAAAGAACGATCCTGAAACAGCGGAAAGGGAAAGGGATTTGGCAGCACTTGTACGAGTTCCCCCTGATCGAAACCGGGCAATTGCTAGAACCCGAAAGTATTTACGGTGCCTTGCAGGAGCATGAGGAGAGAAAAGGGGATGTTTCTCTGTGGAACGAAGACCCGGTGATTCATAAATTGTCCCATCAGCACCTGGTGACCCGTTTCTGGATTGTCCAGGTAAACGAGGAGATTTCCGATGGGGTCCCGCTTGAAAAACTGGAGGAATTTCCGGTGCCTGTCCTGGTTTCCGAATTCCTGCGTACATTTAAAAATTCGTACTTTTGATTTAAATTTCAGAAATGAGCGGAACATTGAATAAGGTGATGCTGATAGGGCATCTGGGAGATGAAGTAAAACTTCATTATTTTGAGGGAGGCAATTGCATCGGGCGTTTTCCCATAGCTACCAACGAATCTTATACCAACAAGCAGACAGGGGAAAGAGTTACCACGACCGAATGGCACAACATCGTAGTGAGAAATAAGGCCGCTGAAATCTGCGAGAAATATCTCAGTAAGGGAGATAAGATTTACGTAGAGGGGCGTATTAAGACCAGGCAATGGCAAGGGGAAGACGGCACTACAAAATACACCACCGAGATCCACGTACAGGATTTCACCTTTTTGTCCGGCAAACAGGACGGCATGCAGGATGATTCCCAGAGGACCTCTGTGAGATCTTCAGAACCCGCCAAGGCGACCAGGCCCGAAAAACCCGAAACTACAGGGTCCATGGCCGCACCCGAGGAAGAGGATGACCTGCCCTTCTGATCTATAACTAACCAAAACAGGCGTGGACCCGGAACCCTTTGAATTGCTTTTTGGTTTAGCAGCTCTCGATAACCTGATTATAGCAAAGGTGATCGTCCTCATTGTGTTGCTGGGTTGTTCTGCGATGATCTCCGGCGCAGAAGTCGCCTTTTTCAGCTTATCCATTACCGAACTCAGGGAGGTACAGGAAAAGAACACCCCCGCCGGTAGCATTGTCTTTAAGCTATTGGAAAGGCCTAAAAAATTGCTGGCTACCATCCTGATCTCCAACAATGCTATCAATATCGGCATTGTCTTGCTCTTTAGTGATCTGGGAGATACCTTTTTTTCATCGATCACTTATCAGCTGATGGGTGTTGTTTCTGTTCGCTTTTTGCTCGAAGTGGTCGTGGCTACCTTCCTGATCCTGATGTTTGGGGAGATCCTTCCGAAGATCTATGCCAACAGAAACAAACATCAGTTCTCTCATTTTATGGCCTATCCCCTCAAAGCGCTCGATGTACTCCTCACTCCCCTGAGCGGCCCGATGAGGTCGGCTACCATCTTCCTTTTCAACAAGTTTGGCAAGCAGAAATCCAGTCTGAGTGTGGACCATTTGTCCCAGGCACTCGAACTGACCTCTGAAGGGGATACTACCAAAGAAGAACAAAAGATCCTGGAGGGGATCGTTTCTTTCGGGAATACGGATACCAAACAGGTGATGCGTCCCCGTATCGACATTTTTGCCCTGAGGGAGGATATGAAATTCCCTGAGGTCCTGGATGAGATCAGGAAGAACGGGTATTCTCGTATCCCTGTGTTTTCAGACCACATCGACAAGGTTATCGGTGTTTTATACGTCAAGGATCTCCTGCCCTACATAGACCGTAAACAGTTTGCCTGGATCTCCCTGATCAGGGAGCCTTACTTCGTGCCTGAAAATAAGAAACTGGATGACCTCCTCCTGGAATTCCAGGAAAAAAAGATCCACCTGGCGGTAGTGGTGGACGAATACGGAGGCACCTCAGGGGTTGTGACCCTAGAGGACATCATCGAGGAGATCGTGGGAGATATCAGCGATGAATTTGACGATGAAGACTTGATATTTTCCAAACTTGACGACCATAATTTTGTCTTTGACGGAAAGACCACCCTCAAGGATTTCTATCGCGTTGCCAAAATCGAGAACGAAACCGAATTCGAAGAGCAAAAGGGGGAATCTGAGACCATTGCCGGTTTCGTCCTGGAGATCGCGGGCAGCTTTCCCAAGAAAGGGGAAAAGATACAGTTCAAGAACTACCTTTTTGTGGTGGAAAGCCTGGACCGCAAAAGACTCAAACAAATCAAAATCACCCTTCCGAATGAGGCCTAAATTCCTGTACATCCCACTACTGCTTATATTCCTGCAGCTCTCCTGTGGGGATGAGGTAATTCCCAAGCCCAAGGCACAACTCCGCCTGGAATATCCGGAAGGGGAAGCAACTTCGGTAAGTACATCGGCTTATTCGTTTGAATCCAATACACTGGCCAGGATCAAAGACCAGAAATCGGCCTCCCTCACCCTGGATTATCCCACGTTGAAAGGGGCGATCTACCTAACCTATAAACCCGTGGAGGGGAACCTGATGCAGCTCCTTTCGGATGCCCAGAAGCTTTCTTATGAACACGTGGTTAAGGCAGATAATATCATGGAGCAAAAATACATTGACGAGGAAGGGAAAGTATTCGGAATGTTTTACGAGGTGAAGGGTGATGCCGCTTCTCAGGCCCAGTTCTACGCCACTGACAGCACCCGCCATTTCCTGACAGGGTCCCTTTATTTCTATGCCAAACCGAACTATGATTCTGTCTACCCGGCTGCGGTCTATCTGCAAAAAGACGTGCGCAGGATCCTGGAGACTCTCAATTGGAAATAAAAACCAGCAATGGCCGAACTCGAAGGTAATCAGATTCCTGCCTGCTACGATAAGATCGCACCTTTTATCCATCGCACCCCTGTAATGACTTCCAGGCTCATCAATAAGATCGCCGGGGCTGAGATCTATTTTAAATGCGAGAATTTCCAGCGGATGGGAGCCTACAAGATGAGAGGGGCCACCCATGCCCTGCTGAACCTTTCGGAGGAGGCCAGGGCTAAAGGGGTGGTGACCCATTCCTCGGGAAATTTTGCCCAGGCACTGGCCCTGGCAGCTAAGAGCCTGGGTGTCCATGCCCATATCGTGATGCCTTCCACAGCCCCTCAGGTGAAGAAAAAAGGGGTGGTCGAATACGGAGGGCTCATCTACGAATGCGAACCCACCCTGGAAGCCCGTAATGCAAAGGCCAGGGAAATCCAATTACAAACAGGGGCAACCTTTCTGCACCCTTCAAACGATCCGGACGTGATCCTGGGACAGGGTACTGCCGCCTATGAACTGCTACAGGACTACCCGGATCTCGAGTCCATCCTGACCCCTGTTGGGGGAGGTGGGCTCATAGCAGGTACAGCCCTTGCCGCAGCCTACCTTGACCCAGCGGTGGAAGTCATCGGGACCGAACCTTTTGAGGTGGATGACGCCTATCGGTCCCTGAAAAGCGGGAAGATCGAAGGAAATGAAACGACCAATACCATCGCAGACGGACTCAAGACCCAATTGGGGAGCAATACCTTTCCTGTGATCAGAAAGTACGTAGAGAAGATCATCAGGGTAGAGGAGAAAGAGATCGCAGAGGCCATGCGCCTTATCTGGGAAAGGATGAAGATCGTAGTTGAGCCGTCCAGTGCCGTGGCCCTGGCAGGGCTGTTACGGGAGAAGGAATATTTTAAGGGTAAAAAGGTCGGGATCATTATCTCCGGTGGGAATGTAGACCTCTCTGAACTGCCCTTTTAGTCTTTGGACAGGAGTTTTTCTGCTCTTTCGATGCTACCGTTGATGTCTTCTTTGAGCTGGTTGACCTTTTTTTCCTCTTCTAGCAGCCAGGCTTTCTTTTCCTCTGACAGTTCTTTGCCGTTCATGATCTCGTCCGAGTCGAAACGTTCGTCAAAACCCTGCATCCAGTCCATCATCGACCTGTGAGCAGCCTGAAGGTCCCGGATGGCAGTTTGGTATTTCTTTCCCGTTTCCGTGGAATCGGCCAGGGGCTTGAGCTGGGCCACCAGCTTGCTAATGGTGCCCATCTTGGGCATGACCTCATCGTGTACTGCAATGACCTCCTGCATTTTGGTGGGCGACTCGGACTTTTTCGTTTCGGTTTTACATGCTAGGAGGAAGAAGAACAGAGGTAGGAGAGCAAAAGAAGATTTCATGGATGTTCAGCATTAAATATTAGGATAAAATTACGAAAAGCGGCCCCGACTTTTCAATGAAAATGCCTCATTTTTGCCGCAAAACGGCTGGTTTTGAGTGATGTTAATCGCAAGTGGTTATTCCTGATCGTACTCTCCATCATCTGGGGGACGTCTTACATCCTAATTAAGAAGGGCCTGGAGGGTTTCACCCCGATACAGCTCGGAGCCGTCCGCATTGTGATCACTTCTGTGGTCTTGCTTACCCTCGGGTTCAGGTCGCTAAGGAATATATCCCGTAAAGAGTGGTTCTGGGTAGGGCTGTCTGGTTTGTTTGGCAGTTTTCTCCCTGTGTTCCTGTTTGCTTACGCCGAGACCGAAATAGATAGCAGTATCGCCGCCATCCTGAATTCCCTTGTACCATTATTTACGATTCTGATCGGCTTTGCCGCTTTCGGAATCGCTTTTTCTAGGAATCAGTTAGCAGGAGTTCTCGTAGGACTTACTGGAGCCCTTTTGCTGATCATCTTGGGGTCAAACATAAATCCCGATCAGAACTACTGGTATGCAGGCCTGGTAGTCCTCGCCACGATCCTTTATGCCTGCAATGCAAATATCATCAAGAGTAAACTGCAGGAGGTGTCAGCCATGGGGATCGCCGCAGGAAATTTTGCCTTTATGTTTTTACCGGCCTTGATACTTCTTCTGTACTCGGGGGCGCTCAGTCAACCTGTACGGGATGGCGATCATTTTATGAGTTCCCTGGG
>CBDTYM010000160.1:0-5120 GCA_965364605.1 uncultured Muriicola sp.
AAGTCGTTGTCCTTCAAAAAGTCGTTGAGCTCCTTGTCCTCCAGTTCGAGAAATGCCTTAACACTCATGCTTTTAAAATCTTCTTTAGTAAGGCCCTCCTTTTCTTCATCTTCCCCGGTTTTTGCCCTCCTGAACTGGTTGTCGTGGACGGCATATACGGTGTTGTCGTCATAGACTGCGAGGCCTATTCTGCCGACCCCTTCTCCGGTGGGGAAACCACTTCCTGCTCCCGAGACTAAACTCCAGGTATTCCCACCATCTGTACTTTTATAAATCCCCGATCCTGTGCCGTTGCCTTCAAAATTCCAGGCTTTACGGTCCTTGTCCCAGGCGGCTGCGTATTGAATATTGAAATTTACAGGGGATGCGGTAAGGTCTATGATCCCTGTTTCCTCATTGACAAATAGGGTCCTCTTCCAGGTATTCCCCCCATCGCTTGTCCTGTATACTCCCCGCTCCGAATTCTCGGAGTAGAGATGTCCGGTGACCCCTACCACAACCTCGTCACCGTTGTCCGGATTGATGAGGATCCGACCTATGTGGTGAGAATCGGGCAGTCCCATATACTCCCAGGTCTTGCCCTGATCTGTGGATTTTAAAAGGCCGATCCCTGCATAGGAAGAGCGGGAGCTATTGTTTTCTCCTGTTCCTACCCAGACGGTCCCGCTTTTCCAGTCGACGGCGATATCACCAACATTTTGTGTAGCTGTCTGATCGAGCAAGGGGGTAAAAGATGTCCCGTTGTTGGAAGTATGCCAGAGTCCGCCGGAGGCATACCCCACGTAAAATTCGGTGGGGTCATTTGGATTTACATCTATGTCGACCACACGTCCGCTCATGACCGAAGGCCCTATGTTCTCAAAAGGGATGTTCCTGACCATTGAGGATTCATCCATTTTTTCCTTCTCCTCAATTCCTTGCATTACCTTTTTTGCCGGTGTGGCCACCGGCTGGGCCTGGAGGGTGAAGGCGCACCCTAGGGCAGCCAGGAAAGACATCATTTTCATAGGTGTAGTTTTAGATTTTTGGAAGGTATGAATTTGACTGATGTGTGCCAAGCAACCCAGAGACGAATTGGTGTGAAATGGTTACTTTTGAGAAAATTCAATGATCGATGAAATACCACCCAATTGACGCTTCCCTCTTTGTTAAGAATCGGAAAAAGTTTATGGCAAAAATGAAACCCAAGAGCATTGCGGTCTTCAATTCTAACGACATCTATCCCATAAGTGCAGACAGCACCATGCCCTTTCAACAGCATCGTGATATCTTTTACCTGAGTGGGGCAGACCAGGAGGAGACCATCCTCCTGCTTTTTCCTGATGCACTGGACAAGGACAAGCGCGAGATCCTCTTTGTGCGGGAGACCAATGATCATATCGCCGTTTGGGAGGGGGAAAAACTATCCAAATCGCAGGCTACCGCTGTCAGCGGAATAAAGAATATTCAATGGCTCAGCGAATTTGACAAAGTATTTTTTGACCTGATGACAGAGGCGGACACGGTGTATTTCAATACCAATGAGCACTATAGACAATCCGTAGAGACACAGACACGCGAAGACCGCTTTATTCGCAAGTGCAAGGAGAAATTTCCAGCCCATTCCTGGGCAAAAAGCAATCCCATCCTCCAGGAACTCAGGGGTACCAAAGAGCCCGAAGAGATCGCCCTGATGCAACAGGCCTGTGACATCACGGAAAAAGGATTCAGGCGGATTCTGGATTTTACAGAACCCGGGGTGTGGGAATACGAGATCGAGGCCGAGTTCCTGCATGAGTTTATCAAGAACCGCTCCAAAGGTTTTGCCTATACCCCCATCATAGCCTCGGGAAACAACGCCAATGTCCTGCATTACGTGGTCAACAACCAGCAGTGCCAAAAGGGCGACCTGATCCTGCTTGACGTGGGGGCGGAATACGCGAATTACTCAAGCGATATGACCCGTACTATCCCGGTAAGTGGGAAATTCACCAAAAGGCAAAGAGAGGTGTACGACGCCGTTTTGAGAGTGAAGAACAAGGCGACGCAACTCCTTGTGCCCGGAGCAGACTGGGCGGAGTACCACAAGCAAGTAGGTGAGATCATGACCTCTGAACTACTGGGCCTGGGCTTGCTGGACAAGGCTGATGTGCAGAATGAGAACAAGGAATGGCCGGCCTATAAAAAATACTTCATGCACGGCACCAGTCACCATATCGGGCTGGACACTCATGACTATGGTCCGCTGAAAACCCCCATGAAGGCCAATATGGTATTTACCGTGGAGCCAGGGATCTATATTCCGGATGAAGGTTTTGGTATACGCCTGGAAGACGATGTGGTGATTCAGGAAAAGGGAGAGCCCTTAAACCTGATGAAGAATATCCCTATCGAGGCAGAGGAGATAGAAAGCCTGATGAATTCTTGAAACCCGGATCATTTTTTATCCTGACAGGGCTCGGATCACTTACGATTGATCCCCCAACCATTTGAGAGGACAAATGCGATGAAGGCGGGTAGTATCCATCCCAACTGCACACCGCTCAGTGGGATAAAACTATTCACGCCCTGGAGATCAATGCCCAGATCGAGGCTTTGCAGAAAGTCGGGTATACTAAAGAGTACTGTGACCCCAACTACCGTCCTGAATACCCCTTCTGAAGCCCAACGATCGGGAAGGGCATTGAGGAGAATGAGAACGATGGTGATAGGGTAAATGAACATCAGGGCCGGGATGGCGATGTCAATTATATAGCTCACCTCCATCTGCCCGACAGCAATTCCGATCAGGCACCCGATGATGGCGGTGACCACATAGGCCCTTTGGGAATCTTCAAATCTTGACCGGACAAAATCTGCCGTACCCGTGACGATCCCCACAGCTGTGGTAAAGCAGGCCAGGCCAACCAGGATGGAAAAGATGCCTCTTCCCGTGCTGCCAAGGGCAAACTGACTCATCTCCTGCAGGAGTTCGGTCCTGCTGATATCCAAAGCCAGGGTATCCTGAAAGAGACCGGCCGAGAGCATCAGACCCGAATACACCAGGAGCAGAGTTCCTCCGGCAAGCCATCCTGCCCGGGCGATCAGTCGGCGCTTCTCCGAATAGCTCTTATTGTTCTTAAGGTTGATGGAGACGATGATCACTCCCCCAACCACGACGGCTCCGATGGCATCAAAGGTCTGGTATCCCTCAATGATAGAATAGCTGAACGGGTGTTCTAAAGATGCCGTCCCGAATGCAAAGGGCTTGGTGAAGATCACCACACCGATAATGGCCAGGAGGATGAAGAGGATGGCAGGCGTCATCAGTTTTCCGATGATATCCAGGATCTTGTTTCGGTTGAGGGCAAAGACGAGGACCCCGCCAAAATATATAAAACTGGTAGTCAGTGGGCTGATGTCAAACAAGGGAGAGACAGCCATCTCATGGGTTACCGAAGCTGTACGGGGCGATGGCAGGCTGATGGAAATAGCATACACCACATAACAGTAGATAAGGCTGAATCCTTTTGACACCTTAGTGCCAAAGTCAAAGATCGTGCCCTGTAGTTTTGCGTGAGCCAGGATTCCCAAGATGGCAATACTGACGGCCGATATGGCAAAACCAAGGGCCACTATCCACCAGTCTGGTCCGGCTTTAAAACCCAGCTGGGGCGGCAGGATGAGGTTGCCCGCCCCGAAGAACAGTGAAAAGAGGGCAAAGGCCGTGACGAGGAGTTCTCGGACTTGTCGCATGAAGGCTAGATATTGTTGAAAGATAATAGAAAAAAGGAGATCCAGAAGGATAGAAATTCCGTAACACTTAGGGGTGAAGGTATACGTTCATCGAAAAAATAAGAAAAATATCACGGGCTACTCAATAAATGGTCGGAAGTGAACGTTCCATTTTAGAATGCACGCGAGAATCCTTATGATGATGCTAAAGCCATAAGTATTAACATTGCACAGCTGAGGTTCCCCAACCTGAACTTGCGCCTAATAACCTACTTCATGAAAAAAATCTTCTGCCAGATTTTTGGACACCACTACTCCGTGTCTAAAAAAGTGACCCAGCACATCAAAGAGTACAAATGCGTCCATTGCGGTAAAGAAGTCACCACAGACGTGAGTGGAAATTTATCCGTCCTCACGCCCGAGCTTCAGGACATCAATCACACCCTGGAGATCATCTACCAGAAAAGACATGCAGGTGAACAACAAGTAGCCTGAGCTTCCCTAGCCAAAGGTATTCCAGCCCTGGGCTTTTAAGGGAATGCTTTCCCCATTCCTGGAAATTAAGTGTGCGCCCCGATCTGCTTCTGTCATATGCCCCACGACAGTTAGATTGGGGTTGCCCTTTATTTTGGGGTAATCCTTCTGATCGATCGTAAAGAGCAACTCGTAATCTTCCCCTCCGCTCAGTGCCACGGTCGTACTGTCTAATTGAAACTCTTCACAAACTGAAATCACCGTCGGGTCTAGAGGGATCTTGTCCTCATGAAGATCGCAACCCACCCCACTTCCGGAACACAGATGCAGGATCTCCGAGGAAAGCCCGTCACTGATGTCGATCATGGCTGTGGGCTTCACTTTCAGATCCTTTAAAAGACCTACGATGTCCTTTCTCGCTTCAGGTTTTAACTGCCTCTCCACGATATAGGTATAGGGTTCCAGATCCGGCTGGTTGTTGGGGTTCACTTTAAAAACCTCCTTTTCACGCTGTAAGACTTTCAAGCCCATGAAGGCACCTCCGAGATCGCCCGTTACGATGAGAAGGTCATTAGGTTTGGCACCGCTGCGGTAAGCGACCTCTTTTTCTGCCGCATGTCCAATGGCGGTCACGGAAAGGTATAAACCCCGGTCTGAGGAGGTCGTGTCACCTCCCACGAGATCTACCTGATAAATGTCGCATGCCAGCTTGATCCCTGCGTAGAGTTCTTCCAGGGCTTCCAGGGGAAAGCGGTTGGATACGGCTATAGATACAGTTACCTGGGTAGGAATACCATTCATGGCGCAAATGTCGCTCAGGTTGACAACGACCGATTTATACCCCAGGTGCTTCAGGGGCATATAGCTCAGGTCGAAATGGATGCCTTCTATGAGTTGATCTGTGCTGATCAGAACGTGCTTGTCACCGAATTTCAGAACGGCGGCATCATCCC
>CBDTYM010000161.1:0-5101 GCA_965364605.1 uncultured Muriicola sp.
AACGTCAATTTTAGTTTTAGCAAGTGTAATCTTAACCCAATCCTGCAGCAAGGACGACAACGAAGTGGACATGTCAGGAGAGACCTACAATACCACGTTCAAAATTACCGATGCCCCGGTGGACAATGCCAATATAGAAGGGGTATTTGTTACCCTGGCAGATGTACGTGTGGATGGCAGGTCGCTGGAAGGATTTTCCAGAACCACGATTAATCTGGCAGCCCTGGTCAATGGTCAAACGGAGACTCTCGGGAATATTGACCTGGCAGCGAGATCTTACTCCAATATCGAATTGGTGCTGGATTACGAAACAGATGCTGACGGGAATTTTCCGGGCTGTTATGTGGCCCTGGCCAACGGAACTAAAGATCAACTCTCTGCACAGTCAGAACAGGTGAGCGTTTCGGACGCCTTCGAGGTTTTTGCTAATACCAGTAATCAGGTTGTTCTCGATTTTGATTTAAGGAAGACTATAAGGGAAGAACAAGGTGCGTTGGAATCCGATTTTGAATTCGTTTCCATGTCGGAACTCACCGCCGGAATCAGGACCGTTAACCAGGAGAATACAGGACGGATTTCCGGTATCGCCAACGACGCTGAGAATACTTCAGACAGGATTGTGGTTTACGCATATGAACAAGGCACTTTCGATGCAGAAACTGAGACACGCGGACAGGGTGGAAGCAATATCACCTTTAGAAACGCCGTGACAAGTGCCGTGGTGAATAACAACAGTGGTGCGTATACCCTGAGCTTCCTTGAGGAAGGTGAATACGAGATGGTATTTGCCTCATACAACAGAGATGGAGATGCCTTCTTCTTTAATGCACTTCTGGAAGCGGAGTCGACCTCCGGCCTGAACCTGGGAGCGATCAGTGTCAGCTCGGCCTTGCAGATAAGTGCCAATGTCACTATTACCGGAACGAGATAAGTCGAATTCCAATTGTTAGTTAAAGGCCCGTTCTCGGGCCTTTTTTTGTTGTATCTGCATCTGAATTTCAGACAAAATTCACTAATTTTGCCACCTTTAAATAGGTGAAATAACAGCGGTTATGAAATTTCAGGAATACAAAGGTCTGGACTTACCCCAAATTGGGGAGGATATCCTCCGGCGCTGGAAGGAAGACCGCATTTTTGAAAAAAGCATCACCTCCAGGGAGGGAAAGCCGGGTTATGTGTTCTATGAAGGCCCGCCTTCAGCCAATGGGATGCCCGGAATACACCACGTTATCTCCCGTACGATCAAAGATATATTTCCCAGGTACAAGACCATGAAGGGGTACCAGGTGAAACGCAAGGCAGGTTGGGACACCCATGGCCTGCCTATCGAGTTGGGTGTCGAGAAAGAACTCGGGATCACCAAAGAAGACATTGGGGTCAAGATCAGTATTGAGGAATACAATGACGCCTGCAAAAAGGCGGTGATGCGATATACGGATGTGTGGAATACCATGACCGAAAAGATCGGGTACTGGGTGGATATGCAGGACCCTTACATCACCTACAAGTCCAAATACATGGAAACCGTTTGGTGGCTCCTGAAACAGATCTACGACAAAGGCTTGCTGTACAAGGGGTACACCATACAGCCGTATTCTCCTAAAGCAGGAACCGGCTTAAGCTCACATGAGCTCAACCAGCCCGGGACCTACCAGGACATTACAGATACCACCGTAACCGCACAGTTCAGGGCTGAGAAAGAAACATTGCCGGCCGGAATTCGGGAAGTCAAAGGGGATATCTATTTCCTCGCCTGGACGACCACTCCCTGGACACTCCCTTCCAATACCGCGCTCACCGTTGGACCCGAGATAGACTATGTTCTGGTCCGCACGTACAACCAGTATACTTTTGAACCCATCAATGTGATCCTGGCAGAAGCCCTGATCGGGGAGCAGTTCAAAGGCAGGTTCTTCGAGGTAACTACACAAGAGGAATTAGGACAGTACAGGGCAGAGGACAAGAAGATCCCGTACCAGGTAATACTTCACTGCAAAGGAAAAGACCTGATCGAGGCGAGGTATGAGCAATTGCTGCCATATGCTCTGCCCTATCGGCGCATTCAAAGTATTTCTCGCCGACTATGTGACCACGGAAGACGGAACCGGTATCGTACACACCGCACCGACCTTCGGAGCAGACGATGCCATGGTGGCGAAGCAGGTTTCTCCTGAAGTCCCACCCATGCTGGTCCTGGACGAAAACAATAGCCCGGTTCCCCTGGTAGACCTGCAGGGGAAATTCCGCCCGGAAATGGGGGAACTCGGAGGCAAGTACGTCAAAAACGAATATTACGCTGAAGGAGAGGCTCCTGAAAGGTCGGTAGACGTGGAGATCGCTATCAGGCTGAAAGAAGAGAACAGGGCCTTTAAGGTAGAGAAATACCTGCACAGCTACCCTAACTGCTGGAGGACGGACAAGCCCATCCTCTACTATCCTTTGGATTCCTGGTTCATCAAGGTCACCGAGGTAAAGGACAGGATGTTTGAGCTCAACCAGACCATCAACTGGAAGCCCAAGGCCACAGGGGACGGCCGTTTTGGCAACTGGCTTGCCAATGCCAATGACTGGAACCTGTCCCGCTCGCGATTCTGGGGAATCCCATTGCCCATCTGGAGGACAGAGGATGGGAAGGAAGAGATGATCATAGGCTCTGTTGCCCAGCTCAAAGAAGAGATCGCCAGGTCCATAGCCGCGGGTTTTATGAAAGAGGATGTCTTTGCGTCCTTTGAGCCCGGAAACATGGACGAGGAGAATTACGAGAAGATCGATCTGCACAAGAACGTGGTGGATGCTATCATCCTGGTTTCTCCTGAGGGGCAACCTATGCGAAGGGAGACCGACCTGATCGACGTTTGGTTCGACAGTGGTTCCATGCCCTACGCCCAGTGGCACTATCCCTTCGAGAACAGGGAACTCATCGATGAGGGTAAAACCTTTCCGGCGGACTTCATAGCAGAAGGGGTGGACCAGACACGAGGTTGGTTTTACACACTGCACGCTATTGCGAGCATGGTCTTTGATTCTGTGGCCTATCGCAATGTGGTCTCTAACGGACTGGTCCTGGACAAGGACGGAAAAAAGATGTCAAAAAGGCTGGGGAATGCCGTTGACCCCTTCGAGGTGGTTGGGGAACACGGCCCGGATGCCACGCGTTGGTATCTGATCTCTAACGCCAATCCCTGGGACAACCTGAAATTCGACATGGAAGGGATCCTCGAGGTGAAACGAAAATTCTTTGGCACCCTGTACAATACCTATTCTTTCTTTGCACTCTACGCAAACATAGACGGGTTCAAATACGCAGAGGAGGAAATCCCCCTGAAAGACCGGCCGGAGATCGATCAATGGATCCTATCGGAACTTCACTCTTTGGTGAAGAACGTCGATGAGGCTTATGCGGACTACGAGCCCACCAAGGCTGCACGGGCCATCTCGGATTATGTTCAGGAGAACCTCAGCAACTGGTATGTACGCCTTTGCAGGAGGCGATTCTGGAAAGGGGATTATCAGCAGGATAAGATCTCGGCATACCAGACCCTGCACACCTGTCTGCGCATTGTAGCCCAGCTTTCCGCTCCTATTGCACCCTTCTTTATGGAGCAGCTGTACTCAGACCTGATGAAGGGAACCGAACTCAAGGCCGAGGAAAGTGTACACCTATCCCACTTTCCAGCGTATGACAAGTCAATGGTCAACCCCACATTGGAGAGCAAGATGGAAAGGGCACAGACCATTTCTTCCCTGGTATTATCCATTCGGCAAAAAGAAAAAATCAAGGTGAGGCAACCTCTGCAGAAAGTGATGATCCCTGTCCTGGACCAGAAGCAACGGGAGGAGATCGAAGCAGTGGCCAGCCTGATCAAGTCAGAGGTGAATGTCAAAGAAATAGAGTTATTGGACGATGCCTCAGGTATCCTCGTGAAGAAGATCAAACCCAACTTTAAGGTGCTCGGACCCAGATTTGGGAAGGATATGAAAAAGATCGCCCAGCTGGTGGGGGATTTCGGACAGGAGGATATCCAGAAAATTGAACGGGAAGGCGAAATAACCCTTGAGTTAGAAAATAAAAGTATTAACTTACAGTTAGAGGAGGTAGAGATCTCCTCAGAAGACATTGAGGGATGGCTGGTCGCGAGTACCGGCAACCTCACGGTGGCCCTGGACATTACCATTGATGAGGATCTGAGAAAAGAAGGGATAGCCCGGGAACTGGTGAACAGGATACAGAACCTCAGGAAGGAATCCGGGTTCGAGGTCACGGATAAAATTGATATAAAAGTACTTAAAGACGGTTTTGTAGAGAAAGCGATCGAAAGCAACATGCAATACATCAAAACGGAGACGCTGACAGCCGACCTGGAGCTGGAAGAACAGTTGGATTCGGGGACAGAGATCGTTTTTGATGAGGTTCATACAAAATTGTTGATACAAAAACATTGAAATTATGGGACAAGATTTAAAAGTTAGGTATTCAGATAAGGAATTGGATGAATTCCGTGTATTGATCGAAGAGAAAATAGAAAAAGCCAAAAGCCATCTGGAACTGTTGCGTAGTTCATACATGAACGATGGCAATAATGGAACAGATGATACCTCCCCTACTTTCAAGGCTTTTGAGGAAGGTTCAGAGACCATGAGCAAGGAGGCCAATACCCAGTTGGCCATCCGACAGGAAAAGTTCATCAGGGACCTGAAGAATGCCCTGCTTCGGATTGAGAACAAGACCTATGGCATTTGCAGGGTGACGGGTAAACTGATCAATAAGGAGCGGCTGAAACTGGTCCCCCATGCCACTCTGAGCATAGAGGCCAAGAACATGCAAAAATAATATGACGCCCCGCTTAGGGGCGTTTTTATATCTGCCCGTTGAAACTGACCACTTCCATTATTCTCATAGTATTTGTCCTGACCTCAGGGATTTCCCAGAAGGTGATAAAAAAGGCGATGATGCTGCCGCATATGAGGGCGGTACAGATTGATGCTTCCCGTTTTTCAGAGGTTCAACTGAGTACAGCCACTGGGGCCGAACTCCACGTTGAGGCTACCATGGAAGGAGAATATCGGAAGGACCTGGGCATCGAGATCACGGAAGAGGGCA
>CBDTYM010000162.1:0-5064 GCA_965364605.1 uncultured Muriicola sp.
TCTCTTTTTTGCCTGTCTTTTTCTCATTGCTTCTGCTTAAACCTGTTGTTTACTTTTTGGGTTTCTTGGCGCCGTACTTAGATCGTCTCTGCGTCCTGCCGGCAACACCTGCAGTATCCAGAGCCCCTCTCACGATGTGATATCTAACACCAGGCAAGTCCTTCACCCTTCCGCCTCTAACCAATACTATCGAGTGCTCTTGGAGGTTGTGTCCTTCTCCGGGGATGTAAGCGTTCACTTCCTTCCCGTTGGTCAGCCTGACCCTGGCCACTTTCCTCATGGCAGAGTTTGGCTTCTTAGGAGTGGTGGTGTACACACGCGTACAGACACCCCTTCTTTGAGGACACGAATCCAAAGCAGCCGATTTACTCTTCTTGGTAATTGTGGCCCTTCCTTTTCGTACTAATTGTGAAATTGTTGGCATAAAAAATTTTATCTAAAAAATGCACCCTCTTTTAAGGGTCGGCAAATGTAGTAATTATTACACATAATTCAAATGGATGTCTGCTTATTTTATCAGAATTTTGAGATCCCCTACCGGTCTCCATTTTTTACAACCACGGGGCATCAAAATTTATACCTTATATATATAGTCCTTAAATAGTCCTTTCCGGCTTCCAGATAATACCAAATTCCTCAGGTGTCTTTTTCCTTGTCCTCCGTGTCGATTCGCCTTCGAAAAGGAGACGAAATCAGGGCTAAATTGAAATTTCTTTTCTTACCCAGAATTGAGAATTCGACAATTGCAACCCCTGCTGGCCAACAGTAATTAACGGATTGACAAACGAAGCTATCCCTATTTGATAATTCCCTGAATCCGGAGATTTCACTTGGTGAAAAACGAGGTTTCAGTCTTAAACTTTTATTAAATTTATTTTGGATTATTAACATAGAATTAAGACTTTCGCAGTTAGCTAATTCAAATAATTTTAAAATGAGAACAAATCTAAATGGAATCTTGACGCTGTTATTGGCGTTTGTTGTGCATTTGACCTTTGCGCAGGAGAAGACGATCTCAGGTACCGTAACGGACCAGGACGGGCTTCCACTTCCAGGGGTAAACATCGTCGTTGCGGGTACATCTACAGGTACTCAGACTGATTTCGACGGTAATTACTCTATTCGGGGTAGCGTAGGTCAATCACTTCTCTTCAGCTACATTGGTCAAAAGGACGTGTCGGTCACAATCGGGGCCAGCGACACCATCAATGTACAGATGCAGGAGGATGCTCAGGCACTGGAGGAGGTTGTGGTAACGGCACAAGGTATTAAGAAGGAGAAGCAAGCCCTGGGGTATGCGGTATCCGAAGTTGGAGATGAATTGCTGGAGCAGCGTGCCGAAGGAGATGTCGGTCGGATCCTGACCGGTAAAGCATCAGGGGTAAATATTCAGGCTCAAAGTGGTCTCTCCGGATCGGGAACCAGCATCATCATTCGAGGTTTGAGTACGTTCAGTGGCAGTAACCAGCCCCTGTTCATCGTTGATGGTGTTCCTTTTGACAGTGGAACCAACGGTCAAACCCAGAACGGACAAGGCAACAGCTTCGTCGATGGAAACAACGGTTCCAGTAGGTTCCTCGATTTGGATCCCAACAATATTGAAAGCGTAAACGTCTTGAAAGGTCTTGCAGCTGCCACATTATACGGTACTGCCGGGCGTAACGGGGTGATCCTGATCACCACCAAGAACGGCGCAGCCGGAACAGGACAGGCCAAGAAAACCGAAGTAACCGTGAGCAGTTCGATCTTTATCAACGAGATCGCCTCCCTTCCCGATTACCAGGATGAATTCGGAAACGGATTCGACCAGGCTTTCGGATGGTTCTTCAGTAACTGGGGACCTAGTTTCGACAGGGACGGGGTAGCCGGATGGGGTACCCAATCGGCTATCGATGATAACGGAACCCTGGCTCACCCATATTCCACTTCTACATCCGCTATCAGGGCGGCATTTCCTGAATTTGCTGGAGCAAGGTATCCATGGAGACCTTACGACAGTGTGGAAAAATTCTTTAAGCAGGGGGTTGTTCAAACAAACTCGGTGAACGTCAACGGAGCCTCTGATGACGGTACCATGAGCTACAACATGAACTTTGGTCACCTCGATGATCAAGGATTTACCCCGGGTAACAACCTGAGAAGGTACACCGTGGGCCTCGGAGGTCGCGCAGTACTTTCTAATAAAATCACTGCATCAGGAACCCTGAACTACACAAATACCAATTTCCAGTCTCCTCCGGTTGCTGCGAGTACTGGTAACAGTGTTTTCGGTACAGGATCTTCCGTTTTTGCCAACGTTTTCTACACCCCAAGGAGTGTGGACATCCAGGGACTACCCTTTGAAAGCCCTGTCGATGGATCCAGCGTGTACTATCGCCAGAACAACAGTATCCAGCACCCGCTGTGGACTGTTAAAAATGCGAAGACAGAGCAGGATACCAAAAGGGCATTCGGTAATATGACCCTGGTCTATGACCTTAATGACAACCTGAACCTGACGTACCGCTTTGGTCTGGACGTCTACAGTGAAAACAACATCACTTCCCAGAACAAGGGAGGTATCGGTGGAAGCGTTGCCACACAGAGTGGTATACTTCAAACCTGGAACAACACCAACACCCTCTTCGATCACAACCTGATCCTCACCGGACAATACGAAGTTTCTGAAAAAGTGGGCCTTAGCTTTAACTTAGGAGCCACGACAAGGAGCGAGCGTTTTGATCAGAATGGTGTGGCCAGTTCAGGTCAGCAGGTGTTCGGGGTATTGAGACATTTCAACTTCTCACTCTTTGAACCCATCCAATTCCTCAGGGAAAGGAATATCGCCGGTGTCTACGGACAGTTTGATATAGACTACGACCGCATGGTATACCTGACGCTTGCAGGAAGGAATGACTGGGTTTCTAACCTGGCTCAGGATAACCGATCTATCTTTTATCCATCTGCCAGCCTCTCGCTAATCCCAACGAAATTCATTCCGGGATTACAAAGTGAGGGTGGTGTTAACTACATGAAGCTTCGTGCAGGATACGGAACCTCAGCGAACTTCCCAACAGGTTACCCTGTTGCTTCCACCCTGGTACTGGATACTCAGAACTTCCAGGACGACGATGGAAACAATACCGTAACTAACGTAAGTGCTAATCTTCTGGGGAACCCAGATCTCCAGCCAGAGCTTCTTCAGGAGCTTGAATTTGGTCTGGAAGGCCGGTTCTTTGGCAGCAGACTTTCTCTTGACGCTTCTTACTATTCAAGGATCACTGAGGACCTGATCATCGATCGACCTCTGGATCCTTCCACAGGATTTACAACCACACAGACCAACGTTGGGGAGATCAAGTCCTGGGGAGCAGAAATTGATGCTACCTTAGACATCTTCCGTTCTGATGAGCCCGGAGGACTGAATTGGAGCCTGAACTCCAACTGGTTCTTCAATGAGTCTGAGGTAACCGACCTCGGTCTGGATACTGACATCGTAGTTTATGCCGGATTCACCAACCTGGGTAATGCTGCCCGTGTAGGTGACCCACTGGGCATCATGGTAGGATCTAGAATCCAAAGGGATGACGCCGGAAACTTCGTGGTTAACTCCGCAGGTGACTATGTCATCGAACAGGGGCTTTTTGAAATTGGAGATCCCAACCCGGATTGGGTACTGAACGTAGGAAACTCTTTCAGTTACAAGAACTTCAACTTCAGCTTCCTGTTTAACTACACACACGGTGGTGATATCTACTCCAGAACAGCTTCCGTATTGATCGGAAGGGGATTAACTACTGATACAGTTGATCGTTTGAATACCTTCATCCTTCCCGGAGTACAGCAAGACGGTTCGCCCAACACGGTGCAGATCAACAACTCTACGTTCTACTTTAACAACGTTCTGTTCGGACCAGATGAACTGGGTGTATTCGACGGATCTACCGTCAGGCTGCAGGAAGTTTCACTGGGTTACAGTGTCCCTTCTAAATTCCTGGACAAAACACCGTTTGGCTCTCTGAGCTTTACCGTATCCGGATTCAATATGTGGTATGAAGCCATCAATATCCCAAAAGGAACTAACTTTGATCCTAACGTTGCCGGTGTTGGTATCGGAAATGGTAGAGGGTTTGACTATATCAACGGACCTAGTTCCAGAAGGTACGGATTCAGTGTAAAAGCATCATTTTAATTAAAATAAAAATTGATCATGAAAAACATATTTAAATATCTAAGTATTGGGTTGATCGGTGCGGGCCTGTTCGTAGGCTGTGAGACCGCCAATCTGGACCTTACAGAGGACCCCAATGCCCTAACACCCTCTCAGGCAGACCCTGACTTCTATCTCAACGAAGTACAGGTGAAATTCGCCCGAGTAGTTGAAGCCCTTGGGGAAACCGGAGCTGAGGTTACCCGAATCGAATGGATGGGCAGCAGGAACTATGAAAACGCATACTCTCCCGCCGGTTTTGACGGCAGTTGGGAAGATGCCTATCAGGAAGTTATCAAGAACGCGAGGGACTTGACGCCCCTGGCAGAGGAAGCAGGCCTAGTGCACCATATTGCCATCGCACAGCTTATCGAGGCCTATACCATTACTCTCCTCGTAGATTACTTTGGTGATATTCCTTATTCAGAAGCCATTCAGGGCGCGGATAACTTAAATCCAGCTCCTGACAGCGGCGCAGATATTTACGCTGCCGCCCTGGCACTCACGGACCAGGCTATTGCCAACTTCAACGCGACGGCTTTGGCTGATCCCGACATCGACTTTTACTACGATGGAGACTGGGATGCGTGGGTGAAGGCAGCCAACACCTTAAAGTTGAGACTGCATTTGAATTTGGGGAACGTTTCAGCGTTCAACAGTATTATCTCCAGTGGAAACTTTATTTCCGCAACAGAGGATGACTTCCAGTTCCAATGGGGTTCCAACCAGGTTCAACCTGACACACGTCACCCGAACTACGCCCAGAACTATACCGTTACTGGTGGTGGTGACTACGCTTCTATTTGGATGATGAACTTGATGGATACCACAGACGATCCAAGGATCAGGTATTACTATTATCGCCAAACAGATGG
>CBDTYM010000163.1:0-5061 GCA_965364605.1 uncultured Muriicola sp.
ATTTATTCCTCCTTAGCTCAGTTGGTTAGAGCATCTGACTGTTAATCAGAGGGTCCTTGGTTCGAGCCCAAGAGGGGGAGCCAAGTGGTAGAGCAGAGCTCACTACTTGGCTGTGAAGTGAACGCCAGTTCTACTTCATAGCCACACAGATTTAAACCCATGGTCTTCCATGGGTTTTTTCTTTTCTGCATGATCATTTCAGCTTGTGGGCGTAAATTTCAAGATGATCTTACCCTATTGCGTTTATGTCCTTTTTAGCGAAAATGATCATATGTTATATTACGGGTATACAACTAATCTCAGGAAAAGACTAAACGACCACAAACGCGGGAATACTATCAGCACTTCGAAAAGGAGACCTTTGAGATTAGTGTATTGCGAACTTTTTATAGAGAAGTCGGATGCTCAAAGAAGAGAGAAATATCTAAAGACCTCTCAAGGTAAACGCATGCTTAAGTTGATATTGCGCAGGACGTTATCAGAATTGAATTACAGGCAACTAAACCAAATCGATTGATAAGATTAAAAAAAGCCATCCACATCAGTGGATGGCTTTTATTATCCTTTTTCATGAAACTGCTGTTCTTTTGGAATATATGGCCTTCCTTGTCAATGCTCCATAGGTAATCGAAAGTACTATGATAGAAAAGACGATGCCGGCATAAGGGATCATGGTGAGCACTCGCAAAATAACGACAAAGAGCAAAGCGAGAAGGGTAACTGTCCAGAAATCCCAGGTTTTGTCCATTTTGTTTCGGAAATAATACGTTAGCAGTAAAGCGCCGACCATATGACCTAACAAAAGGCTGAATATGAAGACAGCGGCTGTAAAGAGGCCCAAAGGGATACCAATAACCATGAGGAAGGCAATTAAAATGGCTATGGGGATACCTATGAGATAGATCAATCCTACCCCAAAGTTTTTCAGCCAGCTGTGTTCCAGCTCTTCGACAGCGTTAGAAAATGCCTCTTTAAAAAGTGCATGCAAAACAAGGATAACAAGAAATGAAGACAGAACGTAGAAAATCCACATTTTCAGGGATTTTGTGCCAAGGGTGGTGACGGACAGATCGGATGTGTCCTCTCCCAAATCCTCGTTGAATTGCGCTTCTGTTTGAACCAGTGCCCTATTGAAGTCTATTTCTCCGTCCTCAGTGTAGTAGGTAACCTCTTTAAAGAATTGAGCCTTTGGGCCAATAGCGAGGTCTTCCACAATTAATTTTGAGGGCCCATCGACACTTCCGTCTATAAGAACATCACTTCCTTTGATATTAAGCTCCCCAAGGACTTTTCCCTTCAAAGTGATTTTACCGCCAGTACATTTAAGGTTTCCGTGTACTACGGCATTTTCGGTAAGGGTAACTTCTCCTCCAAAGATGATCAGATCATCCCCTATTTCGGAATCGATAGTGGCCCTGCCTACCGCTATTCGTGCGTCATCGGCCACGTAACCATGCAGAAAAAGTTCACCACCGGCAGCGGTAAGGTCACCGTTAATGCTGTCATTCACTGTGAGACTTCCTCCGGCGATAACGAGATCCCCGCGCACTACGGCATCTACCTTGACAGTTTCTCCAACTGAATAGGTATCGTCCTGTTGTGTATCAGTAATATGAATTTCACCGCTATTTTCCACCTGGCTCAAGCAGGCCATAGAGTAGAGCGCAAAAAGTAAACATGTCATGGTTTTCATCTCTGCTGGTTTTTTGAATTCGACCCCAAAAGTATTGGCTGTTAAGTTCTTGCGAAATGATATGGGTCATTCCAGTCCTTTTTATTTTCTAAGGATATTTTAGGTTCGATTAAAAAAGGGATGTAACCTGTTCTTTTGCCTAATGATAAATTAATTGGAAGGTTGACAGAGATTCCGTTACCCGATGGAGTTAATGAGCGTCTTAGTAGAACTGATTCGAGGAAAAGTTCGGTGGGAACAATAAAGCAGGGCAGAGCATCCACATAAATGAGTGGCTTTTT
Organism: uncultured Muriicola sp.; assembly: GCA_965364605.1. Taxonomy (GTDB): domain Bacteria; phylum Bacteroidota; class Bacteroidia; order Flavobacteriales; family Flavobacteriaceae; genus Muriicola. The sequence goes on from CBDTYM010000163.1 coordinate 1,975, forward strand.
TCATGGTAACACATGGTCAGAAGTATTACCGAAAATTCCATTCGGGAGTCAAGAGCTGATATCGTGTTGTTACAAACACGGCTTATACCATCCTATCCTCTTTCGGTAGGAGGCTGCCTGAGCATCAGCAGTTGGATATAAAGCATAACGCTTTAGTACCCATGTGCGCCAGGCTTCGTCAACTTCTGGCAACGGATTGCCGAGAATTTCCGCTACTCTATCCGGAGTCATTTCACGGCCTCCGTACATTATTTCTAATACAGCTTCCCGTCCGTAGGTCTTGTCGAGGTATCGAAACCAGGAAGAACGCTGGGGATAGGTCTGGCATGCACAGCTCAGATTTAATTCTTCGTGCGAATTTCTCATCTCCTCCGGGAGGGGACCTTTTTGCAAAACCCAGTGTCCTGCGACGATATCTTCCTCGTAGCCATATAATGGAAAACCAGTTTTTCCTGGATCGATGAGCTGGGCTGCGTACTCTGCCCATCCCTCGTTGTAAAATCCTAAAGACTCCCATTCCAGCGCGCCCGCTTTGACAGCGGCATCAAAGGCGATTGCATGTACAAGCTCATGTGCGAAGAGAGCCCAATAACCCCCCTCTTCTTCTGGGTAACGCCATAACTGGATGGTGCCTTCCTCATCTACGTAGGGTGACTGGTTCCGTAAGTTTCCATTCAACGTGACAACTATAATTGAATCCAAAGGAAAGTCAGAAGGGATTATTTCCGAAAGGGCGGTATACAACTCCTCTGCTCGTTGGATGCCATATTGCATCTCTTCCTTTGAACTCGTATACGATGTGCCTTTAAAATGAAAGTGTTCACTCGTTAGTTCGATCGGTTCAGCGAAGTAGTTACAACCACTGAACAAAAAAATCACCAGAAGAAAACTTGAGTACCGGAACACTTTGATAATGCTAGACGTGTGGCAAACCACATTTGCTCATTCCTTATTTCTACACTAATATAGCTCTTATACTTCTAAGTAATTAATGGAGTATATTTTGATGGTATAGACGCTTTTTACTTTAAATTGACTCTAAAACGATATTCATGAAGAAATTAATAGCATTTATATTTTTGGTATTACCCCTTTGCATTTATTCACAGAAGGCCGAATATTCGATAACTTCATTTATGGATGAGGGCAACAAGGCCCCCAACACCCATTACATAGGGGAAGCCTGGTTAAATTCGCTCTTGACCGCAGATGAAGAATTTGAATACAATATTACCAAAGCGACCTTTCGGGCCAATTCAACTCTCGACTGGCACAAACATTCCTCACCGCAGGTCCTGATATACGTGGAAGGTGAGGGGTATTACCAGGAAAGGGGAAAGGATCCAATCATCCTCAAGAAAGGGGATGTGATCCGGTGTGAGAAGGACACGGAGCACTGGCATTCATCCACAAAGGACAGTGCGGTCACCTATCTGGCCCTTTACGGGGGTTCTGAACCAACCATCTGGACGGAAGTACTCAGTCAGGAATACTACGATGGGGTTGCAGAAAAACTCCAAAAATAAAGGGATAAATCCTGTGTTCAGATAAAGTAATTAACCTCCGACCTTACTGGGTAACACCCCGAACTTTTCCTTAAAACTCTTGGTGAAGTAAGATAAATTGGAGTACCCTACGGAATAGGCGACCTCTGAGACGGATCCGGCTTTGCTCTGCAACATGACCTTTGCCTTATTCATCCGCATTTCGCTCACGAGTTGCCCGGCAGACCTGTCAGTGAGCGCCTTAAGTTTGCGATGTAATTGCGCCCTGCTGAATCCCACCTGTGATGCTATATCCTCTACCGAAAGGGATTCATTGTCCATGTTCTCTCTGATTACTTCGATTACTTTTTGAAGGAAGAGGTCGTCTACAGCACTTATTTTTAAGTCACTTACATCCACAAATTCCAGGGTCTTAAAATGTTCCCAGATCTTTTTTCGAGATCCGATGAGGTTTTCTGCCCTCAGCAGCAATTCGTCTGGATCAAAGGGCTTGGTCAGGTAGGCATCGGCCCCCTGTGTGAAACCTGCCAGTTTGTTGGCCTGACCCGCCTTGGCGGTAAGCATGAGGATAGGAATATGGCTGGTCTTGACATTGGTCTTCAGTGAATTACAAAGTTCATATCCGTCCTTTTTGGGCATCATGACATCTGAAACGATCAGATCGGGAATATGCTCAAACGCCATTCGCTCCCCCTGAAGACCATCCTTTGCACTGATCACATCAAACTTAGGAGTCAAGACCTCCGTGATGAAATTCAACAGATCCACATTGTCTTCGACCAATAAGACCACCTCTCTGTCCTGGTCCTGAATGGGCTCCTCCCGCTCAATTATTTCCGAATGATCAGGAAAGGCGACTTCTGTATCTGATTGGCTGTGATCGATCTTGACCGCTTTCGGAAGGTCGTCTAATACAATCGGGATTCTCACCCTAAAGGTTGTGCCACGTCCTTTTTCACTGTGCACACTGATCTGCCCGCCATGGAGATCGACCAATTCCTTCGTCAGGGCAAGACCGATCCCGGTCCCTTCCACTTCTGTCCCTTCCACGCGGTAAAACCTGTCGAAGATCCGGTCTAAATCTGATTTGCTCATACCGCTGCCGGAATCACTGATCTCAACGACCAGTGCTTTCTCCGTATTGTTGACGTCTACGCTGACTGACCCTCCGGCTGGAGTAAACTTAAAACTGTTCGAAAGTAAGTTATTGAGGATCTTTTCCAGCTTATCCCGGTCGTAATAGGCCTTGCTTATTTCTTCAGGAAAATGGGTGCTGAAATTGATGTTTTTCTGTTCTGCGACACTTTCAAAGGAGTAGACCAGAGAACGCAGAAACTGTATCAATCCTCCTTGTTGCAATTTTAAGTGAATGGCACCACTTTCTAGTTTGGACAGATCCAGCAGTTGATTCACCAGGGTTTGCAGGCGACCTATATTCTGCTTGATGACGCCATAGGCGCGTTCCCCGATGATCACCGGTCCGCCATGGTCTGCCGTAGCCTTTCTGGCTTGTTGCAAGGGCCCCTGGATCAGGGATAAAGGCGTTCTGAATTCATGGCTGATGTTGGCAAAGAACCGGGTT
>CBDTYM010000164.1:0-5051 GCA_965364605.1 uncultured Muriicola sp.
GGAAACCCTGAGCCTAAAATCTTCCCGGGAGAAATCGTAGTTCAGCATGGCGATAGGTTCGTGTATGGTTCGGGTGCGGGATGACCTGCGTTCCCCATCCTGCCATCCCCAATAGGGATTGTACCTTGGACCGAGCAGTTCTGCTACCTCTTCAGTGATGGCAGAGGAACGGCCCCTGTTGTTGTAAGCATTGATCACTGATAAGCTCAGGGTGTGTTGGGTGCCCAGAACCAGCCCGGCCGAAATAAAAGCGGAATACGCGTCGTATGGCGTGCCACTTACAAATCCCTCTTCCCCCCATCGACGGGACAAAGCCAGGGAAAAGGCCATACCCTTTCTCCCTTTCCCTGAATGATAGGTGGCCATCAGTCTGCGACTGTAGGTCCTGTTGGAAGCGGCTGCGGATACCCTGAGACCTGGCCTTGCCGAAAAGGGCGACATATCGATATGGGTGGCACCCAGTAGCCCGCCAAAAGTATGATCAGAAGCTTCCAGACCGTAATTGAATTCCTGGTTTCTGGTAGCGTCATTCAGGCCACCCCAATTGTTCCATTGAGGCCTGTCATCCCAATTCCTGTTAAGGGGGATCCCGTTGATCAGAACCACTCCTTCACGGGAATCGTAACCCCGGATCCTGAAGAACGCCTGACCGAAATCAAAGGCGGCCCTGTTCAGGAATACGTCCCTAGTGGCCTGCAAAAGGCCTGATTGGGTCTCCGGTCCGGTATCATCTACCAGTTCTCCCTCGGTCAGCGTGATAAGGTGGTCCTGTTTTTCCTGTTCCAGATCGCGTTTGAGAAAAACTGGGCCGAGTTCCAGGCTATCTCCCTCCAGGATCACCGGGAAGGTCAGGGGTTGGTATTGCGATGCAGAAACATGTAATCTTTGAGCTCCCCTGGCCGCAACAGTCAGACGGAAGAAACCCTGTTTGTCCGTGGTTGCATAGAGATCCACACCGTCCAGCCTTACGGTGACCCCTTCCAGCCCGCTGCGGTCTCTGAACTCAAGTACCTGACCCGTGATCAGGACCCCTTGTGCAAGCCCTTTTGTTATGGATAATGCCAGCAGGATCATCGAGATTCTCCTTTGAATTGATCTTGTCTCATGGGTACTCAAATCGGTTCGCCTTCGTCCTAAACAGTCCATACTGTTTTCCTTTTCATCAAGGCCAAAATAATTTCGCCTGCTGCAATCCCCTTGCACCTTCAAAAGATACCTTCACACACTCAAACACACGGTTACTCAAAAAAATGAAGTACTTGATCGTATTCATAAGCCTGACCTTACTGATCACTTTGGCAAGTCACGGGCAAGAGAAGAGGTATGGGGTGAGGACTGTGGCCTTTTACAACCTGGAGAACCTCTTCGATACCATAGATGATCCTGACCGATTTGACGAGGACTTCACTCCTTCAGGAAGGTATCGGTGGAACTCGACCCGGTACCGGGACAAGGTCGACAGGCTGGCTGAGGCGATTTCAGGTATCGGTAGGAGGATACGCCGGGGTCCGCCAGATATCCTTGGTGTTTGTGAGGCCGAGAATAAAGCCGTTTTAAATGATCTGGCCAATCACGATCTGTTAATGCCCTATGGCTACAGCATCCTGCACAGGGACGGCCCTGATGAACGGGGGATAGATGTGGGCCTGCTCTATCGCAAAAGTGCGTTTCAGCCCATGAGTGTTAAATGGCACCCACTGATGATCCGTAATGAAGAGCGTTTCTGGGAGCACACCAGGGAGCAAATGGTCGTGTTGGGATATATGGACGGACACCCTCTTTACCTGATCGTCAACCATTGGCCATCCCGCCGGGGCGGAGAGCTTCGCAGCCGTCCTTTTCGCGTGGCTGCAGCCGAACTCAACCAATTCATAATCGACTCTCTCAGCGCAATCGATCCGGAACCCGCTCTTATTGCCATGGGTGATTTTAACGACAATCCTTCCGATTACGCTTTGAAACAGGTCCTTAAAATAAAAAGTGATTCGGTCCGCATCGGCAATGGAGAACTGTACAGCCCCATGGGAGGCATGTTCAGAAAGGGAATGGGCAGCCTTGCTTACCGGGATTCCTGGAGCATGTTCGACCAGATCTACACCAGCGGAAACCTGGTGAATGGGAACAAGCCGCTTCAACTTTGGAAGGGGGGTATCCATGATGCCCGTAGTTTGACGGTAAGGAGGGGCATTCAAAAAGGATATCCCTACCGAACCTTCACCTCAGGCAGATACACAGGAGGGTTTAGTGATCACTTCCCGGTTTACGCCTATTTCATCATTGAGGCCGAAGTCTTATTCGGGGACGACTAGCTTGATGTTGCGCCACTTCACCTTGATCCCTCCCCCGTCGTGAATCTGAAGGGCAATGGAGCCTTCTCCCTTGCCGATGGCCTCATCACTGATACTGACCATCTGCACTCCGTTCAGCCATGAGGTAAGCTGGTCCCCCATCATACGGATCTTTAAGGTGTTCCACTGGCCTTCTCTCAGGACCAGTTCCTTTTCTAATTCCGGTTTGATAAGCCAGCCGCGGCCGTAGGATTCGTAGACCCCGCCTGTGTGTTTCCCCTTGGGAGCTACTTCTACCTGCCAACCGCTGACCTTGGTCCCCTCAATAGTGGAGCGCACAAAGACACCGCTGTTGCCGTCGGCCTCCTGTAGGAATTCCAGGCTGAGTTCAAAATCCTTGTATTCGTCATCGGTGGCCAGGTAACCATACTGGGCATCAGGCCCGCTTTCAGACACTAAAAGGCCGTCTTCCACGTACCATTTTTCTGTGCCATAAACCGTCCAGCCATCGAGGTTTTTACCGTTAAAGAGTTCCTTCTCCTGTGAGGAGAGGACCGTAGTGGTTAGGACTGCGATGAATAAACTTAGAGTTCTCATAGGAATGCGTTTTAATTGAACCATTGTGCCCAGGGGATACGGCTCAGGATAAGGACCAGGCCCAGCCCGTAGAAAATGGCGATACTTTTGAATTTTTTCTTCCCTTCCATGAATTTCTTGTGACGGGACCAGCCGATTGTGATCAGCACGATGGCGATGATGTTGGTCAGCGGGTGTTCCAGGGCGAGCAGGCGTGCAGCCGGACTCATATTTCCCATAGGTACATTGGTGAGGGCGTTTAGGCCACTGGCCGAAAAGTAGTACACGATCAGCCCGAAGACGAGTTGTATATGGCTCAGGATCAGGGCGAACAGGCTGAGGCGGTAGTCCTTTTCCAGGGTAAACATGCGGTTCCCTGCCAGGCCGGTGATCGCATTGGCAACGGCAAAAAATAAAATGGCCAGAACGATGTAGGCCAGGTAGGAATGTACGTTTTGTAAAAGTTCCATGGATTGTGTTTTGAAAAATAAAAGTACGGATTTTTACCCATTAAAAAACCCCGCACAAGGCGGGGTTTATTATTGTATCGGGTATCCTTTAGTTAAATATGTATCGGATCCCTAATTGAGCCTGCCACCTTGAAGATGCCAGTCCGGAATCATCGAATTCAACGATATTAGGTGTTCCGTCTGCGTCGACGACAGCATCGTTAACCTCGAAAGTCGGGGTTGCTCCTGTAGAGACTGTTGTCAAAGGAGACACCTCGCCTCTTATGAAACGCCTTCTACCCCAATCCTTGTTGATCAGGTTGGTAAAGTTGAAGATGTCGGCAGAAAGCTGGAAGGTGTGATTTTTTCCACCCCATTCCAGGCTGAAATCCTGAAGGACCTTGAGGTCTACTACGTGGCTCCAGATACCTCTTGAAGCGTTACGCTCAGCGTACCCACCGCGATTCTCACGAAGGTAATCGACACTTTCGATAAAGGTGTTCAGCCTTGCCCACTCTGCAGCGGGATCGTCTCCTACAAGAATGATCTCATCTTGAGAAGCCGGGATATAGATCAGGGCGTTATCCCTGGAATCGTCGTTCAACAGGTCACGTCCTTCATTATAAGTAAAGCTGTATGGCTGACTTTGATAGCCTTCGTAGAAAAGGCCAAAAGTGGTCTTAATGTTGTCATTCCACTTCAGTTCGTAAGAAGCGTTTGCGGTAAGTCTGTTACCCAATGCGAAATCCGACCGTGTTACAGGAAGGTCTGAGTTCTTCCCGTTTACAGTCTGAATGTTCCTCCACTGAGAGCTGTTCTGGGATGAAGTACCGTCAAAGATCTTGAAGGAATCTCCAAAAGTCCAAGATACTTGTCCTGCAAAGCCGTTTTCATAAGGCTTGCGAAGGGTGAAAGTGGTGTTTGTTGCGTATCCGCCCCCTGTATTTGAAGCCAGATAGATGCCCTGATAGGTATCATCTATCTCATCCCTCCTGTCGTAAAAAGGCCTGTTATCGGCTCCTTCGTACGTGCCCACGGGGCCTCTGAGGTTCAAGTTCTCGTAGTAGATGTCCGTAATCACATCCGTATACAGGAAGTCGGCCGTAGCGATCAGATTCCAGATAGGCAATTTCTGATCGATGGCAATGTTGTACTTGATTACCTGAGGCAGTTTAAAGTCTTTGGCGATCAGGTCTACGTTTCCTCCGGTTCCACCTGAACCTGGCGCAGGGTCTTCAAACTGGTTGTTGACGTTTGGTTCGAAAGGCTGACCAAATTCAAACATAAATCCACCGGTAACACCGTTGTTGTTGTATGTCCCACCAGGCCATACCAAAGGCAGTCGGGAAGTGAAGATACCCAGACCTCCGCGGATCTGAGTCTTGCTTTCTCCATTCACATCCCAGTTAAAGCCAAGGCGTGGAGCGAACATGGGAGTAGGATCAATTCCCTGTCCTACACGGGCTCCCTGCAGGTCTTTTCCAAAGGATTCCAGGATAGGAATCGTGCGATTGTTGAAATCTTCGTTCTCTACACCATCACTCCAGTAAGGGATATCGATACGTGCCCCCAAACTAACCCTGAAGTCGTTGGTTACCTGTACCTCATCCTGGATATAAAAACCAGCCTGGAAAGTATCAAATTGGGACGCACCGGCTGACTCATCACCTACAATCCCCGTACCTACGAGGGAATATCCGTGCTGGTATACATCGGCATCTTGTCCGGTCAGGAATTG
>CBDTYM010000165.1:0-5034 GCA_965364605.1 uncultured Muriicola sp.
GTTGGTGACACTCTCCTCTCTAAAGAGATTTTCATTAAATCTATTGATGCATTTATTGTGAGGGAAAGATATTTTTTATTGAAACCCGGGCGTTGAACCTGGACTCCTTATTCATTCCATGAAAAAGCCTGTATATATTTTCATTCCGACGGTGCTGCAGGCCTTTTTTCTCTTTGGTCAGATCGACACCACTAACCAGGAAATGGTCTCAATGAGTGCTACATATCAAAAACCCTATGAGGTGGGAGGGGTATATTTCAAAAAGAAAGATACGGTACCCTTCACAGGCGTCCTTTTTGGAAAATATTCCAATGGGAATTATCTGTCTATTCAGGAGTACGTAGACGGTGTCGGGAATGGGACCTGGGTGAACTATTATGAGGACGGAACGATTAAGGAAATAGGAACCTATCGGGACAACCGGGTAGAGGGTCCCATTCGCCAGTTCCACGAAAATGGGAACCTCAAGGCAGAAGGCACCTATGTACACTGGCGCAGAAAAGTGGGGCTTTGGAAATACTACGATAAGACAGGCAACCTTATCAAAAAGACCAATTACCCTCCGAAATGACCTGTGAATTTATGTAATCTGACCTTTGTCATATTTCCGGAGCCCGAATCTCGGTACATTGTAGAATATTTCGAGAAATATGAGGAAAGAAAGACGATTAACAGGTGCCTTATCGGCAACTTGCGTTATGATCATTACCGGTCTGGTGGTATTTTCGAGCTATTCCCAGTCCGACGATATGTATGTTCCGGCAGAGCAAGAAGAGATCCTATGGGAGATTAAAGCGTATAAGATCTTTGAAACCCTTCTCGATGTAAAAGCGATCGACAAGAACGGGAAGATGCATGATATCCGTGCCATTCAGAATTCGGAGGATGAGAGCATACTGGATGTAAAAGCTTTTGTGGACGGGGAGCGATTGCCCGTAAAGCTGATCATAAAAAACAATGAGCGCTATTATCCGTTGAAGGCCATCGACGGGGATGGGAACCTGATAGATATAAAAGCCATCACGCCTGATGGAAAGATCCTTCCCGTCAAAGGGGTGAGCAAGACCGGTAACGTCGTCCATCTCAGGGCGATCATGGATGACCATTTGTTTTACGACATCATCGCTATGTCACCAGACATCTCATTTAACCATGTCAAGGGAATCAAGATGACCGACAACCCGGTAGAGGGCATAGTGAACGGAGTATCTATCTTTGCCCACGTCAAATCAATCAAATAATTCAACTCTGGGAAGAGAGGGGTCAAAAATATTCTATTTTACATAATATAAATTATAGTACATTTAGAATTGCCGTGAAACGGCGTATACCATATATTGACGTACATGTTAGAAACCTTCAGATCGTTGTATTTCGCTTGACCACACGATCAGCCCTAAACGACTTGATAAAAAATGCCGTATCTTTAAAGGTGCATCTTTAAAACTGATCACCATGATACGAACACTTAATTCCTTAAAATCACTTACTCTGATTCTTACCGTGTTTGCTTTCCTGACCGCAGGAGCGTTGACCTCATGCAGGGACACCAAGAAAAAAGAAGAAACGGAACAAGCCGAGGCTGAGGCCAGCGAGCATCCTGAGGGTGACGAACATCCTTCAGGTGAAGAGCATCCTTCCAGTGAATCTGAAGAACATCCTTCCGGCGATGAGCATCCATCCGGTGAGGAGCATCCTACGAAAAAAGATTCGGTAGGGAGTTAAGCCCTTTTTTCAACTATCGGGTTTGCCGCTTCTTTCAAACGAAAAAAACGTTTTGGGAAAGGCAGGTAATTTTCCTATTTCCATAACGGGATAGGCCAAAAAGTTGATGGGTCCGCCTGAGGGTCCGGGTTCCAACACGAGATCGCGACCCTGTGTGAATTCAATCCGATTCGCCGGATGGCGACCGAAATAATACGTGGCCAGCGCAGTGTATTTATTTGCTTCGCTGATATCCACGGGCCACCACTTCCCTTCCGCGTAGAATTCGGCCCAGCAATGGTACCCGTCTATGCCACCTTCATCCCTGTCTGACGGAATACCGGCTCCTACAGCAAAGCGTGCAGGAATATTCGCTGAACGTGCCAGGGAAATGAACAATGAATGAAATTCCGTACAATTTCCGGTTAGCGCATCACAGGCATATACCGCATCTCCTGTGCCATAGGTCCCCGCCTTGATGTACTTCATATTGTCGATGATATAATCATAAAGCGCTCTGGCTTTCATGATGTCTCCTTTCGCTCCCCTGGCTCCTATAATGGAATCTGCCAGCGTCTGGAAGCGATCCCCAACCGGCATCAGCAGACTGGGATTCAAGTACTCGGCCACCGATGCATTATCCTCATACGGATTCTTTTCCCGTCTTACCACATCGTATTCCAGGACGACCTTCTCGCCGCTCTCTTCAGGGGAAAGATCTATATAAACGATCTTGTTCCCATATTTCTCTTCCTTAGAGTAATCATAGGCAACAGGCGATGTAATTGATACATTATCAATATTTTGCCATTTATCAGATTGTGGTATAGGAAGCCATATTTTTGCCGCTTCTTCGATCTCAGGCAAGGAAACCTCGTACCGGAAATGGAAGCGGTCCTCCCCTTCTATGATGCCCAAAAGGTCGTTCGACGCCTCCTCCATCGGCATGCGGTACCAGGTTTTGTCTTTTCGCTGTTTCCAGCTGTAAAAAGGTTTTCCGTTGAGTTTGTGAAGCGTGGTCTCAGTGACCTTCATGCTGCCCGGATCACCCTCCAGAAAAAAATCCACATCGTACACATCCCCGCTTACGTCGGCGAGATCTACACAGGCGAAATGCCTCCTGGGCCCCAGGTTGGACAAATACTCCGTATGCACGCGGACCAGCTGAAGGCGCAGCTCCGCTGTATCTGTCTGTAAATGAAAGTAGCCTCCCCCCTCTTCCACTTTCTGGGCGATATTGGCCTTGATGCCCTCTTCGATATCCGCTGTGACCACTATTGGAACATCTGCAAAGGCCTGAGGCTCCCCTACTTCTTTTGGAGTTTGTTTACATCCTAAGAACAGTGCAATCGATAAGATACCTATCAGAGGTTTTAAAGATTTCATAAAACGATGGAATTTCTTTGCCTGTGAAAATACGACAATTCCACAGTTCAGCCAATTAAAGGCAAGTACTCCGAATGACTGACTTATATTGAAATTTACTGCTTTTGCACGGATTCAGCTATCTCTTTCAACATGTTGCGGGCCTTCTCCCCTACCGGGCCCTCAGGATCCAGGGAAATGGCCCTGGAGTACAATTCCCGCGCTTTTTCTGCATCTCCTGATTTCCAGAAGGCTTCTGCCAGGCTATTCCATGCATTTGGCGAATTGGGAAAAAGTGCAGTGTTCATTTGCAGTACGTAAATGGCCTCTTTGAAGGATTCCTGTGCCAATAGATTGTACCCTGCTTCATTGAACTCTCCTTCAAAATCAAAAAAGGCGTAGGCAGGATCTTTGAGCATTCGCGTTGCTTCCGGCATTATTTTGTCGAATTGGCCGCTGGTAAACAGTTCGGTAAAATAACGCATTGGATCTGTGATAAAATTTTCGCCTTCAAAGGACAGGGCAGCTTCCAGGGCGGGATCCTGATTGGTTCGGTATTGCTCAAAGGTAAGTCCGGTTGCCAATTGTGGATAGAGCGCCGGCTTGTTCTCCCATTGGGGTTTGTCCTGCCACCAGGCGAAGGACAGATAGGCGTTTATTTGGGTGTTCGGAAGGGTTACAGGACGATTATCTCCATAAAAATTGATGTTCTCTGAAGTGGGTTCCCCGATAAAGATGGCATTGGTATAGGTGTGCAGTTCGTTGACCAGGTTCTGACAGGCTGAGAAAGTCCGCCTGCCGAGGATGACAAAGAATTTTCCGGACTGATTGATCTTTTTATTGGCGATGATCCCCGTGACGATGGGCTTGTTCTTGTAATTGTTTCCACCCCCGTTCAGACGGACATCCAGGATCATTTTATCTACCTCATTCCGGTCTATAAAATCGAAAACCTCTTTATAGAATTCCGGTATAGGCTGGATGGAATCGTCCTGGATCTGGCTCTGGCGGACATATACGGTTTTATGTTCAGGAAGGTATTCGTAATAGCTGATCCTGTCCAGGTTTTTCAGGTATAGAGGCGTCTCGCTGAGATCCCGGGATTCCAGCCATTCCTCACTGGGAATAACCATTCCATACTGCCTCGGAAAGCGCTCCATAGGGAGTGCAGCCACCTTTTGCTCGAAGGTTTTCCCTCCTTTTTGCAGGGTCAGGCTAACCGTAGTGGTGAGTTCAGGAAGGACCCCCTGGGCATGCAGGAATTCAGGAAAGGTGAGATAGTGCATGCCGTAGGCCTTTACAAACTGATCGTTTTCAGCAGGTACGACAGGCCGCATCTTTGTTAGTACCTCCTCAATGGGCATATCGTTTATGGCGATGAGCTGGGTGCCCAGTGCTCCGGCATAGTCCTTATGAACGCCCTGTAAGAAAACGCCATCATCGTATTGATAAAGCACGATGGGCAATTGATGAATGGGTATCACATTCTCCCAATATCCAAGTACGGTGTGCCCATATTCAAATGAAGCTACCAGTCTTGCCAGGCCTACGAGCACTTCGTGATCCTGCATTTTCGGTATTGCCTCATAGAGGTTACTTACCCTTTTATCAAAATCAGCAATGGTGGTCTTTTTGAAGAGAAAGGGATATTCCTCATGCACCGTTTTCTGGAGGAACAGGAGGTCTTCCCTGTACTGTTCTGAAGTAAAGCTCATTTGAGAGAAGGAGCACACGGTAGTGAACAAAAAGGAAGTGCAAAAAAAGATACTTTTTAAGGTTCGGGCAAAGGGCTTCATCCGGTTCTTAATTGGTGGTTGTACCATTATATGATGCATGATCCCGCAATTTGTTACAATAAAAGGTCTTAATTACTCTGTTGCCTTTCTATTCGTACCCGGATCGACTTACTGATGGGAGTCCTGCTTTTCTCTGCGAAATGGTTGTGGGGTACCAGGGGGTTGGTTT
>CBDTYM010000166.1:0-5026 GCA_965364605.1 uncultured Muriicola sp.
AACCCTGTTGTTTGGAGATCCCGGAGATCTGGGCCACGGCGGCCGCGGCATCGTCAATACCTTTTTTGGTAAGTGCTTCGGCCCCTATGGACTCCTTGATCTGCACCGCTTTTTTCTGATCCAGCAAGAGGGCTGCCTCAGATTCCTTGGCTACGGTAGTGGTAATAACTACTTCATCCAGGGATACGCTTCCTGCGCCCAGGGCGGTATTGATCTCAGTAACTTTCCCGGCCTGGACGACCACATCGGGGATCTCCAGGGTCTCGTATCCCAAAAATGTAAAGACAACCGTATAGGTGCCAGGGGTAAGGTTCGGGATTTCATACAGACCGTCGAAATCGGTCGTTGTTCCTTTAGTGGTCCCTTTGATAAGAACATTGGCAAAAGCCAGAGGCTCATTATTTACTTCCTTGTCAGTAAGTTTACCTACGATGCTTCCGGTGTCCTGAGCATAGGCTAAGCCGGCAAACATCAAAAAAAGAAGAATATATATATGTTTCATGAAACTTTTTTCAAATTCACGGGGCAAAGAAAAGGGGCAAGAGTAAAGGTCGTGTTACCTGCATGTTAAACCTTTATTTTTTAAAGGTTACTTAATCGTTACGAGATTAAGGAAAGGTTAAGCCGCTGGAAACCCCCTTCAAAGAGATGATTTCCCAATGTGTTATCTTGCGGAAAACTTGAACTATGAACTGGGAACAACTCCTTTCTTTACGCCGCTTTGGTGATACCCATAAACGCCTGCGCAAGGAGCAGGACGAGACCCGATTGGGTTTCGAGGTAGACTATGACCGGATCATCTTTTCGGCTGCTTTCAGGAGCCTGCAGGACAAGACTCAGGTGATCCCACTTTCCAAAACGGATTTTGTGCATACCCGCCTGACCCATAGCCTGGAGGTCTCCGTTGTGGGGCGTAGCCTGGGGCGTATAGCCGGGAAGGAGATCCTGAAAGCATACCCCCATTTGTGCGAGGTCCACGGGTATCATTTCAACGATTTTGGCGCCATTGTGGCAGCCGCCGCCCTGGCGCACGATATCGGTAACCCACCCTTTGGGCACAGTGGAGAAAAGGCGATCGGGGAGTTCTTTCAGTCGGGTGCTGGTAAGGTATACCGGAAAGAACTGAACGATAAGGAGTACCAGGACCTGGTCGATTTTGAAGGCAACGCCAACGGATTTAAGATCCTGACCGAATCGAGGGAAGGGGTGGAAGGCGGACTCAGGCTCAGTTATGCCACTCTGGGGGCTTTTTTGAAATATCCCAAAGAATCCCTGCCCAAAAAGCCCAGCGAGCATATTGCTGACAAGAAATTTGCCTGTTTCCAGTCAGATATTCCCTTTTTCACCCAAGTGGCCGGAGATCTGGGCCTTACCTCGAGGGAACATCCCGGCAGCTATTCACGTCATCCCCTCACTTTTCTGGTAGAAGCGGCTGATGATATCTGCTATACCATCATCGATTTCGAAGATGGGATCAACCTGGGGCTGATCCCTGAAGATTACGCCCTGGAGTACCTGATCAAACTGGTCAAAGACCGCATCGACACCGGTAAGTACCACCGTCTTGCCCATACCGAGGACCGCCTGAGTTACCTGAGGGCACTCGCCATTAGTACCCTGATACAGGACGCTACCCGCGTATTTATGGAACACGAAAAAGAGATCCTGCAGGGGGAATTTGCCACCGCCCTCCTGGATAAAAGTCAGTATAAGGCCCAGGTCCGTGACATCCTGGATATCAGTGCGGAGCGGGTCTACCGTTCCCAGGAGGTCATCGAAAAGGAAATAGCCGGTTACCGCATTATTTCGGATATCCTCGAAGCGTATTCCGGGGCCATGGTCCGAACTCAGAAAGGTGGGGCAACCAATTACGACAAACTGGTGCTGACCACCCTTCCTGAAACTTTCAGGGAGACCAGGGAATCCCTTTATTCCATCCTATTGCAGTGCTGTTGTTTTGTCGCCAGTCTCTCAGACAGTCGCGCCGTGCATATTCACAATAAGATCACAGGGAAGCAGCTTTAAAAATTATAGCTCAAGCCTATGGCGAGTAACTGGCGGAACTGTATTCGCGGGACCCCCGGGTCAATAACCGAACCGTCATCTGCTATGACCGGATTAAAGCGGATGTCATCGTCGTAGATGATCTGAGTGCCGAAGTTGGCTTTGAGAAACTCGTTCACAGTAAATTCGAAATTGAGTTCCCAGTCGATATCCACATTTCCGAAAGACCTCAGGTAGTCTGTGTACAGACTCAGCCGGTGGTCCATGGTCACATTGTCCCAGACGGGGGTTTTCCATTCATTGGTGACCGATATCCCGACCTCGATGAATTTGTTTTCCCCTTCCTGAATGACAGCCCCCGTAGAATCCCTGACGGCTTTTTGTACCCCGAAAGCCCCGTCGTCAGCCAGGTCCTGGTCCAGGACAAAGGTGGCCTTTTGGGTGAGTGGGGACATGTACAGGTTGAAATTCTTCCCTTCCGGGATATAAGAGATACCGGCACCTACGAAGAGGTAGCCTGGGGCCATAAAGCGGGAAATGGGAGTGGTCCTGTCCGGGTATTTGTACCCGTTCGAGAACTGGGTGTTGAATTTGACCTTGGCCGAATAATACCAGCTGGTCAGGGTATCCCGTCGATATCCAAAACTGGAAGAGAAACGTATGGCGTCTTCTGTCTTCCGCAGTTTTTGTCCTTCCTGCACGTTCACACCATACCTTAGTACGAGATCGTTGTTCCACTGTACATACCTGAATTTGTAATTGCGCACAAACTTGGCATTGGCAAGGGCAGAAAAGGCATTGTCACCCCCGGCATTCCAGTTCACAAAGGCCACCTCGCTCAGATTCAGGCCCAGGTTGTTTTCCACATCCCAGAAGGAGGGGATCCTGAAGCGATTGAACCTCCTGGTCCTGGCTTTGGTTTTGAAGGAAATGACCGGATTGGTCAGGTTCACCCCCCTGGGGATGTATTTGATCTTTTCCTGAAAGGCCCTGATCACGATGGTGTCAACCACCGTGGTGTCCTGCTCTTCCGATGGGGGGATGGTATCCTGTGCACTCAGAGGCAAGGCAATGACGATCAATAGGAGGATGAGGAAAAGAGACTTATCTGACCTCATGGAGCAACTGTATTAGAGAACGGGTAATGGCTTCTTTCCCGATCTGGGCCTCTTCCTGCAACTCCTCAATGGTCCCCTGTTCGATAAAGCGATCAGGGATCCCGAGGCATTTTATCTTTTGGGTATACTGGTGGGTATTGGCAAATTCCATGACCGCGCTCCCGAAACCTCCGGCCAGGCAGCCGTCTTCCAGAGTCACGATCTTAAGGTATGATTTAAATATGTGATGCAATCTGGCCTCATCGAGGGGTTTGGCAAACCGCATATCATAATGCCCGATCTCCCTCGGGTTTCCCAGGGACTTCAACACCTCTTTAACCTGATTTCCCAAATGTCCCAAGGAAAGAACGGCAATGGAAGACCCGGCGGCTAGCTCACGCGAACTGCCCATGGGAATGACCTCAAAAGGGGAGCGCCATTCGGTATTCACACCTCTGCCCCTGGGATACCGGATCGCGATGGGATGATCCATTCCCTGTTGTGCAGTAAACAGGATGTTGCGCAATTCGCTTTCGTCCATAGGGGCAAAAATGACCATATTCGGGATACAGCGCAAATACACCAGGTCGAAAATCCCGTGGTGGGTAGCCCCGTCCTGCCCCACTAGCCCTGCACGATCTATGCAAAAGATTACCGGCAGTTTTTGCAGGGCTACATCGTGGATGACCTGGTCGTAGGCCCTTTGCAGGAAGGTGGAATAGATGGCACAAAAGGGAATCAGGCCTTCAGCAGCCATACCGGCCGCCATAGTGACCGCGTGCTGCTCTGCGATCCCGACGTCAAAGGCCCGATCCGGGAAAGCCTGCATCAGGTATTTCAGGGAGCTCCCGGTAGGCATGGCCGGCGTGATCCCCACGATACGATCATTCTTTTCTGCGAGTTCTACCAGGGTGTGTCCGAAGACATCCTGGTATTTAGGAGGCTGGCCCTGGATAGGGGTGGGGGTACGTTCCCCCGTATAGCGGTCGAACCGTCCGGGAGCGTGATAGGAGATCTGGTCCTCCTCTGCTTTTTTCAGGCCTTTCCCCTTGGTGGTGATCAAATGAAGTAACCTCGGCCCTTTCCATTTTTTCATTTCCCTGAGGGCACTTAATACCGCCGGGAGATCATGACCGTCAACAGGACCCGAATAACGGAAGTTGAGACATTCAAAGATGTTCTCCTCCTTGGCCGTACCTTTTTTTACGTTCGTCAGGTATCTTTTCAGGGCGCCTACGCTGGGATCGATACCTATGGCGTTGTCGTTGAGTACGATGAGGATATTGGCGTCGAGCATACCGCCGTGGTTCAGGCCTTCAAAAGCCATCCCACTGGCGATGGAGGCATCCCCGATCACCGCAATGTGTTCCCGTGTCTCATCTCCCTGTAGCTTTGCGGCCATGGCCATTCCGATTATGGCCGAGATGGAGGTGGAACTGTGACCGGTGCCAAAGGCGTCGTACTCACTTTCCTCCCGTTTCGGAAAACCGCTCAGACCGCCGAACTGTCGATTGGTATTGAACTTCGTCCGCCTTCCGGTTAGGATCTTGTGACCGTAGGCCTGATGGCCGACGTCCCAGATCAGTCTGTCATGGGGGGTGTCAAATACGTAATGCAAGGCAATGGTGAGCTCCACAACCCCAAGGCTGGCTCCCAGATGCCCTTCTTTGGCCGAGACGATGTCTATAATGAACTCCCTGATTTCTCCGGCTAGAGAAGGTAACTGCTCCTGCGGCAGCTGCCGCAGGTCTTCAGGGCTATGGATGGAATCCAGGAGTTTCATACAGGGGACAAAGGTACATTAATTCGGTTTTTGAAGGCGATTGCCGCACAGATGAAAATTGTATTTTTGAACCCATGGAACTCATTCTGGACGACGCCTATTTTATGAAGAAGGCCCTGCAGGAGGCCGAACTCGCCTTTGA
>CBDTYM010000167.1:0-4959 GCA_965364605.1 uncultured Muriicola sp.
ATAAATTGCCGCTAGGTGCCCTTGGCTCTCTCGCCCACCCTCTGCTGGTCCGAAAACAGCTCACGGATATTTTCAATTACAGGGAAGAAACATTGAGTGATCTATTTGGCACTGTGAAAGGCATGAAAAAAACATTAGAAATCAAAAAGATATAACTATGAAAAAGAACATATTACTCATTGGAGGTTCCCACGGAATAGGATTGGAAATCGTCAAATTACTTCACGAATCCCACAATCTCTTCGTAGCCTCCCGTACAGCAGAAGAGCTCGGATCCCTGGATGTGACTTATATTCCCTTTGATGTTACAACGGACGATCTCGATCTTGCCAAACTCCCTGAATCCCTTGATGGTTTTGTGTTCTGTCCGGGAACTATCAACCTGAAACCCTTGAAAATGATGGGCATCGAAACTTTCAGGGAAGATATGGAGATCAACTTCTTCAGCCTGGTCAAGGTAGCCAAGTCCGTCATGCCCAGGATGGCAGAGGGGTCATCCGTAGTCTTTTTCAGCACCGTGGCCGTAGGAATGGGCATGCCCTTCCACACCAGCGTAGCGGCCGCCAAAGGTGCCATCGAAGGTTTTGCCAAGGCATTGGCCGCAGAATACACGCCCAAGGTGAGAGTAAACGTCATCGCCCCTTCTTTGGTGGATACTCCCCTGGCCTCCAGGCTGCTGAGCAATGACCGTAAAAAGGAAATGATGGCTGAAAGGCATCCATTGAAAAGGGTGGGTACCGCTGAAGATATAGCTCATATGGCTGCTTTCCTGCTCAAAGACGACAGCGGATGGATGACCGGTCAAATTCTGGGAGTAGACGGAGGAATTTCATCTCTCAATATTTCGTAGATGGATAAGGTAAGCGTATTCTGGTTCCGAAGAGACCTGAGGTTTGAGGACAATACAGGGTTACTGCATGCCCTAAATAGTGATCACCCCGTATTACCGATTTTTATCTTCGATCCTGAGATTCTCAATGAGCTTCCTGAAGACGA
The DNA here is from genome assembly GCA_965364605.1 of uncultured Muriicola sp. GTDB lineage: Bacteria > Bacteroidota > Bacteroidia > Flavobacteriales > Flavobacteriaceae > Muriicola. Next base: position 997 of record CBDTYM010000167.1, read on the forward strand.
TGCCCGTCTCTCCTTTATCTTTTCGAGACTCAGATCCCTGAGGGATTCCCTGGAAAAAGAGCATCAGAGCTCTATAGCGTTTTATCACAAGAGTCCGTTGGAGGTATTCAAGACCCTGGCTGAGGAATATGAACTCAAAGCGGTCTTTACGAACAAGGATTATGAACCTTATGCCAAAGAGAGGGATTCAAAAGTCTCCGAATTCTTGAATAAGCAGGACATTTCCTTCCATACCTTTAAGGACCAGGTGATCTTTGAGAAGGATGAAGTGGTCAAGGACGACGGGGACCCTTATGTGGTCTATACCCCGTTTATGAAGCGATGGAAAGAACACTTTGATCAAGTGAACCCTTTTGAAAGCAAGAGACCAAGTCTGCAATGGGACAATTTTTACAAGGATACTTCTTTACCCGACCTGACGTTGGAGGACATGGGTTTCCGGGAATCTGAAATCAAAGTTCCGGACTACGATGTCTCAGAAGGGACTATTCGCAATTACGAAAAAACCAGGAATTTCCCGGCCAAAGAAGGTACTTCCCGCCTGGGACCCCATTTGCGTTTCGGAACCGTCTCCGTAAGAGAGATGGTCAAAAAAGCGATGGCGGAGGAAAATGAGTCCTTCCTGAATGAATTGATCTGGAGGGAGTTCTTTATGCAGATCCTATGGCATTTTCCACGTACCACAAAGGAAGCTTTCAAGAAAAAATATGACCGCATCCCCTGGCGAAATGATGAAGAGGAATTTGAAAAATGGAAAACCGGACAGACCGGTTACGCCCTGGTAGATGCCGGGATGCGCCAACTCAATGCCACAGGGTATATGCACAACCGTGTGCGCATGCTCGTAGCGAGTTTCCTCTGCAAGCACCTCCTGATCGACTGGAGATGGGGTGAGGCTTATTTCGCGGAAAAACTACTGGATTACGAACTCAGCAGCAATGTGGGCAACTGGCAATGGGCCGCAGGCAGCGGAGTGGACGCCGCTCCCTATTTTAGGATCTTCAACCCCATGACGCAGATAGATAAATTCGATAAGGACCGGAACTATATCAACCAGTGGGTGCCCGAAGCAGATACAGAGGATTACGTGGAGAAAATGGTAGACCACAAAAAGGCCCGGGAAAGATGCCTTGACACCTACAAATCGGCCTTATCCTGACCCTGAGAAACGTTTCAATATCGATGGAGGTTCCGTTGCTTTTGTTATATTTAGCATATAACCATAAGACGGTAGCATCATGAGATATATTCCTTTTATCTTTCTTCTAACAGTTGCCATACCCCTCAATGCTCAAAAGCTCAGTGGAAACAAAAAAGCGATCATAAAATCCATAGAAAAGCACCAGGAACGCCTGGTCAAGATCAGCGATTCTGTCTGGGCTCTGGCGGAAACGGCTTTCGAGGAGTTCGGTTCGTCCCGTATCCTCGCAGATTATGCGGAATCCAATGGCTTTACAGTTGAACGTGGTGTAGCCGGCATGCCCACGGCGTTCATAGCGACCTATGGCACCGGACGCCCTGTGATCAGTGTTTTGGGAGAATACGATGCCCTGCCGGGTATTTCCCAGAAAGCCCTGCCGGAAAAATCACCCCTGGCCGAAGGTGCAGCAGGACACGGATGCGGTCACAACCTTTTCGGGACGGCAAGCCTTGGAGCTGCAATCGCTGTAAAGGAACTCATCGAGGCAGGAAAAATTCAGGGTACGGTGAAATTCTTTGGAACACCCGCAGAGGAAAAATTCTTTGGCAAGATCTGGATGGTGAAGGAAGGCTTGTGGGACGACGTGGACGTCAACCTAAGCTGGCATCCGAGTGCAGACACAGAAGCTGATGTACAAAGCACCCTTGCCCTGGTCGATTTTAAAGTCGAGTTCTTTGGTCAGGCTGCCCATGCGTCTGCTGACCCATGGAACGGAAGAAGTGCCTCGGATGCTCTGGAACTCTATACAACCGGCATTAATTACTATCGGGAACACGTTAAACCCACCGTACGTATTCATTACCACATTCAGGATGGAGGCCAGGTAGTCAATGTAGTACCGGACTATGCCCGCTTGTGGGTCAGGGTAAGAGATACCAAAAGAAGTGGAATGGTACCGGTTTATGAAAGGATAAGAGCGATGGCAGAAGGAGCCGCGATCATGGCGAACGTCGATTATAAGATTTCCCTGATCTCCGGAATCTATGAAGTTCTGGTGAACAGGACCGGTGGAGAGGTGATGCAAAAGAATCTCGAACTCCTGGGGCCAATAACATATACAGAAGAAGAGATGGCCTTCGGGCGTGAGATACAGGAAGCCACCGGCAAGCCGAAATTGGGAATGGTAAGCGATATCACTCCCCTGAAAGAAACCAAAGAAAATCCCGGAGGAGGCTCTACGGATGTAGGGGACGTCAGCTGGAATGTTCCCAATATCAATCTAGGGGTGACCGTGGCCCCGAAGGATACACCATGGCACTCCTGGGCCGTGGTGGCCTGCGGAGGTATGAGTATTGGCCACAAAGGAATGCTACAGGCGGCCAAAGCCCTGGGTATGACCATGACCGATCTCTTTGAGAGTCCCAAACTCGTGGATAAGATCAAGGCCGAATACCGGGAACGGAAAGGAGATGAGGTCTACGAACCCATGATCCCTGAAGGACCGCCCCCTATCGGAAACAATTAAATTAAAATGAGTATGTTCGGAATATTTAAGAAGAAGAGTCCGCTGGAAAAACTGGAAGCGGAATATAAAAAAGCGATGAAAGAAGCCTTTGAGCTCTCAAAGGTTAATCGGAGCGCAGGTGACGATAAATATGCAGAGGCAGAAGAGATCCAAAAAAAGATCGAGGCCCTGAAACAACAAGGATAACAAGTTGGCAAAGAACGAGATAGTAAAGGAATACGAAAGAGAAGGACTAACCGTGATATGGAAACCTGGGAAGTGTATCCATTCTGAGGTCTGTGTCAAGACTTTGCCCACGGTTTACAGGCCGAATGAGAAGCCATGGATCGTCCCTGAAAAGGCGACAGTAGAAGACCTCGTCGCACAGATAGATCGTTGCCCTTCCGGGGCTTTGAGCTACAGTTTATCACAACAAATAACAAAATCAAATACAAAGAATATGAGTCAGAAAGTAGAAGTAACCCCCAACGGACCTTTGATGGTCCATGGAGAGATCGAGATCAAGATGGTGGACGGATCCACAGAATCCAAGAAAAGGGCGACAGCCTTTTGCCGATGCGGCGCATCGGATAACAAGCCCTTTTGTGACGGCAGTCACAGGGATGCCGGTTTTGAGGACGCCTGATAGTCAGCATTTGATGTGTACGCTCTGACACCTAACTTCGGTGAATATGAAAAAAATCTTCCTTTTCTGGTTGCTTTTCTCTTGGTGGCATGGAGCAACACCCCAAAATACGGCAGTGATATCACGACTGGAAACCTTCGACATAACCACCGGAGAACGAAGTCTGGTCCGGGAGGAAAAGGCCCATTTTGAAGCCCCCAACTGGAGCCTGGACGGAATGTTTTTTGTGATTAATCAGAATGGTTTATTGTACAGGGTTTCCCTGGATGGCAGTCAAAAAAATGAAATCTATTCTGGAGAGGCAAGGAACTGCAATAACGATCATGGTATTTCTCCAGATGGCACTGAGATCGCCCTCAGCAATAACGACCCCGTGGAAGATGCACCCTTTGGATCGTCACGGATATACACCATTCCCATTCAGGGAGGTGAACCCCGCCTGATCACTCCGAAAAAGATCACTCCCGTGGGACCCTCCTACTGGCATGGGTGGTCACCTGACGGAAAGTCCGTCCTCTATGTCGCCCACCGGGGGGAAGATTTTGACATCTACCGTATTGGTATAGAGGGAGGTCCGGAAATCCGTCTGACCTCAGAGCCCGGTCTGGACGACGGGCCCGAATACAGTCCTGACGGGAAATCCATCTATTACAATTCCTACCATTCCGGGAG
>CBDTYM010000168.1:0-4767 GCA_965364605.1 uncultured Muriicola sp.
ACTTCCTTGGCATTGAGGAAACTATAGGCCAGCATGGTGTACAAGCCGTTATCCCAGTTCTTTTGCCCTTTGATAGAGGCATTCCAGATTCGGCCTTTGTCTGAGTTAGTGAAAACATAAGCGTTAGTGGGCCCTCCGAAGATCTGCGACTTATCGGCATTGGTGTATACTGCCCTGTTATCTACCCCGTTCAGGGTGGCTGAGGGGGTATTGAGGCCCCAGTTCTGAACATGAGCTGCGTTGACATCCTTGGTATAGGATACGTCGGCTGTAAGGATCAGACCATTGTCAAATTTCTTGTCGATACCCACGTTTGTCCTCCAAACCTGAGGCCACTGGAAATCAGGATCCACGATCTGGTAAAAGAAGAAGTCGACACCCTGCACCTGATTGCCCAACCAAACAAAGGGGAAACGACCGGTAAACAGTCCGGAACCACCCCTTACCTGGAGGGAGTTGTCATTGTTTACATCCCAGTTAAATCCAAGCCTGGGTGACACAAGGAAGTTGTTGTTAGGCAGTGTTTCGGAATCCAGGAATACAGGATCCCCGGTTTCCGGATCAAAGTATTGAATGGACGGTATGTACGTACCTGAAGCACCTCCTTTGCGGGCGATATTCTCACGGATCTTATCGGCCGTGTCGAAGTAAAGAGGCTTATCGAACCTCACCCCGTAGGTGAGCTTGAAGTTCTCCGTGGCATCCCACTCATCCTGGAGGTAGAAGGATAACTGCCCCACATTGGTTTCGGCCAGGGCCCAGCCACCGGGATTCCCGGTACCGTTGGCATTAAATGAACGGTCTGCCGCTATGGCGTTGTCAAAAGCCGCCTGCAGCTGACCTGAACTTGCGAAATTCGGGAAATCCGTAATCGTAGTGGTCGGGAAAAAGACCCCCTGAGCCCCGTATGCCCCTAAGTTAAATGAGTTGTCAAACTGGAATTTTTCAAAGGAGAAACCCACGGTGTAGGTGTGGTCCCCTTTAAAGATATTGAGGTTATCCGTGATCTGAAATACCTTCTGATCCAGCCTGTTGTTGATGGAAAACGGCTCGTGACCTGCGATGATATAGTTGGAACTTCCGGTAGCATCGAGAATAACGATACTCGGAGCGGGAGTGGAGAACGGATTCCGGAAATCATCGAAATGCGTATATCCCACTTGCAGCTTATTGGTGGCCTCATCGGAGAGTCGGGAGTTTAATTCGAGCTGTACGGATTTGATCTTGTTATTGATCTCGTATCCGGCGTTCTCAAACTGTAATGTCTGGAGGTTAGGACCCCTGAAGGTAATAGCGTCACGGTTGGCCGGTTTGCCCTTGGAAGCGTCCAGGAAATTATAGATAACTGCGAGCCGGTTATTGTCATTGATATTCCAGTCGAGTTTGATGATCCCCTTGGTGGATTCCTGGTCGAAATTGAATCCCTGAAAACGCCCCGGATCGTAGAAAATATCGTTCCCCTGGGCATCCTGCCCGATGACGACCTGCCGCAGCAAGTTGTCCACCAGCTGGAAGTCTGAAAGGGCGACCCGACTTTCATTTATAGCCCCGGTGCCCGTATTGGGTTCAAAGCCGTCGGTACCCAGCTCTGTAAGTTCGTCCCGCTCAAAATTGACGAAGAAAAAGAGCTTGTTTTTCACGATAGGACCTCCAAGGCTAAACCCGTATTGGTATTGCTCCAGACCTGTCTTGAAGACATCGTCCCCGTTGATCTTGCCCCCGGTGAGGTCGTCATTACGGAAAAAGCCGTAGGCAGTGCCGTAAAATTCATTGGTTCCGCTCTTGGTAACCGCGTTTACCGAAGCTCCAGTAAACCCGGACTGGGTAACATCATAAGGAGCAGTGGTTACCTGGATCTGGTCGATGGCATCCAGTGAAATGGGTTGAGCATTGGTCTGCCCTCCCGGGGTGGCGGCATCGAGTCCGAATGGGTTGTTGAAGATGGCTCCGTCCAGGGAGAAGTTGTTGTACTGGTCGTTCCGCCCTCCGAAAGAAAGGCCGGAAGCCCCGGAGGATGCCTGAGGGTCAAGGCGAATGAAGTCGCTCGCGGACCTCGATATGGTAGGTAAGCGCGTCAGTTCCCTCCGGCCCACGCTGGTCTCAGCACCGGTACGGTCGCTTCCGAAAGTCCCGGTCTGGTCATAGACCACGACCACCTCATCCAGGGCCTGACTTTCAGAGATCAGGTTGAATTCAAGGATGGTGGTCTGACCCAGGGAAAGGAAGACGTCGTTCTGCATCTGGGTCTTAAAACCCACGTAGGAGACCGTTATCTCATAAGGTCCGCCTACCCTCAGGTTAGGGAGGTTGTATCGGCCGTCCTCGTTACTGACCGTTCCGTATTTAGTACCCGTGGGTGTATGAATGGCCACGATGTTCGCCCCAAAGAGGGGTTCTCCATCGTCCTGATAAACAGTACCCCTAATATCGGCTGTAGTAATCTGTCCCCATGAAAGGGATGTGAAGGCGAGCAGGAAGATTCCTGAAAGAAGTAATTTTTTCATGATGTTGAGTTGGTTAAATGGAGGGTTTAAGGTAGCAAAAAAAAAGAGCTATGGATCCATAGCTCTTAATTATTTGTGTGCTTAAAGCAATCTTTACTTCTGTTCCGCGATCACCTCGAAGTTAAATTCGACGACCACATCTCTGTGAAGTCTGATATCAGCCTCATAAGGTCCCGCTCTCTTAATGGCGCCGCCTTTGATCATGATATATTTCTTATCGATTTCGTGACCTTCCTTAGCAAAGGCATCGGCCAGGTCAGCGTTGGTCACCGAACCAAAGAGTTTGTCGCCTGCACCTACCTTGGCAGGGATCTTCATCTCCAATTGTTTGATCGCTTCTGCAGTCTTGTTGGCAGCGTCAACGATCTTCTTCTCTTTATGTGCCTTTTGTTTGAGGTTTTCTGCCAGCACTTTTTTAGCAGAGGGAGTAGCCATGGTGGCCAGTCCGTTTGGGATGAGATAATTTCTACCATACCCGTTCTTGACGGTCACGATATCGTCCTTGAATCCCAGGTTCTGTACGTCTTCCTTTAGAATGAGTTCCATGTTCTTCTCTCCTTGTTATTTTAATAAATCTCCCACATATGGCATGAGCGCCAGGTGCCTGGCCCTCTTGACAGCCTGGGCTACCTTTCTCTGATACTTCAAAGAAGTACCGGTTAGCCTCCTGGGAAGTAATTTTCCCTGCTCGTTGACCAGTTTCATCAGAAAATCCGGATCCTTGTAATCGATATACTTGATACCGGACTTTTTAAAGCGGCAGTATTTCTTCTGCTTGCTGGTCTCAATGTTCAGCGGGGTGAGATACCTGATCTCCCCGTCTTTTTTTCCTTTTGCCTGTTGTTGTAGTGTGGCCATATCCCTACGCTTTAGCTTTTAGTTTATTCCTTCTTTTCTCAGCCCACTCGATGGCGTGCTTGTCGAGTTTGACGGTCAGAAAGCGCATAACGCGTTCGTCCCTCTTGAATTCCTGCTCATAAGGGGCAATTACCTCACCAGGAGCAGTAAATTCAAATAAGTGGTAAAACCCACTTTTCTTGTGTTGGATGGGATATGCCAGCTTTTTCAGGCCCCAATTTTCCTTGGATACCATCTTGGCACCATTCTTAATTAAGAAATCCTCGAATTTCTTAACTGTTTCCTCTATCTGAACGTCAGATAGAACGGGATTTAAAATGAAAACAGTTTCGTAATGATTCATGTTGATATATAAATTTTTAGGAGCGCAAAAGTAACAATTCTTCCTTCGATTTACAAGAAATTAAATTTTTCTTCGTTATGAGTACTATAAAAGCTCAAATCGAACTTAACCTATAAACCTAAATTATGCACATTATCGCCCTGGTTTCTTGAAATCTTGTTCACAACTTTTGTTGCAGTCGAACCCATTTTTTGAGTACTTTGTCGATGATTTAACCCCACAAATCAACCCTTTATGAAATTAAGAAGTATAGTTGTTGATGATTCATCTATGCAGCGTATGGCAGTTGCGAAGTTGGTGAATAATCATCCGAATTTAGCCTTGGTTGCGGAGTACAGCAACGCTATCGAAGCAAAGAACGGCATCAAGAACAACGAAATCGACCTGATCTTCCTCGATGTTGAGATGCCCATCATCAGTGGTTTTGACCTTCTGGAATCCCTGGAAAACAGTCCGCAGGTGATTCTGATCACCGGAAAACCGGATTACGCTCTTAAAGCATTTGATTATGACGTGACGGATTATCTGCACAAGCCCATTACCATGGCTCGTTTTGATGCTTCTGTCAAAAGAGCAGTTACCAAATACGAACAAATGAACCAGGTAGCAGAAGATGAGGAGCACATCTTTGTTAAAAGCAACCTGAAAAAACGCAAGGTGATCCTCAACGATATCAAGTGGATCGAAGCCCTTGGAGACTACATCAAACTGGTGACAGACGAAGCCAATATCGTGATCCTGTCTACGATGAAGGCCTTTGAGAAACAATTGCCTGCTGAGAAGTTCCTCAGGATTCACAAGTCTTACATCGTCAACCTGGAAAAGATCGAAAAATTCAACAGCAAGAATGTGGAGGTCAGCGGAAGGTCCATTCCCTTGAGTCGCAACAAGAAAACAGAGTTGGCCGAAGCACTCAGCAACGTTTAGGTTTTATCAGAAGTAATCTACATCGTAGATCACGCGCACACTTCTGTACTGGGAAATAGCATTAAAGGAATTCTCAATTCTCTTGATGCTATTTTTCGTTTTTGTCAGGGATTGTTCCCTGGGAATCTTGATCAG
>CBDTYM010000169.1:0-4702 GCA_965364605.1 uncultured Muriicola sp.
GTTTTCAGCAGGTCGAAGCTCTTTGTATTGTAAACGACCTTTTTCTTTCCTTCATAATTGGTGGCCGCACTGGCCCTGCTGTGAAAGAAGCAGATCCCTCCTATACAGCCCTCCCGGATCAGTTCCTCTACTGCCTGGATCTCCTCCTCTGTATCATTGATAAAGACTGCGGGCATAAAAAACTGTCCCACCTTCTCCCGGAAGGTAAGCTCTTCCTTCGCAACCTCATATGGGATCACGGGGTTATCAGGCTGTTTTTTTCTTGCCATAGTCCGGAGGATATTGAATGTATTTCAAGAGAAAGAGGGAAGGAAGGGCTGCCAGGACGACCCAGATAAAGAACCCGTCATAGCCCAGCCATTCCTGCATGTAACCGCTCACCAGTCCCGGGAGCATCATCCCCAGGGCCATAAAACCGGTAGCCAGGGCATAATGAGATGTCTTGGACACCCCTTCGGCAAGGTAGATGAGGTAGACCATAAAACCGGCGATTGCGAAGCCGTATCCGAATTGTTCCATCACCACTGTAGCGATCACTGCCCAAAGTTGGTTCGTGTCTGTGATGGCCAGGAAGGCATAAAAGGCATTAGGAATGTTCAGGGAAAGGACCATGGGGAAGAACCACCTTTTGAGTCCATGCCTTGAGATTAGGATGCCACCCAATATGCCACCGATGGTGAGCATGACCACCCCTATAGTTCCGTAGATGGTCCCGACCTCAGCCGTGGTGTACCCCATCCCCCCTTTTTCGATGGGATCGAGCAGAAAGGGAGCAGCCATTTTGACGAGCTGTGATTCGCCCAGTCTAAAGAAGAGGACGAATGTCAGCCCCATCCCAATCCCGGGCTTTTTGAAAAAAGAAGAGAAAACCTCCCAGAAACTCGTTGGTTTATCGAGGACGATGGCTTCTGAAGATTCGTATTTCGGGCAGAAAATGGCATTGGAAAGGGTAAAGAGCAACATAAGGACTGCAGCGCAGATCATCGTTAGGGACCAGGCTTTGGTGTTGTCCCCATAGCGGTTTTCCAGAAATCCTGCCAGGATTACGAGCAATCCCTGACCGGTGACATTGGCCAATTTGTAGAACGTGCTTCGGACACCCACAAAGAAAGACTGTTTTTCTTCTGTAAGTCCGATCATGTAATACCCATCCGAGGCGATGTCATTGGTGGCTGATGCAAAGGCGGCCATCCAAAAACAGGCGAGAGTGGTAACGAAGAAGATATTCGTGGGCAGCAGGAGCCCTATCGCCAGGAAGGAGAGGCCCACTAGCAACTGCATCCAAAGGAACCATTTTCGCTTGGTGCCGATCAGATCCAGGAAGGGGCTCCAAAGAGGTTTGATGACCCAGGGCAGGTAGAGCCAGCTGGTGTAAAGTCCGATATCTGCATTGCTGATGCCGAGTTTCTTGTACATGATGACCGACACCGTGACCACCATGACATAGGGCAAGCCTTGCGTGAAATAGAGGGAAGGGACCCAGGCCCAGGCCCTTTTGTTCTTTTGAATCATTCCGGTCAATCCTGCTTAAAAAAAAACAAAGAACCCGGCAAAAAGACACCCGGGTCTGAAAAGCAAGTTCCCGGGTGCTTTATTGCTCTGGCTCACTGAACTACATAAAATGGTATCTGACAAAACCTTCGATGGCTTCGTATTCAGCCATGCCCAGGGCGTTGTATTTCCTGGCTGTGTCCTTGTTGCGTTGTTCTGCACGCTGCCAGAATTCCCTCTGGTCGTTTCCGGGGAACATGGCGCTGTCTTTTTGCGACTGGTGTTTGAAGATCGCATTTTTCTTGCGCTGCATGTCTGCAGGCCCGATGGGAATTGCCATTTCCATATCGGCGATGTCCCATTCCTGCCAGGCACCGCGGTAAAGCCAAACGTAGCAGTCCTTGATCCAGGAAGCTTTTTCCTTCACGAGTCGATCCAGGGCCCGATAGATGATGTTCAGGCAGACCCTGTGTGTCCCATGCGGATCTGAGAGGTCCCCTGCGGCAAAGATCTGATGTGGTTTTATACGCTGTAACAGGTCATAGGTTTGCTGTATGTCCGCTTCGGAAAATGGTTTCTTCTTGACCGTTCCCGTCTCGTAGAACGGGAGATTCTGGAAATGGGCGTTCTCTTCTTTTACTCCGCAGTAACGGCAGGCCGACAGGGCTTCACCTTTACGGATGAGACCTTTAAGGCGCTGAACAAGCGGACTGTCTACCTCGCCGGGGGATTTTTTATCCAGGAATTCCCTGACCTGGACCACTTGTTTTTCCAGGGCTTTGTCGTCCTTCTGCAGGTCGCGTGCAAAATCGAGGAACCGGATCACTTCGTCGTCAAACACGGCAATGTTACCTGAGGTTTGGTAGGCGACATGGACCTCGTGGCCCTGGTCTACCAGGCGCAGCAGGGTGCCTCCCATGGAAATGACATCATCATCGGGGTGGGGACTGAAGATAAGGGATGTCTTGGGGAAGGGATCCTTTCTTTCAGGCCTCTTGCTGTCATCGGCATGGGGTTTGCCTCCGGGCCAGCCCGTGATGGTGCGCTGCAGCTGGTTAAAGACGATGAGGTTGATGTGTTCTGCAGAGCCTATCTCCGCCACCAGGTTACCCATTCCGTATTCGTTGTAGTCCTCATTGGTAAGCTTGAGGATCGCCTTACCGACTTTCTCGGAAAGCCATATCGCCGCTTTTTTGATCAGGGCGTCATTCCATTGACATTCGCTTACCAGCCAGGGCGTGGAGACACGCGTGAGGGCGGAAGCCGCTGCCTCGTCCAGAATAAAGTCACAGTTCTGGTGATGCTGCAGAAAGGTGGCGGGGACCGACTCCTTTATCGGCCCTTCCACTGCTTTATTGATGATATCTGACTTGCCTTCTCCCCAGGCCATCAGGATGATCCGTTTGGCCGAGAGGATGGTGCCTACCCCCATGGTAATAGCGCGGGCAGGGACGTTTTCAAGGCCGAAGAAATCACTGGCAGCATCCAGTTTGGTCACCCTGTCAAGGCGAACCAGCCTGGTCTTGCTCACCAGGGAAGACCCCGGTTCGTTAAATCCTATGTGGCCTGTTCGGCCTATTCCCAGTACCTGAATATCAATACCTCCTGCTTTTATGATCTTTTGTTCGTAAGCCAGGCAGTAATCGCGTACATCTTCCTTTTCGAGGGTTCCATCCGGTATATGGATATTCTCCTTTTTGATATCGATATGATCAAAGAGGTGCTCTCCCATAAACTTCACATAACTGTGAATAGAGTCGGGCTGCATGGGGAAGTACTCGTCCAGGTTAAAGGTGACTACATTTTTGAAGCTCAGGCCTTCTTCCTTGTGGAACTTGACCAGGTATTCGTACACCTTAGTAGGGGTGGAGCCGGTGGCCAGCCCCAGGACCACTTTTTTTCCGCTTTTCTGGCGCTGGCGGATGAGGTCTGCGATCTCGTTGGCCACATAAAACGAGGCCTCATCAGAATTGTCATGGATCTTCGTGCGGATCCGTTCGAACTTTCTCGACTCGTCATCGGTGGGGAAGGACCCGGTTTCAGGGGCAAGGGGGGAGGTGATCATAGTTTTGTTGTTTGATGTTCCGGGTCAAAAGTACACAATAAAATTTACATATGCAGTATTTTGCAGGAAAAACTGCAATTTATTGCAATATATTAGCTATGTTTGTTCAGACTAGGCTTAAAACGGCATAAACTTACAATTGAATTTCTATTAAATCTGTTCTATGTTAAAGGAAGAACGACAACAACTCATACTGAATGAAGTGGACCTCCACAACCGGGTCCTACTTAGCGACCTGGCCGAAAAACTGGACGTATCTGTGGATACTGTTCGTAGGGATGTCAAGGAGCTCGATGCCGGAAGTCGCCTGCGCAAGGTCCATGGAGGTGCGGTCTCCCTGGGGTATACACATACAGCTGCAAGAAGCGCTCACATCTACGCCCTGAACGAGAAGACGACTATTGCCGAAAAGGCCGTCAGTCTCCTGAAAGAAGGCGCTGTTGTGTTTATTGATGGGGGCACGACCTGTCTGGAAATGGCCAGAATGATCCCGCCGAAGTTAAAACTGACCTGTTTTACGTTCAGTCTTCCCGTAGCCTTGCAACTCGCAGGAATGCCCCATGTAGACCTGATCTTCATAGGGGGCAGGATCTCCCCGGATTCCCTTATATCCAATGGCGCCTATACCGTGCAGCGGCTTTCAGAAGTAAGGTTCGACTATGCCTTTCTCGGGACGGGATACGTCGATGCCATTCACGGGTTAACAGAATTTGACTGGGACGTTGTGCAATTAAAAAAGGCCGTTATCCGGGCTTCCAAAAAAACAATACTTTTGTGTATCTCGGAAAAGCTCAATTCCCAACATCGCTTCAAGACATGCGATATCAATGAGATCAATACCATGATCACGGAATTGTCTCCCGAGGACAACCTGTTGAACCGCTTTAGAAACCAGGACCTCCGCCTGTTATAATTATGCCCGACTTTAATAAGATCACAGAGACCGATTCCAACTACGACCATCTGGAGCAGATGTCTACCCTGGAACTCCTCACCAATATAAATCGTGAGGATCAGAAGGTGGCTGCTGCCGTCGCTGATGCCATTCCGGAAATTGAAAAGCTCGTCGAAGGGCTTACTGTCCGATTCCTCGACGGGGGCAGATTGTTCTACATAGGGGCCGGTACCAGCGGTCGCCTCGGTATT
>CBDTYM010000170.1:0-4699 GCA_965364605.1 uncultured Muriicola sp.
TGATCCCCTTGGCCGATGACATGTTACAGACCATCGGCAATACTCCCCTGGTCCTATCCAGGACCCTGAATGACAACCCGGACGTCCGCCTTTATTTTAAACTGGAAGGCCAGAATCCAGGGGGTAGCGTTAAAGACCGTGCAGCTTTCAACATGATCACCTCCGGACTGGAACGGGGAGATTTCTCATCGGACACCCGACTTATTGAAGCCACCAGCGGGAATACGGGGATCGCCCTGGCCATGATAGCAGGGCTGTACAAACTTAATATAGAACTGGTCATGCCCGAGAATGCAACCAAGGAGCGTGTACAAACTATGAGAGCGTACGGGGCGAAAGTTACCCTGACCCCGGCCGACAAGGGGATCGAAGGGGCTCGTGATTACGCCGAAGCAAAGGTAGCGGAAGAAGGGTTCGTCATGGTTAACCAGTTTGGCAACAATGACAACTGGAAGGCCCATTACAAAACCACAGGGCCTGAAATCTGGCGGGATACAGAGGGCGAGGTCACCCATTTTGTCTCCTCCATGGGGACTACGGGTACCATCATGGGCACTTCGACATTTTTGAAGGAGAAAAGCAGATCGATCCAGATCGTGGGAGTCCAACCTACCGACAATTCGAGCATTCCAGGTATTCGAAAATGGCCGAAAGAATATCTGCCCGCAATTTTCAACCCGGAAAAGGTCGACCGCATCATGGAGGTAAGCGAAACTGAAGCCCGTGCGATGACAAAAAGGCTGGCCCGGGAAGAAGGAATCTTTGCAGGTATGAGCAGCGGCGGGGCGACGACAGCGGCATTAAGACTGGCCCGTGAGTTGAAAAAAGGGGTGATCGTATCCATTATTTGTGACCGGGGCGACCGCTATCTGTCCTCAGATCTCTTCGAATGAATTAATAAAAAAAAGAGCACGCTACTAACGCGTGCTCTTTGTTCTATAAGACTCTTTTTAAGAAAAGAGGTTTATTAGTTGACTAGATCATACTAGCTGTTTTCAGGGCTTCATTCTTGTCCCTGTTCCAGGCATTCAGCATCCAGCTCGTCTTTTCCATTTCCCTCACATAGGCTCCAATCAGGTCAATAGTTCCTTCGTCCCCGATCTCTGAGGCCTTATCAATTACTTTTCCCATCTGTTTCAGGAGGATGCTATGAGCCTCCAGGACCTCTGCGATCATTTCCCGGTCTATCTTCTTGCCATTGCTTTCCGGTATCTCGGCGGTTTTCAGATAGGCACTGAGGTTGCTCATGGGATGATACCTTAAGGTGAGAATGCGCTCGGCGATCTCATCTATTTTTTCCCTCGCATCCATATACATCACTTCAAATTGTTCGTGAAGATCAAAGAAGTTATGCCCGATGATATTCCAGTGAAAATTTCTCAGTTTTTGATAATACACATGATATTCTGCCAGGAGGGTGTTCAATTCAACCACGACTGGCAAAAGTTTCTCTTCCTTAATATTTAAGTAATTCATTCTTAGGTTTTAAAAGGTTTAAAAAATACTTTCCGGGTACTTTATAGCAAAATAGAGTTCTTATCTATTTGCTTTATATTAAGATACCCAACACCTTAATATACAGTTATCTATGAAAAGAAAAAACAATTTAACAGGACTTAACGGTCCTTTAGAAACATTATGATAAGACTGTGTTAAATCATTGCCAAAATGTTAAATTGGATCGAAGTGCTCCATGGTCGAAACGATGACTTGAGCAATTACCTCATGTCCTGAATAAGCAACCTGTCCATGGTCTGCTGATAGACCTCAAAAGAACTGAGATTATTGTGCTTTCCGCCTGGAATCAATACAAAGTCCAGGGACTTGCCCTCCAGGCTTGCCTGAAGTTTACGGGCCGAATCAAGGGGTACTACTTCATCCTGGTCCCCGTGGATCATGACGATACGTCCTTCGGCCTCCTGGAGGAATTCATGACTCCGAAATGGATATTTGAACAAGGCCTCCAGCGGCAAGAAAGGAAGTCGGCTGCTGGCGACATCGAGAAGACTGTAGAACGGGGTTTCCAGGATCAGGAGAGGAACGTCATTATTGGAAGCGACGTAGGAAGCCATGGCGGTGCCCAAAGACCGGCCATAGGGGATGATCTTATCTGGGGAATAGGTTTTTAGAAGGTGATCGTAAAATGCCTGGGCATCATCCAAAAGGGCTTCTTCGCTGAGTTTGCCGGTGCTCTTCCCATAGGTGCGGTAATCCATCACCACCACATCGTAGTTTCTTCGTACCAGTCCCTGAACTACCTCACCCCAACGGGACAGATCACCGGCATTCCCGTGAAAATACAAGATGACCCCTTGAGGCGACTCCCTTTTAAAATGAATAGCATTGAGCCTGGCTCCGTCGGGCCTGGTGAGGAAGAACTCCTCAAAAGGTTTATCGAAGACATATTGGTGATCCCTATCCAGTTTGGTGGGCAGAAAGATCAGTTTTTCCTGTAGAAAGTACAACATAGTAATCAGGATCAGGATTGAGGCAATGAGCCACAAACCTGCCTTTTTCAGGTTACGCATAGGGTCCAGGTTTACTGTGATGGACTCCTATGCTGCTCCCTTCCAGATTAATTTTACCTGGCTTTGAAGTTACGATATCCTGCAACATCTTGTGGTAGGACTCAAAGGTGTTCAAGTTTTTGTGCCCTCCCCCGATGACCGTATAAAGTGTTGTCTGTTTGGGTTTTATCTTGGAGAGTTTAACGCTGGATTTGTATGGGATTAGGTGGTCATCCGTACCGTGAATGATGTGGATGGGACATTGTACGTACCTGAGCCATTTGTAAGTAGGCATGGGATATTTCAGCAGCAGGGACAAGGGCATAAAGGGGATGTATTTTTTGGCTACGTGCTTCAAACTGTAATAGGGGGCATCCAGGATAAGCATACGCGGATTGTTCATGGAAGCCAGTTTGGCTGCAAATCCCGAGCCCAAAGACCGGCCGTAGAGAATGATGTACTTCTCATCTACCTGCTGCCTAATCTTGTCGTAGATTACCTGCATGTCCCGTTTAATCGCCTTTTGGGTCCTTCGGCCTGTACTTTTGCCAAACCCCCGGTAATCCACCATGAGGACATCATACCCATGGCGGGTGAAATCGACCGCAAACTTGCCCCATCCCTTGATACTTTTCGAATTTCCCTTGAGATAGAACACCACCCCTTTGGGCTCTCTGGACTTAAAGCGCAGTCCGTTGATGGTAGCTCCGTCCCTGGTCTCGATATTGTATTCTTCGGTCTCCTGATTCTCGTAGTAGAACTGGAAGTCTGCCGGCAACTTTTCGGGTTTGAACATCAGGTAATCCTGCAGTATGTAGATCAAAATACTGATCAGCAGATAGACGGCCAGCAGAATGAGAAGGAATTGTACCCAGTAAGGCATACCCGGAATTTGGTTTAAAGTACAAAATATATAGAAATGCCCTGATGCTCGGGAGGAACAGGATCTATATCCATTTTTTCCTGCGGAAATATATCAGCATTGCAATAAATACGGAGATCATAAGCCCCCAAACCATAAAATATCCGTTCTCCCATTGCAGTTCAGGAATATTTTCAAAATTCATCCCGTAAATACCCACGATAAAAGTCAGGGGAATAAAGATGGACGCCATTACGGTGAGAACTTTCATTACCTCATTCATTTTATTGCTCACGTTGCTCATATACATTTCCATCAGGCTCATGGCCATCTCCCTGTATATCTGTAAGGTCTCATTGATCTCCAGGCAATGGTCAAGAACGTCCCTTAGGAAAAGCTTGGTATCCTTGGAGATCAAAGTGTTTTCCGAATCTATCAACCTGCTGATCAACTCTTTTACGGGGGATATGTACCTGCGGATTCGCAAAACCTCCTTTTTTAGCTCCTGTATTTTTTGAGCGGTTTTGGGCCTTGGTTTCTGGTAGACCTCCTCCTCCAGGATTTCAATTCGCTCACTGATATGTTCTAGCACCAGGAAATAATTGTCGACGATAGCGTCAAGCAAGGCGAAGAATAGATAATCTGCCCCCCTGCTCCGTATCCTGCCCAATTTACCGAGAAGCCTTTCCCGTACCGATCCGAATACGTCCTCTTTCAGTTCTTGGAATACAAGGACCTCAGAACGAAACAAGGCCAGGGCCACGTGTTCAACGACGATATTTTGTTGTTCATCCAGATAAATCATCTTAAAAACCCCGAAAATATAGTCGTCGTATTCATCTATTTTAGGGCGTTGGTCTGTGTGCACTGCATCTTCCAGGACCAATGGGTTCAGTTCGAAAGCCTTTCCGAGTTTCTCCACAAAGGATTCATCGCTTAACCCGACCAGATTGATCCACTTTACATCCTCTCCCCTCTTATCCAGGAGGGAATCTATTTGCACGGGGCTGTATTGCTCTATCTGCTCTGTAGTATACGCGATCACATCCAGTGAACTGACCGCATCTTCCCGATGTCCCAGGTAGGTGATGGTGCCGGGGGCCTTGCCTACCTTTTTAAGGATCTTGAATTTTTTTTTGTGGATTTTATTGATCGGGAATTGCAATTTGGCCATACGTAACAACTTTTCTTAAAGATATAAAACAAAATGGCACTACTTCAGGTGCATATTGATCAAAACCAAGCCTGAAGCCGGTGCGATATAGGGAATGGTGTATCTTTCTCCTAAGGTCAGCGCCCTCTCCAGATGGGGTCGCGTCCTTCGGCAAAG
>CBDTYM010000171.1:0-4593 GCA_965364605.1 uncultured Muriicola sp.
CGGCTGGAGACGGCAGTGCTGACTGGACGATACAGTTCGACAACATCAGGTTGTGTAGCAATGGAACCACTGGCGGCGGCGGCGGAACTAGCAGCAACTTAGTCGTCAATGGAGATTTTGAAACGGGAATGGAAGCCCCATGGCTACTTTTCCCAAATGGCGGAAGTGCCACTCTTGACAATACGATCAATAACGGAGGCAGTTGGTCCGGTAAGCTCACAGTAGGAGATACCGGTGGAAATCCGGCCTTCAAGCAAGAAAGGATCGGTGGAGGGACTGTGGCTGCCGGAGACGTAGTCCAGGTACAGTTCGACTTGATTGGATCCGTAGTACAACCCGGGGCAGCCGTGAATGTACTGCTCTTTGGGGAGAGTCCTGGCGGTGTTTCCTTTACACAGGTTCTATCCCCTGCTCCTGCTCCAGAAGCGACCTGGACCACTTATACAGCCAGTTATACCATCCCGGGCGGTACAGACGTTTCGGACGGAATATCTGTGCTGATAGAGACCGTTTGTGGTGCGGTAAGCGGATGTAGCGTCACTATGAACATCGACAATGTCAGTGTAATACTCAACCCATAGAAGGGAAACTCCGGCTGAGGGACTAATATTCCATTTTTCTCTCAGCCGGATTAATAAATTCCAATCTCCTGGATTATTCTGGGATTTTTTCTCCTAAGTACCTCGTTTTAAAAAGAGGTGATGATAAGTCATATGAGAGGAACAGTAGACCGGTCTGTAGTAAAAAGAGTGGCGGAGTTGCTTGCGCAAATGACCCTGGATGAAAAGATAGGGCAGATGACACAGGTACGCCATTTCGACGATATCGCCGAAGAGGACGTAGCTACCAAATTTATCGGCTCCATCATCCATACTCAGGGCCCACTGCCGGGGGCAAATGCAAAAGAGTGGCAGGAAAAATTTAGGCGTTTGCAAAAAAAGGCGTTGTCTACACGGCTGGGGATCCCTATGCTCTTCGGAGTAGATGCCGTTCACGGGCAGAACACCTATGAAGGAGCCACGATCTTTCCCCACAACATCGGTTTAGGAGCAGCCCGTAACGAGGAACTTGTCCGTAAGGCAGCCGAGATAACAGCGATTGAAGTCAAGGCCACGGGCTTTAATTGGGCTTTTTCACCCTGTATTGCCATCCCTTACAATGAAAAATGGGGCAGGGTATATGAAGCGTTTTCGGAAAGCACTGAACTCACAGAAAAATTTGCCAGGGTCTCTGTCAAGGGTCACCAGGGAAATCACCTGAACGAAGATTCCGTGATGGCTACCGCAAAACATTTCATAGGTGATGGGGCTACGGACAACGGAGTGGAAGGTGGAGATTGTACACTTTCGCCTGAGCAGGTCAGGGAACGACTACTCCCGCCTTACAGGGCAGCCGTGGAGGAGGGCATAGGAGCGATCATGGCTTCCTTTAACAGCATGTCAGGGCAGTTTATGCACGCTCATAAATACTGGATCACTGATGTCCTGAAAGGAGAATTGGGATTTGAAGGGATCATGGTATCCGACTGGAAAGCGTATTCCCGTTTTGGGGAGAACGCCATCATCAATGCGGGGATCGATGTGGTCATGGCCGTCGACGGTGATCTTGACATGTTTCACGAAGGCCTGAAGGCCGGAGTGGAAAGCGGAGAAGTACCTATGTCTCGCATTGACGATGCTGTTCGGCGTATCCTGACTCAAAAATTCAGACTGGGGGTCTTTGACAACCCCTTTCCCAATCCGGACCTTATTCCCCAGATCGGGATACAGAAACACAGGGAGGTGGCCAGACAGGCCGTTAGGGAATCCCTGGTTTTGCTTAAAAACAAAGGCAATGTCCTCCCATTAGATAAAAAGTTGAAAAAGATTGTCGTGGTTGGGGAGCACGCGGATAATTCCGGGTTGCAATCCGGGGGCTGGTCCATCAACTGGCAGGGCTCCACAGAGAATTATTCCGGAGCCACCACCATCCTAACAGGAATACGGAAAATGGCAAAAGGAGAGGTGGTGTACGACAGGGATGCCACAGGGGTCCATAAGGATGCCGATGTGGCTGTCATTGTTGTCGGTGAAACCCCTTATGCGGAGCTTTTCGGAGATATCGGTGGGGAGATCGATGCCTATCAGCTCACCCTGACCGGGGAACATCAGCGGTATATCAATACCTATGTGGAACTGGGAGTAAAAGTGGTAACTATTTTTGTCTCAGGCCGGGCACTGGTAACCACGGAACAGATCGAAAAATCAGATTCCTTCGTGGCCGCCTGGTTGCCGGGCTCCGAAGGAGATGGTGTGGCAGAGGTCCTTTTTGGGGATTTCGATTTCAAAGGTAAATTGCCTCATTCCTGGCCTGCTTCAGAGGAGGATTACCAGGGAAAATATGGGCCCAATTTCTGGGATCCTTCGGTGAAACCTCTGTTCCCTTTTGGATTTGGATTGCATTATAAAAGTAAAACCTGAGGCAATGGATTACACCTCGGGAAAATGAAGACAATGAAAGGATTTTTTAAAATAGTACTAGCCATCTTCGCACTGATCTCTGGTATCGCCTGCAAGGGAACAGGGGAGAAATCGAATTCGGAAGTACCTCAAATATCAAACAAAGTGACTGCAAAGGATATTCTTGGAAACCCTGACTATTTAGCCATCTCCTACGGGGGTTACAGGACAAAAACAAGGGACGACCAACCCACCCTTGACGAACTAAAGGATGACATGAAGATTCTTCACGCCATGGGGATACGGATCGTCCGTACCTATAACGTCCATCTTGCCCAGGCGTCTAACCTCCTGAAAGCCATTTCAGAATTGAAGAAAGCAGACCCGGCCTTTGAGATGTATGTCATGCTGGGAGCCTGGATCGACTGCAAGAACGCCTGGACGGGCAAAGAGCCGGACCACAACGTGGAAAGTCCGAGGAATGCCAAAGAGATCGCAACGGCTGTTGACCTGGCCAATCTATACCCTGATATCGTTAAGGTCCTGGCCGTCGGAAACGAGGCTATGATAAGATGGGCGACGAGCTATTACGTACAACCATCAGTCATCCTTAAGTGGGTGAACCACCTGCAGGAGCTCAAAAAGAAGGGAAAACTCCCTTCAGAACTCTGGATAACCAGTTCTGATGATTTTGCCTCCTGGGGTGGGGGAGAAGACAGTTACCATACCGAAGACCTGGCCAAACTGATCAGGGCGGTAGACTATATCTCCATGCATACTTATCCATATCACAATTCGCACTACAATCCCGAATTCTGGAAGGTGCCCCCGGATGAGGAAGAACTTTCAGACAAGGCCAAAATAGATTCAGCCATGGGCCGCGCCCTCAAATTCGCCCAGAATCAATATCAGGCTGTGACCGAGCATATGCAGAGTGTAGGGGTCGATAAACCTGTGCACATAGGGGAGACCGGGTGGGCCACCATATCCGATGGGCACTACGGACCGGAGGGCTCAAAGGCCACCGATGAATACAAGGAGGCAAGATACTACCAACTCATGCGGGAATGGACGAACGCCGAAGGGATCTCATGTTTTTATTTTGAAGCTTTTGACGAACCCTGGAAGGATTCACATAATCCGAAAGGTTCTGAGAACCATTTCGGGTTGTTCACGGTAGACGGGAAAGCCAAGTATGCCCTATGGGATCTGGTGGATAAAGGGATCTTTGATGGGCTGACAAGAAACGGGAATCCTATTACGAAGACATTTGACGGAAACAAAGATGCCATGATGGAAGAAGTCCTGTTACCTCCCCTGGCGGAGGAGTGATTGGCCCCTGGAAGGCTTCAGGTCTTTCGACGGGTACGGTAATGGAAATACCAACACAATGAAAAAGTTAAACGCAATTAGAAGTCTCTTGATTATCAGTTTGATCGTAAGTGGTTGTTCGGTAGAACAAAAATTAGACCTTGAGGTTTACGAAACCTCTGCTGGGGGAAATAAAATGAGTCTGCTCACAGAATTTCAGGTTCCTGAAAATGTGCCTATCATCAGGCTACAGCCTGAGCAGGAATATCAGAAGATAACGGGGTTTGGTGGATCCTTCACGGAAGCTTCGGCTTCCCTCCTGAATGCCCTGGGTCCGGAAAACCGTAAAAAGATCATAGAGGCTTATTTCGGGGATGACGGCGCCAGATATTCCCTGACGCGTACCCACATGAACTCTTGTGATTTTTCCCTGACCAACTACTCCTATGCCCCGGTGGAAGGAGATACAGACCTCCTGTATTTCTCCATAGAAGAGGACAAAGAAGACATCATCCCCTTTATCAAGGAAGCCATGGAAGTATCAACAGAAGGCTTTAAAATTGTCGCTTCCCCCTGGACGGCTCCGCCCTGGATGAAGGACAACAAGGACTGGAGAGGAGGCAAATTGCTGCCAGAATACCGGGAGACCTGGGCCCTGTTCTTTTCTAAATATTTAGAAGCTTACAAGGCTGAAGGCATTGAGATCTGGGGGTTTACCGTGGAGAATGAACCCCTGGGCAACGATTATAACTGGGAGAGCATGCATTTCACCCCTGAGGAGATGACCGACTTTGTAACCGAATTCTTAGGACCCCGTCTGGAAGAGGAAGGTCACCAGGTAAAG
>CBDTYM010000172.1:0-4586 GCA_965364605.1 uncultured Muriicola sp.
TTGGACGTTTTTGAAACAGAGCCTTTCCAGACGGACAACCCGTTGGCAGCCATGGAGTGTCTGGCCAAGGACCGGGAGCTGGCTGTCTGGTCGTATTCCGCCCCCATGGCTTTACTGAAAAAGAATCCGATAATGAACATCAGGGTAAAATAGACCAGCAAAGGAATCGCTATTACCACCACATCCATGGGAATCTCCACGATGAGTTCCCCTTTGAGGGAGAACATGATCACGATGGTAAACAATAGGGCGATCAGGGTCATCGGGGATATGGCAGGGATGAATTTTTGGGTGTACCATTCCTCCCCTTTAAGCCTGACCAGGATCAGTCGGCTGAGTAATCCCATCAGGAAAGGGATGCCCAGATAAATGGCCACACTTTCGGCTATGGTTGCGATGGAAATATCCACAATAGCTCCCTCAAATCCGAAATACGGAGGCAGGATGGTTATAAAGATCCAGGCGTAAAAACTATAGGCAAATACCTGGAAGATACTGTTCAGTGCTACCAGGCCTGCACCGTACTCGGCACTTCCCTCTGCCAGGTCATTCCAGACCAGTACCATTGCGATACAGCGTGCGAGGCCTATGAGGATCAACCCGACCATATACTCGGGATAATCCCTTAAAAATGTGATGGCCAGAAAGAACATCAGCAATGGGCCGATGATCCAGTTTAAGACAAGGGAAATGGTAAGGACCCTGGTGTTCTTGAATACCGCAGGCAATAGGGTGTAGTTCACTTTTGCCAATGGGGGATACATCATCAGGATGAGGCCTATGGCAATAGGTATATTGGTGGTGCCGCGGTTCAAGGAATTGATGATATCCGGCAGGGAAGGGAATAGATACCCTGTACCTACCCCGAGAGCCATGGCGATAAAGATCCACAAGGTGAGGTTCCGGTCCAGAAAGCTCAATTTTTTTTGGGCCATAGGCTACGAATTGATTTGAGAAAAAACGTATCCGATTTCCGTGGCGATCTGAATGCTACGTTCCAGGTATTTTCCGGCTTGCTGAGGTGTTAGATCAAAGGCCTTGGGATCCTCAAAAGTGATGGGAAATCGTTGCTCCGCTCCCGGAACAAAAGGGCAGGCCTCATTGGCTGAATCACAGGTCATGATGGCTCCAAATCCGGAACTCGGGTTGAAGGCATCGTCTATTTTTTTGGAGAATCCGATCACCGGATGTTCCTTATCTGCGTACTTTATGGCATAGACGGGATTGCTCTCATTGGAAAGCTTTTGAATTTTAAAACCCTGCTTTGTCAAGGTCTCGGCTACCATGGGGAAAAGGGCAGTGGCTTCTGTACCTCCTGAATAACAGACTACGTTATTAACCCCGAAATAATGGGCAAGGGTCTGTGCCCAAACCTGAGACATGTGGCTCCTTCGCGAATTGTGGGTGCAAATAAAATGAAGGCGTACTTCTTCTTTCTCAGACACTTTGGATCGTATATAATCAACGAGGGGATCCAGGGTCTCTCTCCGCTTCTCTGGAATACCGTCCAGGTGTAGTGTTTTGATAACTTCCGTTATTTCGCGGAAGACCGGGGATATGCTCTTTGTCATTCTTGCCGTTTTTGGTCAGCAGCAATTGCTGTTGGGTGAGCAACAAGGCTCGCCAGCTATCTGGGAGAGTTTTAGTTTTGGCTTCTTATCGGGAATACCGCAATTGTCTTTGGCCAGGCAGTCGGTCATCTTTGTCGTTAGCAGAAAACGGTTGCCGTCAACCTCAAGACCGTATTTACCGATGGTAGGACCCTGATATTCTACCTCCACTTCCAAAGTATCTGCTATGCCCAATTTCTTTTGGGAAAGTTCGATGATATGGATCAGTTTTTCAGGATGCAAGCGGTGGTCGTAGTCGTCTGCCTCCCACAACTGAAAGCTGACAACTTCCTCCTGGCGAACTGTACCCCCACAGTCGATAAAGTGTTTGCTGACCTTACCCACTTCGGTGACATGGAAGTGCCCGGGTACCATTTCCCCATGGGGCAATTGGAAACCAAGTGTTTTTAAATGCGATAGCTTTTCTTTGACTTCGAGTAGATTCATGGCCTTTCAAGTTAGGTACTCTGGTTTTTCTTTGGTTTGAGATTTTTTTGTCATAAAACGAACAACGATCTGGAATAGATCTAACAACAATCCTGGTTTGGCCCAGTCCCCTGATCGAGGAATTCCCTAAAGGTTTGCTTCATCTTATTCCAGTTTTCTGTATGGATGCAATAGCAAACACGGGTTCCTTCCACTTCACCCTTGATCAGGCCGAGGTTGCGTAATTCCTTTAAATGTTGTGAGATCGTGGGTTGGGCAAGTCCGATTTCCTCCACAATATCGCCACATACACAGGCATTGACCTTAAATAGGTGCTGCAGGATGGCAATTCGTGCAGGATGGGCGAATACCTTACCGATGAGCGATAGCTCATTCTGGTTTTCGGTAAACATCTCGGTCTTGGTCAGGCCCATTTAATCGTTTTATCGCAATATTACGATAAATACTTTAATCTACCATAGAGTTTTTTGTTAACAGGGGCGGAAGTTTGGAAATAGACTATTGACCAATTGCTGCTGTTTATCTCAGAAACGGTGAAATTTGCTGGTGCAATTTCAATGCTTTTTGCGCCGCTTCGAACTCCAGATAAACAAAACGCCTACCAATACGAAAGGCATTGTGATCATCATGATGATGCCGAGACTCAGCCATACCGAGTGATTCATATTGTAATTCAGGATGAATACAAAAGGAGTAAGTCCTAAACCGAGGATCAGGAATGCGATTCCTCCAAGCATTTCGCGTTTCCACGCGAGGAGCAAAACCAGAAGCAATACAAAAGAAGGGATCATGTGCATGAAGAAGGCACCGAGCTGTTGCCATAAGGTCAGGCCGGGTTGAAAGGCATCCAGCGCAAACATACTGATAAAGAGGATGGCCAGGAGCCCGAGGATCCTGGGCGACCAGACCAATATGTTGTACTTTCCGGTCATTCTTCAGACCTTTAGACAAAAGATAGGGCCCCGGGCCCGGTAAAACAATGATATACATCAGCGTACAGACCAGATGATTCAGCAATGCTATTCATAGTGAAACAACTTCCCATCTATTTTAGAAGCTTTTCCTTCGCAATCATCGCGACCTCTCTCTTCATGTGTTCTGACAAAGAACAGGATGTGAAGGAAGACGGCGCCGGGGATGTCGAAGTCTTAACCGATGAAGAGCTGCTCGACCTGGTCCAGTCCCAAACCTTTAAGTACTTCTGGGATTTTGCTCATCCGATGAGTGGCATGGCCCTCGAACGGTCGAACAGAGATGCCTATGGAGTTCAAGGATATGAGATCGTGACTTCCGGCGGGTCGGGCTTTGGGGTGATGGCACTGGTTGTCGGGGTAGAGCGTGGCTGGGTTAGTCGGACCCAGGCGGTGGATCGTCTGCATACGATCACGGATTTCCTGTTGTCAGGTGATCGATTCCACGGGGCATTTCCCCACTGGTATTTCGGCAGCACGGGAAAAGTTCGTCCCTTTTTTACGGAGGACAATGGGGGAGATATCGTGGAAACCTCGTTTATGATCCAGGGTTTGCTGACTGCCCGCCAGTATTTTAAGGAGGATACGGAGGCTGAAATACGTCTCAGGGAAAAGATCAATACCCTTTGGTCTGAGGTAGAATGGGACTGGTATACCCGGGGGCAGGATATCCTCACCTGGCACTGGTCCCCTGACTATCAGTGGGCCATCAACCACCAGATCAAGGGATACAACGAGGCCCTGATCACCTACGTCCTCGCGGCTTCTTCACCTACTCATTCCGTGGATCCTAAGGTATATCACGATGGGTGGACTTCCGGAGTCGATTTTGACAACGGGCAGGAGTACTACGGACAATGGGTACTGCCTCTGGGTCCGGATTTTGGAGGGCCATTGTTTTTCGCACATTACTCTTTTCTTGGACTAGATCCCAGAGGATTGCAGGACACCTACGCGGATTACTGGCAGCAAAATACGAACCACGCCTTGATCAACAGGGCCTACTGTATACAAAACCCAAAGGGATTTACAGGTTACGGAAGAGAGAACTGGGGTCTTACAGCCAGCGATAATCATATGGGGTATTCGGCCCATAGCCCTACAAATGACCTTGGAGTGATCAGCCCGACTGCGGCTATTTCCTCCCTGCCGTATACCCCCGAATATTCCATGGAGGCCATTCGTAATTTTTATGAGAATCACCGGGAGAAATTATGGGGGGCTTATGGGTTTTACGACGCCTTTAACCTCACAGAGAACTGGTACGCGGAGAATTACCTGGCCATAGACCAGGCTCCTATCGTGGTTATGATCGAAAATTACCGGACCGGGCTGTTATGGGATCTCTGTATGTCCTGCCCTGAAGTGGCGACCGGACTTGCCCTCCTGGGGTTCAGCAGTCCCCACCTCGATTGAGGTTTAGTCATACATTCACGACTCGTGTTTTCGGGGAGGAATTCTGACTGTGCATTTCGTCGATCACCTCCAGTATTACATCGGATACCCCTGTTCTTCAAAGTATCGATAAACGGTATTCTCTTTTGGATATCCTGACTTC
>CBDTYM010000173.1:0-4506 GCA_965364605.1 uncultured Muriicola sp.
GTAAAATATCACAGAACCATTGGAAAGTTTGACGTTGCCGGTGTTTTCCATGAAGACATCGACACCTTTGGTAATATTGTCTCTTCCCTCGCAGTACCTATGCCGAGGACCCGAAGGGCTACGTTGTACATCGCCCGGGAATTTGGGGATGTCAAACTGGAAGTAGGAGGGATCTGGGGTGGCCAGCCACTCAACGGCAGGGAATTCCAGATCGCTGAGGACAACCCGAACTACGATCCCAATAACCCGGATGCTGCCTCCAAATACATTGTTTACACAGACCAGGTGAATGACAAGGATAACTGGGGGGGCAAGGCCAAGATCACCTATACAGGAGGACGGTTTAACTGGTACGCCCAGGGTGCGATTCAAGGCCTTGTGGCCAATGGGGGTGCCGACCTGACCAAGACCTTCACCGGATGGAAACTCAAAGATTCCGGTAGTGGGAACCAGACCAACTTCCTTTCCGGTTTCACCTATACTATTGGCAATGTGCAGATAGCACCTAACTTCCTCTGGCAAAAACCCATCGTAGGGCCTATGCCTAATGATGTGGGTGGTCCCGGAAGACTCAGGAATATCCTGGACGATCCTTTCTCTGTAAGATGGAATAGGGAAACCGTAGGCGGGGAGATCCTCCTGACCTGGGACCCCACTCCCGGCACCTGGATGTACGAGTGGGACAATGACCGTGCGGAAGACGCTAAACTGGCGGTCAGTGCCGGCTTTGTTTTCCGTCACCTCCCGACTACCATGGATGCCCACATCGGTTTCCTGGGGAACAGGACCCTTTTTGCTTTTCCCAATTCAGTACCCGCTCAGGACCTCTGGGAGACTCACGCCCGTATCGTGTCCAAGATCAATCCCGATCTGGGGATGATCGCCAACCTCTACTTTGGGAATGCACAGGCAAATGGAGACAGTGAAAGGCTGGTAGAACGTTTCGGAGGAGATATCAGGCTGCTTTACAAGAACATCAAGGTACAGCATATGTTCAAGGTCAACGATTGGGGACCTTTTGACTACCACAGGGATTTTAACTTGACCTTCCCGGTTCAATTGATGCTCGACATCTCTACCACCCTGGGCAAACCTGACTGGTTCATCCTGCCGAATACGCAGGTGGGTATTCGCGGAACCTGGAGATCACTCAACGAGTTTTCGAACAGGTATGCCCCCACGGCGACAGAGGAATTTGCCACAGAACCCGTCATTAGTCCGGTAGGCTTCGGCTTCGGTAACGAATGGGAGATCAGGACGTATGTGCACATCAACATTGGGAAATAAAAATTAGAGCCATGAAAAACGTTGTAAAAAATAATATAAGGATACTTTTCCTCCTGGGCCTCGTCTTGAGCTTAGCGGTTGGTTGCGAAAGGGAGGTCTCAGATGATGTGGAGTTCGCCAGCTTCCCGCAACGCGCAGAGATCTTTATAGACGGCTTCAGCGGTGGCCTGGAATACCTGCCTTTCGGGGGTTCCAAGCTGGATGCATTCTCCGTAGATACGGATGTAAAATATTTAGGGGAAGCTTCCATGCGCTTTGATATTCCCAATTTCGGGGATGCTACAACGAGCCTGGGATTTGCAGGTGCCATCTTCCCAGATTATGGAGGTCGAGACCTTTCAGACTTTGACGCTCTTACCTTCTGGGCAAAAGCTTCAAAGGCCGAGACCATAAGTCAGATTGGATTTGGCAGTGATTTTGGAAATAGTCCGTTTCGCGATATGCAGGACAAATTCTTGGTTACGAAACAGAATTTGCGAATTGGCACAGGCTGGCAAAAGTATATTATTCCTCTGCCAGACCCCTCTAAACTGATTGCTGAAACAGGAATGTTCTGGTATTCAGAGGGACCTGATGCCAATGGTGATGGCTATACCTTCTGGATCGATGAGTTAAAGTTTGAGAAACTGGGTACTGTTGCCCAGCCCAGACCGGCCATACTCAATGGTGAAGACGCTAACGAAAGATCTTTCCTCGATTTCCAGATTAACCTGACAGGTCTTACACAAACCTATAATTTAGCTACCGGTGAGAACCAGACAGTTGCAGCTGCTCCTTCGTATTTCACTTTTGAATCTTCAGATACAGGCGTGGCTATTGTCAACGAACTGGGTGTCGTTACTATGGTTGGGACGGGAACTGCTGAGATTACGGCTACTCTTGGCGGTGTCAGGGCCGAAGGCTCACTCACCGTCGAAGTAGGTGGTTCTTTCGATTTTGCCCCTGTACCCACCCGGGACCCGGCCACAGTTATTTCCATCTTTAGCGATACCTATACTAATGTTCCCGTGGATTTCTACAACGGCTTCTTTGCACCCTTCCAGACCACTCTGGGTGGAGTGATCAACATCAACGGAGAAAATCTGATTGAGTATACAGAACTCAATTTCGTGGCCACAGAATTTAAGAATCCAACGGTCAATGCCTCGGCCATGACGCATTTCCATGCAGATATCAGGATCGATGAAGGCATAGACCCGGGCGATTTTATCTCTGTGGAACTTGGGGACTTTGGTCCCGATGGTGCATTTGGCGGAGGAGATGACTCCAGTGCCAGGGTGACACTCAATAGCGGTGATCTGGTAAGCGGCCAATGGATCAGCCTGGATATCCCGCTATCAGACTTCACCACACTGACCAGCAGAAACAATCTGGCTCAGATTTTCTTTATCTCAGACGGCACCATTTCGACCCTCCTGGTGGATAATATGTATTTCTACGCGGAATGAGTCGGGTAGAAAACAACGAAATATGAATTGAAAAACAGAATTACATGAAAAAGAATCTTAGACAAAAAGGCATCAAGGCTATTGGGCGGATATTTCCGTCCTCAGTGGCGGCTGGATTGTTCTCAGCACTGTTTCTGATCAACCTGGGTTGCGCGGTGGATGATACGCAGACAGTGGTCAACTTTACGACACTGACCTTGCAGGAGGAATTTGACACGGATGGGGCTCCTGACAGCTCGATCTGGGGTTATGACATCGGTA
Source organism: uncultured Muriicola sp. (assembly GCA_965364605.1). Lineage (GTDB taxonomy): Bacteria > Bacteroidota > Bacteroidia > Flavobacteriales > Flavobacteriaceae > Muriicola. Next base: position 2,997 of record CBDTYM010000173.1, read on the forward strand.
CAGGGATGAACGGATGGGGCAATCAGGAACTGCAGTACTATACAGACAGAACGGAGAATGTCACCGTTAATAATGGTATACTCATCATCACAGCCCGGAAGGAGGACTTTCAGGGCTCGGCCTATACTTCAGCACGGTTGATCACACGGGGTAAGTTTGAACAGACTTATGGTCGTTTCGAAGCCAGGATCAGGGTTCCTTATGGTCAGGGAATGTGGCCTGCTTTCTGGATGCTCGGCGTACCGGAGAGCCCGAATGAGATCTGGCCCAGCGTAGGGGAGATCGATATCATGGAGATAAGGGGACAGCAGCCCACCACATTAATCGGTAGTTTGCACGGCCCGGGATATTCGGCCGGGGAAGCGATCTCCAAAGAATACGTACTCCCTAATGACCGTCTCGATACGGGATTCCATATTTACGGAATTGAGTGGGGACCGGAGTATGTGAACTATTACATAGACGATGTTCTCTACAACCAGATCACGCCCGAGGACCTTCCCGAGGGAGCGGAGTGGGTATTTGATAACGATTTTTATATCCTGATCAATCTGGCAGTCGGTGGAAATTTTGTAGGATCTCCTAATTCGGAGACGGTTTTCCCTCAATCCATGCTGGTTGATTACGTACGAGTTTATGAATATAACGGACTGGACTAACAAAAAAATAGAATTATGAAACAAGTATTGAAAAAAGCCAGGGTCTTTGCCATCTTAGCAGCAGTGCTGGCCTATTTTGGCTGTGACGACGTTACCAACCTCTTTCCGGATGTAACGTCTGCGTTTACGTATACCATAGATGGGGATACTGGAACCGTTACTTTTATCAACATATCTGAGGATGCCGATACCTATGTGTGGAACTTTGGAGATGGGGATACTTCCACTGAAATCAATCCTACGAAGAGATATGCAGCATCGGGAAGCTACACGGTAACCCTGAAAGCGACGAATGTATCAGGGGCTTCAGACACTTCCGAAGATGTTGTCAGCATAACACTCCCCGCTGTTTTGGAGGAGGTCACGCTGCCGATAACCTTTGACGATCCAGATGTAGACTATACCCCTGAAACCTTTAGTGGGACATCCTTTGCCATTGTGGATAATCCGGATGTTTCGGGCAGCAATGACAAGGCCACCAAAGTAGGTGCCATCACCAACAGCGGCGCAGCTTTCGAAGGAATCTTCTTCGACCTGGGTGCTGATATCGATCTGACCACAGACAAATCTATCACCATGAATTTCTGGTCAGATACCCCTGTAGACCTTCTTCTGAAACTTGAAGAAGGTTCAGAAGCTGCTGTAGAAACTGTAGTAAGCCATGGAGGTAGCGGATGGGAGACCACGACTTTCGACTTTACTTCTTCCGCCCAATATTCACGATTGACTCTCTTTGTAGATGGACCGGGAACGACTGCAGGTACCTTTTACGTTGACGATATTGAACAAGTGGGTACTACTGGCGGAGGCAATGCCCTGGATGACTGCGGTGGCGATCTGGTCAATGACTT
>CBDTYM010000174.1:0-4468 GCA_965364605.1 uncultured Muriicola sp.
GGAGGGAACATCAGGTCTGTCATGCTCATGGGGCGGCCATCTAGCGGGAAATTGGCATGGGAAGCGTGGTCACTGAGTTTAACAGGAAAGGTCATGGGGAGTTTTCCACTCGGATTGACTTTGCCACTCAGGATATCTGCCACGGAATTCCCGCCTTCCTGTCCCCCCTGCCATGCCAGCAAGATGGCGTCTGCGAGGTTCTTCCAGCTGGCGGTTTCAATCACGCCACCGATATTAAGCACGACAACAACCGGTTTTCCTGCCTTGTGGAACGCGGTGTTCGCCAATTCGAGCATAGCCCGTTCCTCTTTCTTTAAAAGGAAGTCATCAGTTTCTACCCGGTCTCCCCCTTCACCGCTATTCCTACCGATCGTGACAATTGCAGCATCACTTTCTGCCGCTATTTTTTCCATCTGTTCTTCAGTATAGGTAAGTTCGGGAGGGCTGAAGGGTTCGAACATGGCATTGATCCCTTCCGGTTTTACAAATTCTTCTGCATTGGCCTTTTTATGTGCTTCGTATGCTTCCTTCGCAATCGGGGTAATTTTAAAGGATGAGCTGTCAAATCCTTCTTCCCGGTTTGCAGCCGTATTTTGCAGGCCTTCTTCCAGGGAAACCGAGTACGCTTCGTTTACATCTCCGGATCCGGTTCCCCCTGCTATAAAATCATATGAGGTAACCCCAAGCAGGGCGATATCATTTATATTTTTCAGGGGCAGAGCACCGTTGTTTTTAAGGAGTACCATCCCTTCCGCTGCTGAGTTTCTGGTGATCTCGGCATGTGCGGTGAGGTCGGGATCATTGGTGTAGGGCAACGCTTTCAGTTTGCCGGATTTAAATACGAGTTCGAGAATTCGCTTTACCGCAGTATTGATCTGCCCTTCAGTCAACTCACCGTTTTCCTGTCCTTCAATCAGGGCCTTCCATTGTTTTTTGGTGCCGGGTTCCAGCAGGTCGTTTCCGGCCTGTATCATGGCAACGGGGTCATTACCTCCAAACCAGTCAGACATGACCAGGCCCCGGAAACCCCATTCGTCCCTCAAAATGCCGGTCAGCAGGTCACGACTTTCAGCTACATACGTTCCATTGACCTTGTTGTATGAAGACATGATGGTCCAGGGCTGGGATTCTTTTACAATGATCTCAAAGCCTTTCAGATAGATCTCCCTCAGGGCCCTTTCAGAAACGATGGCATCGTTAAAGTTGCGGTTTGTCTCCTGGTTGTTGGCCACAAAATGCTTGACGGAAGCTCCTACTCCGTTGGATTCAATACCATTGACCATAGCTGCGCCTATATACCCGGTCAGGACTGGATCTTCGGAATAGTATTCAAAGTTACGCCCGCAGAAAGGATGCCTGTGGATATTGGCTCCTGGTCCCAGAATGACGTCTATACCGTATTCATTGGCCTCCTTTCCCATGGCATTCCCCACTTCCCAGACCAGTTCTGTATTCCAGGTCGAAGCCAATAGGGTACCGATAGGAAATGCTGTACAGTAATAGGTGCGCTCTTCGCCTTCGCGTATGGGTTCTATCCTCAGCCCTGCAGGTCCGTCTGAAAGATATACAGTCGGGATACCCAACCTCGGGGTGGGTACAATGGTACCAACAGCTCCGGGGATCCCTTCTCCGGGCTCGACCCTTCCCATGGCAGAACCAAGACCCGAGCCTTTGAGCAAGTGTATCTTTTCCTCCACAGTCATTTGCGACAGCAGATCTTCGATGCGCTCTTCATCGGACCTCCTGTCGTCTTCATAAATATCCAGCTGTCCGTTCGCGTTCAGATCCCTGAAGGTATATCCGGATACGGTAAGTTCATTGATCTGGGTATTTTCAGCGTAGTCATCTTCAAAATCGAGGAAGGTGGATTTGAGATACAGCCAGCCACCAATGGCAACAAGTATCAGGACGATGAGTATTCCGGCCAGTACTTTAAGTGAAGTTTTGAGTCCTTTTTTCATGATCTGTATATTGATGACGTGCTGGTTAGAAAATGTTTTCTCTCCGATTTAGGAGCTGGCGGTAATTTTAAAAAACTCGTTACCTTTAACATCAAAGGCATTTGTAATGAATTCTACTAAGATAAAAAACGTATTTGTCAAAGGCCCCGTCAGTCCTGAATTCATCGCGAAGAGCATCGCCAAGCACCAGTCAAAAACAGGCATTGGGGCGCACGATATCTTCCTGGGCCAGGTACGGGCGGATGTCATTGACGGAAAGGAAGTAAAGGCGATCGACTATACCGCCTATGAAACCATGGCCAACCAGAAATTCCATGAGATACGGGAGGCTACCTTTAGCAAGTTTGAGCTCAGCTGCATGCATATCTATCACAGCCTGGGCAGGGTGGAAGCAGGAGAGATTTGCCTCTTTGTCTTTGTGTCATCCCCTCACCGGAAGGTGGTCTTTGAAGCCCTGCAGTATGTGGTAGAAAAGATCAAGGCAGAGGTGCCCGTCTTTGGCAAAGAGGTCTTCGGGGACGAGACTTACCAATGGAAGGTCAATACCTGAGTTATGGTAGATATCACTCATAAAAAGAATACGCTCCGAACTGCTGTGGCCCAGGCCATCGTTGAAGTGAGTAAACCGGAAACGATCATGGCCATTCAGGAGAAGAGGGTGCCGAAGGGTGACGTTTTTGAGATGAGTCGAGCTGCCGGCCTCCTGGGGGTAAAAAAGACAGCGGAATTGTTACCCGATTGCCACCCCCTGCCTATCGAATACACTGATATTCAATACGAAATAGACGGACTCCAGGTCCGTATTATCATCACGGTAAAAACGAACTACAAAACCGGTGTGGAGGTAGAGGCCATGCACGGGGCCAGCCTGGTAGCCTTAAACCTGTACGACATGCTCAAACCTATAGACAAGGGGGTGGAGATCTCCCGAATCCGGTTGCTCAAAAAGACAGGGGGTAAGTCCGATATCAACAACACCTGAAGCTCCTTCTATCTCAGGGACCAGATCTCGTACATGGGCTCGCCCCGGCTGTTCTTTCCCGTATGGTGCCAGTCGTCCCCCTTCCTTTCATAATTGAATTCGAGTACAGCGCCTACCCTGCTGTTATCCCTGGAAAAGAATTTGATATTTTCTGTATACTTCCCGTCTTTCGAGGTGAAAGTACCTCCGCCAGTACCGGAAAAACGCATCGTCTCCGTTTGATAGGCGATCCATTGAAAGTGACCGTCGATCAAAAATTTAAGGGTTTTTCTGGGGTTGGATTCTCCCCTTCTTTCCTGTCCGGTATCTGGTCCGCGGGTGGCGAACAGCCAGGCACCATCCAGGTCTTGTGGCTCGCTCTCAACCCGCTTCAGTGTAACAGGCCTCCCTTCACTGAGGATCAGGTTACCTCCGTCCAGTTGGTAGGCAAGGGCCATGTTCCTGACTGAATCCTGCTCGTAGGCAGAATTGAATTCGAGTTCTACCATCAAAGAATCTCCATCAGCCTTGTAAAAACCACCCCGGGTACGGATAAAGTCGGGGGCCATTGAATATTCGGTGTACACGAGGTAGCTGTCATTTAATTTGACCTCGTGTACGATCTGTGGATCATCGGGATCCATTCCGGTATACACGCCGGAGGCCGGTTGTGCCTGAATTATGGGGGTTAAAAACAGGAAGGCTAACGCAAAGACGATATAAGAAACGCAGTTTTTCATAGGTACTGTTTAAGACAGATTAAGATACAAAGAGTTGGGCTAAGTCGTATTGGAATCCTGTCATCTAATCCCTATTTTATGCCAGTATATATTAAATCTATATTACCCTTTGGAAAATTGACTTAAAATCCCTGAATTTTAGTTTTTTTTGATTTCATTTACAACAGATATCCCTTGGGTCTTATCGAGATTTTCCCAAACCACGAAAAAGCGAAACGGACATAAGAACATCACAAATCCACATATTATTTAATGAATATCAAGTACATTGATCTGATCGATCAAAGCTATTATTTTCCCCAGGAGGAGTTTACCCTGGAAGAGGATAACCTTCAATTTCACGGCATTCCCCTGATGTCCCTGGTAGAGCAGTACGGCACTCCCCTGAAATTCACCTACCTACCCAAGATCTCACGAAATATCAACCGGGCCAAGGAATGGTTCGCCAAGGCGATCGAAAGGCACAATTACAAGGGCAAGTACATTTATTGCTACTGTACCAAAAGCTCCCATTTTGAGTATGTCCTGCACGAGGCGCTGAAGAATGACATCCATATTGAGACCTCCTCAGCCTTTGATATCAATATCGTCAACCAGCTTAAAAAAGAGGGGAAGATCAAGGATTCCACCTATGTGATCTGCAACGGGTTCAAACGCGACCTTTACATACAGAACATCGCGGAGCTGATAAACAAAGGCCATCAGAACTGTATCCCCGTCATCGACAACTACGAGGAGATTGACCTTCTCAGCGATGCCATCGAAAAGCCGTTTAGCGTTGGGATACGGATTGCCTCTGAAGAAGA
>CBDTYM010000175.1:0-4445 GCA_965364605.1 uncultured Muriicola sp.
GATTGTGGTTCCAGAGGTCGCCGGTTCGAGCCCGGTCTTCCACCCGAAAGAAAAAGTCCTTCCCCCTGGGGTAGGACTTCTTTGTTTTTCGGATCTGCTAAAAGGAGAGAACACAAAAAAACCCTGTATCTGACAGGGTTTTTTAATTTCATTAGTACCAGCTTTACTTGGAGACCTTATCTACCTTTACTCTATCTGCCCTGTTGGCTACAGCCCATGCAGTGTGGAAAACCAGCCTGGTGCGATTGGTGAGCAGGTCGTAGTTGATCTTGTCTGGCGTATCTCCGGGACGGTGATAGTCATCATGCGTTCCATTGAAATAGAAAATGATAGGCACATTGTTCTTGGCGAAGTTATAATGGTCGCTTCGGTAATAGAACCTGTTGGGATCATTTTCATCGTTATAGGTGTAATCGAGTGTGATCTGTGTATATTTATCATTGATCTCTTCAGACAATTGGTGCAGTTCTGAACTCAGTTTATCCGATCCGATCAGGTAGACGTAATTGCGATCACCATCTCTTTTGGGATCGATGCGCCCAATCATGTCGATGTTTAAATTAGCCACGGTTTGATCCAGGGGGAAGATCGGTTCGTAATCGGTGTAATAGCGCGATCCCAACAATCCTTTTTCCTCACCCGTCACATGGAGAAAAACCACCGACCTTTTGGGTCGGGCACCTGCATTCACCGCCGTTTGAAAGGCTTCAGCGATCTCCAGAAGGGCTACAGACCCTGATCCGTCATCATCAGCCCCGTTGTTGATACTCCCATCACTGGAGATACCGATATGGTCCAGATGGGAGGAGATCACTATATATTCCTCAGGGAGTTCAGAACCTTTGATATAGGCTGCGACATTCTCCGTGGGAATCGGTTCGTTACTGCTTTCCAAAGAGGCCACCAAACGGGTCTGGTGTTCTATGCTGGCACGCAAAGAGGACAGGTTGGGAATGATAGACCCCGCCATTTCAGGGCTAATCAGGACAAGGGCAGGATTATCCATATCACTGGCGAAGCCGAGACGGCCACTGTCTCTTTCCTTCATCCTTTTAAAATAACGCTCATAGCGATTGAAGTTGTCCTCATCCAAAAGAAGGACGGCCTTAGCACCTCTCGCTTTGGCAACCTCTATTCGTTTATCCGGACCTTCTGACATATTGCTCCAGGCAGAGGCCTCCTTCGTCCCGGACAGGAGGTAGTTTCCATCGTCCCTTTTGGGCTCTCCGGCCCTGACCAGAATCACTTTTCCCTTCACGTCCAAACCTTCAAAATCGGAATACCGACCTTCGTCAATCCCGAATCCGGCGTAGACCACCTCGTCGAAGGTTCCTTCAAAAGGGTAAAAAGCGATAAAATCTTCTCCTAGATTGAATGTTTTCTCATCGACAACTATAGATCCCTGGGGCAACTTGGCCATTTCCAGAGGTACATCCTGAAAATAATCCCCATTGGACTGGGCCGCAGGAATACTCAGATCCATATAGTGTTGTCTGAGGTAGTTCACGGCCTTTTTCTGACCTTCCGTTCCTGTTTCCCGACCCTCGAATTCATCGGAGGCGTAAGTGTATAAATGATCCTTTAATTCGTTTTCTGTGATCGTTGCGGCATAAACTACTGGATCTGTCAAGGAAGATGTGGTATCTGGAGTTCCGGCAGTTTTACTGGTGGAGTTGCAGGCAGAGATCAGGACAAGACCTGATAATAAAAATATTTTGTTCATAACCATTTTTTCGAAGTGGCCCAAAAATAACCAAAACAATCAGAAAATGAGGGTAAAACATTCTTAAAATTCTCCTAGGGATTCATCTCCCAGGCTTCTGAAATTACCTGTTTTCAAAAACTTGTTAGGCGTATGGGTTTGGGTATTCAGTACTCTTGTGTTTGCAAATAAAGAAATGTACTTTGCAAACCAAAGATCATGTCCTATGAAGGTAGTTTGGGAAGGGGTCATGCCTGCCGTGACCACAAAATTTACGGAGAAGGATACCCTGGATATGGACCTGTTTCTCAGAAACATCGATGCCCAGCTTGCGGCCGGGGTTCATGGGATCATCCTGGGAGGGACGCTGGGTGAGGCCAGTACGCTGGAAGATACGGAAAAAGAGACCCTGGTTCGGGCCACGGTAGGCCACGTCAAGAAAAAAGTACCGGTCATCATTAATATAGCCGAGCAATCCACGCGAGGCGCGATACGGGCTGCCGAAAATGCCCGGAGTTTCGGCGCTGATGGGCTGATGATGTTGCCTCCGATGAGATACAAAGCCAGTCCGATCGAAACGGTGACCTATTTCTCCGAAGTGGCCAGGCATACAGATCTTCCGATTATGATCTACAACAATCCTGTGGATTACGGAATAGAGGTTTCCCTTCCAATGTTTGAAGATTTGCTCCAATTCCCCAATATTCAGGCGGTCAAAGAATCGACCCGCGATATCACCAATATCACCCGTCTACGAAATGCCTTTGGAGATCGACTGAAGATCCTTTGCGGTGTAGACACCCTGGCTTTTGAGAGCCTGGTAGCAGGGGCAGACGGTTGGGTTGCCGGACTGGTCTGTGCCTTTCCAGAGGAAACCACTGCGATTTACAGGCTGACTAAAGCCGGTAAACACAAAGAGGCGCTGGCTATCTATAGATGGTTCATGCCGCTTCTGGAACTGGATATAAATCCACGGCTAGTTCAAAATATCAAATTGGCTGAGGTTGCTACCGGACTGGGCAGTGAATGGGTGCGGCCGCCGAGGCTTCCTTTACAGGGAGCAGAGCGGGAACGCGTACAGTGGATCATCGACAGGGCCTTGACCCAGAGGCCGAAATTGTCCTGATCCATAAATAACAGAGATATGATGGATGGAAGAAATATTATCGGATATGACCGAACCCAAAGGGGGTCAGTGACCTTCAGAACGATAAACCCGGTCCTCAACGAGGAAAATGAAACCGAGTTCTACGAGGCCACTCGTGAGGAAGTGGACCAGGCAGTAGACCTGGCCAAGAAAGCATCGGAGTTTTACAGCGATTCAACCCCGGAGGTTCGGGCTGCGTTCCTGAGGTCAATTGTCAAGGAGATCAGCGCCCTCGGGGACGCATTGATCGATATGTACTGCTCGGAAAGCGGTCTTCCCGAAGGCCGTGCAAAAGGTGAAAGGAACAGGACACTGGGGCAACTCGAGCTTTATGCGCGCCTTCTGGAGGAAGGATCCTATGTACAGCCCAGCATAGACACGGCCCAACCGGATCGCACACCCAACCCCAAGGTAGACCTGCGAAAAATGATGGTTCCCCTGGGGCCCGTTGTGGTCTTCGGAGCCAGTAATTTTCCCTTGGCCTATTCCTCTGCAGGCGGAGATACAGCCAGTGCTCTCGCAGCAGGTTGCCCCGTAATCGTCAAAGGCCATCCCATGCATGCTGGGACCGGGAATCTGGTTTCCACAGCCATCGCTAAAGCTGCCAGAGACAACAGCATGCCCGAAGGGGTCTTTTCTCATTTGAACAGCAAAGGGCACGAGGTAGGGGAGGCCCTTGTAAAACATCCCGATGTGCGTGCTGTTGGCTTTACTGGCAGCCATGGAGGAGGGCGCGCCCTTTTTGATATAGCCGCAGGGCGCAAGGTCCCTATACCCGTCTTTGCGGAAATGGGGAGTGTAAATCCGGTTATTTTACTGCCTGAGATCCTGAAAGACCGAAAGGAGGAATGGGCTAAGACCATAGCGGGTTCTGTAACCCTGGGAAGCGGTCAGTTCTGCACCAATCCGGGTATCCTTATGGGGATCGAGAATTCCGACCTCGACCATTTTACTGAGCTTCTCGCAGGGGAGATCCGTAAAATTTCGGCCTCCACCATGCTGCATCCGGATATAGCAGATAAGTACGAAAAGGGAAAGAGGACTGCCAGGGACCAACAAGGAACATCGGTGGTTGTAAAAAACAAAGAGGAGAACAGACCTAACCTCGGAAGACCCGAAATACTGCGGGTGAAAGCATCCGAATTTCGTGAGAACCCCAAACTGCATCAGGAGGTTTTCGGTCCCTTTTCACTGCTGGTGGAATGTGTGAATATAGAGGACCTGGAAAGGTCTGTGGCGCTGATCGAAGGTCAGCTTACGGCCTCCGTAATAGGCACGGAGGAAGAACTTCAGGGATATGATTACCTTCTCCGACGGCTGAGGGATAGGGTAGGGCGCCTTGTATTCAATGGAGTGCCCACAGGGGTGGAAGTTTGTGCCTCCATGCATCATGGCGGGCCATATCCGGCAACCACCGACAGCCGTTTTACGGCCGTTGGGGAGGATGCTATCAACCGCTGGCTGCGTCCGGTATGTTATCAGAATTGCCCGGACATACTCCTCCCCCCGGCATTGCAGAATGCCAATCCCCTTAACTTACTCAGGCGGATAGACGGGAAGCTTACCAGGGATAAAGTATAGCGATTAATGGCACGC
>CBDTYM010000176.1:0-4244 GCA_965364605.1 uncultured Muriicola sp.
TGATACCTGTATCCTCGCCTGTAAATCCGGCAATTCGTTGATCACGAAGATACATCGGTTGGCCCTTGGGATCATTCCGAAGTGGATCACGCGGTCATCCGCATAGGAGAGTTTGAGGTTGGCCGCCTTGATGGGGTCTACATCACCGATAAGGTCGGCTACCGTCACGTCCGGCGTGGCCAGTTTCTCGTAAAAACGGTCTGTCCTGTGTAACCAGGCAACAGGAGTGTTGTCCCCTTTTTCCTCAATGAGTTTTTTGCTGTAGCGTGATATCGGAGCCAGGGGGTCATCATTTATCTCGGACCCTTCGACCACGGGGATGTACTCATCGAGCAGATCGACCATCAGTCGGGCCAGCCTCGTTTTGGCCTGCCCCCTTAAACCTAATAAGTTGATATTGTGCCTGGAGAGGATAGCCCTTTCCAGCTCAGGGATCACAGAGTCTTCATATCCCCATACTCCACTGAAGGTCTGCTTGCCTTCCGCAATCCTGGCCTTCAGGTTCCTCCTCAATTCGTCCTTGATGGAAAGGGGTTTGTACCCAGCCTTTTTCAGATCGCCCAGTGTTTTTATCTCCTTGTAATTCAATTTCATATCTCAGTTCTTTATAGCAGTCTTTTTTATTTTAATCGTTTCTTCCGGTTCTTCTCGTAGTCTTCAAAGATCATCTCCCCAAGCCCCTTTAGTCCTGTAAACAACGCCTTTCCTTTATTGGCCTCTGTAAAATGCCGTACAAATTGCATCAGGTATGGGTCCTGTGCGATCATGAAGGTGGTTATGGGGATATGGAGTTTTCGAGCCTGCCTGGCCATATTATAACATTTCTCCACGATGAAGTCATCCAGGCCAACGCTATTCTTGTAATATGTCCCATCGGGTAACCTAAGACAACTTGGTTTACCGTCAGTGATCATAAAGATCTGTTTATTGGTGTTCTTTTTTCTCCTTAGCATATCCATGGCGAGCTGTAGTCCTGCCACGGTATTTGTGTGATAAGGCCCCACTTTGAGATATGGAAGATCCTTAATGGGAATGGGCCATGCGTCATTGCCAAAGACCAGAATATCTAGCGTGTCTTTCGGGTAGCGTGTTGTGATGAGTTCAGCCAGCGCCATAGCCACCTTTTTTGCAGGGGTGATACGGTCTTCCCCGTAGAGGATCATACTGTGACTGATGTCGATCATCAGCACGGTACTCATTTGTGCCTTGTGGTGGGTGTCTTCCACCACGAGATCATCCTCTGTAAGGGAGAACCCGTCCAGGCCGTGGTTGACCTGAGCATTCTTGAGGCTTTCGGTCATAGATATCCTGTCCAGGGAGTCCCCGTAATGGTATTCCCTGAAATCTCCCGTGTGTTCATCTCCGAAACCCGACTTGCCCGTTCGGTGACTCCCCGATCCACTGCGCTTGATCTTTCCAAAAATCTGATCCAAAGCCCTTTGCCTGATCAGGCGTTCCATTTTGGCGGTAATGGATAGATTACCTTCCCCGGGAACACCTTCCCCATCTCCACCTTGACCCTGCTCGATCTCTTCCCTAAGGTATCCTTTGGCTTTGAGGTCCTCAATAAAATCCTCTATGGTATAATCCTCATCCGTAAGATCGTATTCCTTGTCGAGTTCACGCAACCAGTCCAGGGCCTCATCGACATCTCCGGAAGTATGGGTGATGAGTTCCTGAAAGATCTCAAAGAGTTTTTCAAAGGGGGTTTGGTCCGGGGCTTCATAATTGGTGAAACGAAAGCCCGATCTCATTTTCATAGCCATACCCTAAAAATACTACATTTCAGAATAAGCGGTTTGCATTTAAATAAACCTTAACGGTTTCCTTAATTTCGCAACTATGGAGAATCGGTTCAAGAGCCTGGCCAGGGCATTTTTAGAAACTCCTCCCCTGTGGAAAAAATCCCAGTTTGGCCTGGAACAATTCGCAATGCCGGATATCGACGTGGACCACCTGGATGAAGTACATATTCCCCCAAAACTGAGGCTGGGTCATAAGATGGAACGGGTATTCCATGCTCTGCTGAGCGCGAAGGGACATTATGAGGTAATCGACCGCAATGTGGTGGTCAAACGGGAGAGAAGGACCCTGGGCGAAATGGATTACCTGCTGAGGGATACCCATAATGCTCAAGCCATTCACCTGGAACTGACCTATAAGTTCTACCTGATAGACCCCGGGATCAGTGAACCCATTTACCGGCTGGTCGGTCCCAATCGCAGGGACATGTTCTACACCAAGCTAGACAAACTCAAAGAAGGACAGTTCGCCCTCCCTTTCACAGAGGAAGGCCGGCTCGCGCTCATAAAACGACAATTAGAGCCGGAAAGACTTAAACAACAGGTGTGTTTTAAAGCCCAGCTTTTCAGGCCTTATGGGAGTGACCGCCTTGGGATAAGGCCTTTGAATCCCCATTGTTTAGCGGGCACCTGGATGCGATTGGATGACTTTCAAAAATCCGAATTCACGGAGTATACCTACTACCTGCCTACCAAGGAAGAGTGGGCCTCATCACCAAGAGATCAGGTTCAATGGGATTCGCATTACTCCGTATTGATCGACCTCAATTTGCGCATGCTCAAAAAAAGCTCAGCGTTGATCTGGAGGAGAAAAAAGGAAGGAGACCACGACAAGTTCTTCGTGGTATGGTGGTAACTCAGGAAACCGAACGGTGCCGCTCCTCCAGCACCCCCACGACATCATGCAGGCTAAATCCCCTCACCCTTTGCAGAATCAGAAAGTGAAAGAGGAGATCCGCACTTTCGTTTAGAAATCGCTCGTCGTCCGCGTCCTTGGCTTCGATGACTACCTCAATAGCCTCCTCTCCCACCTTTTGAGCGATCTTGTTAATCCCCTTCTCAATAAGGGAGGCTACATAGCTCTCCTCTCCACTTGCGCCTTCTTGCCTGGACCTGATGATCTCTTCCAGGTCCGACAAGAAGCCATAGTCAGATTCATTGGCTTCCCCCCAACAGGTGTCCGTACCCAGGTGGCAGACAGGGCCTTTTGGAGTAACGCGGATCAGTAAGGTATCCCGGTCACAATCTTCTTTGATCTCTTCCACTATCAGGAAATTACCGCTTTCCTCTCCCTTGGTCCATAACCTGTTCTTGGTCCTGCTAAAGAAGGTCACTTTCCCGCTGGTCATAGTCTTTTCCAGAGCATCGTGATTCATGTATCCCAACATGAGCACTTCCCGGGTTCTGACGTCCTGTATGATCGCAGGAACGAGATTATCCTTGTTTTTTGTGAAGTCTAAGGCCATATCTATTGCTTTTTATCTCCTTGATTATATACGAACCGGAACACCTTGTTCTTTTAAGTAATACTTTAAATCTTCTATTCCGATCTCCTGAAAATGAAATACACTGGCTGCGAGAGCAGCATCAGCTTTACCTTTAGTAAATGTGTCCAGAAAGTGCTGCTTGGTGCCTGCCCCTCCAGAAGCGATTACAGGTATGTTCACCAACTCTGAAAGTGAGGCCAGAGCCTGGTTAGCAAACCCATTTTTGGTGCCGTCATGGTTCATGGAGGTGAACAGGATCTCCCCGGCTCCCCGTCTTTCTACCTCCAGGGCCCAGTCGAACAAGTCGATATCCGTTGGTACCTTCCCTCCAACCAGGTGTACCTTCCAGGAGGTGTCGATCTGTTTGGCGTCAATGGCTACCACGATACACTGGGAACCGAACCTGGAGACCAGTTCGTCTATGAGCCCCGGATTTTTAACAGCAGAGGAATTGACCGAGATCTTATCTGCCCCGTTGTGCAGCAACAGGCTCACATCCTTTACAGAGGAGATCCCTCCTCCAACGGTAAAGGGAATGTTGACCCTCTCCGCAACCCTCCAGACGAGTTCTGCCAAAGTTTTGCGCTCTTCCTCCGTGGCTGAGATATCGAGAAATACCAACTCGTCTGCCCCTTCCTGGGCGTAGCGGGCTGCCAGTTCAACCGGATCTCCGGCATCCCTGAGATCCACGAAATTAACGCCCTTGACAGTTCGACCGTTTTTGATATCCAGGCAGGGTATGATCCTTTTTGTCAGCATTCAGGTTTGTTTTTGATATTCAGGTCGATCCCCTCATAAAATTTAAGATCTTTATTCTCCATAAATTTGGTCCAATACGCGATCTGACCCGTGTGATACGAGAGATGCTCCACCACGTGCACAAGGACCCCCACCCCGCTGAGATCGAATCCCTGTACTCTGTAATACCTCATAAGTTGTTCTTCGGTGAGCCCTT
>CBDTYM010000177.1:0-3987 GCA_965364605.1 uncultured Muriicola sp.
ACGAGAAGTTACCCTCGGAGACCGGACTTCCTTTACACAGCAACTGTTAATCAGCCGAAAGGTAAGTGAGAGGGTGTCTCTTCAGCTCATGCCGACCTATTTTTATGAAGGATATGTGGATTACGCCCCTCAGGACAATAACCAATTCGCCCTGGGGGTGGGCGGACGCGTAAAACTGTCCAAAAGGATAAGCCTCAATATGGATTACGGATGGCATCTCAACCGGGCAGAGGGTTCGCCCTTTGTCAACCCCTTGTCCATAGGCGTGGATATCGAGACCGGAGGCCATGTCTTTCAACTCCATTTTACCAACGCCCAGCCTACCTTTGAAAGTGGCTTCCTCGGTAACGCCATTGGAGACTGGGGGGATGGGAATATCTATTTTGGGTTTAACCTGAGTCGTGTATTCAATTTCTGATCTGGCCGATTCAATCCTCCCATTCCGTGTGGAAAGTACCTTCCCGGTCTGTGCGCTCGTAAGTGTGTGACCCGAAATAATCCCGCTGGGCCTGAATGAGGTTTAGGGGGAGCCTACCTGAGGTATAGGCGTCAAAATAAGATAGGGAATTAGAGAGGCCTGGAAGCGGGATGCCATTGGTGGCTCCAAAAGCGACCAGAGTCCTTACCGAAGTCAGGGTTTTCCTGATCTCACTGGAAAAGGAAGGGTCTAGCAGGAGGTTGGGCAATTCCCGATTTTTTTGGAAGGCCTTAGTGATATCAGCCAAAAGTCCGGCTCTGATGATGCATCCCGCCCTCCATATCTTGGCAATAGTGCCGAGGTCGAGCTCGTATCCGTATTCCTTAGAAGCTTCTGCCAACTGGTGCAGCCCCTGGGCATAGGTCAGGACAAATGCGAAATACAGGGCCTCTTCCGCCATTTTCTCGAGGTTATCCTTGTCTATTGATTTTGATTCTGGCCTGCCGTATACCTCTTCCGCTGTCATCCTTTCCTTTTTCAGGGCAGACAATTCCCGCATGGTCACGGCTATATCGATACTGGGTACGGGGATTCCGAGGTCCATGGCGTTCTGGGAGGTCCATTTGCCCGTGCCTTTCTGCTTGGCCTTATCCAGGATTTTATCCACCAGTTGCCCGGGTCCGTGCTCATCTTCCATGTTGAGGATGTCTGCAGTGATCTCGACCAGGAAGGAAGCTAACCGACCTCGATTCCATTGATCAAACACCCTGTGCATTTCCTTGTTGCTCATTTTCCCTGCCTTGCTAAGGAGGTCGTAGATCTCTCCGGTAAGCTGCATCAGGCCGTATTCTATTCCGTTGTGCACCATTTTCACATAGTTCCCCGCAGATTTTGGACCCAGATAAGCCACACAGGGCTCGCCCTCGTATTTGGCGGCCACAGCTTCGAAAATGGGTTTGACCTCCTTGTAGGCTTCCCGGGATCCACCGGGCATAATGCTCGGTCCCTTCCTGGCACCCTTGGCACCTCCTGATACCCCTGTGCCAAAAAAATGGATACCCTTTTCCTTAAGGTAGGATTCCCTTCGATCTGTATCTGTGAAGAGGGAATTACCCCCGTCAATGATCAGATCACCCTCGCTGATAAGCGGGAGGAGGTCTTCGATGACGCTGTCTACGATCTTACCGGCCGGGACTAGCAACATAATCTTTCTCGGAGTATGTAAGGAAGAGACAAATGTTTCCAGGCTTTCACTGGCATCCACCTTGTCCGGGTTGCCCCCTTCCTGCCGCAGGGCCGTTACTTTCTCCGGGTCGAGATCGTGACCAAAGGCGCTAAATCCTTTATCGGCCACGTTGAGAATAAAGTTCCTTCCCATGACCCCCAGGCCGATCAATCCAAAATCGTATTTCTGCTTTGCCATTTTATTGTTGTTAACTTCACAACCCGTGTTCCTGCAATCCTGAACCCTCTTCGCAGTCCGCCATTCACAGGGAACAAGGCTGTTTCCACCAAAAGTAATTGATTTTATTAACTTTTAGTGCGTACTTTGGGTCCTTCCCGGGAGCTGATTCCCATGGGTGCAATAAATAGGGATATGGAACGAACAGAAAGTCAGATATTGATCATTTTTGGAGCTTCGGGCGATCTGACCGCCCGGAAGTTGATCCCTGCACTGTTCCATCTCTTTTGTGACGGGCATCTGCCTGAAAATTTTCTCGTTCTGGGTGTGAGCAGGTCCTCCTTTACCGACGAGGAATTCAGGAAGAAGGTCGTTGATGAAAGCAGCTACCTACGCGAGGATATCAAAGCAAGGGGTCCCGAAAAGGCAAAGACCTTTGCAGAAAAGCTGTTTTACCACGACCTGGGGGCTACCTATGAGGATTCCTATGTGGAGCTTTCCAATCGAATTCAAAGTTTGAATACGGAATACGGAACCAAAGACAACTATATCTTTTACCTTTCCACCCCGCCCAATATTTACGAGGTGATTGCCAAAAACCTCTCAGAGCAGGGTCTGACCCAGCAAGAGAAGGGATGGAAGCGATTGATAGTCGAGAAACCTTTTGGTTACGACCTGGCATCTGCCAGGCAACTCAACCACAGCCTCCATCAATATTTCAGCGAGGATCAGATCTTCAGGATCGACCACTATCTCGGTAAAGAAACGGTACAGAACCTGCTGGTCACCCGCTTTGCCAACAGTATTTTTGAACCTTTGTGGAACCGCAATTACATCCAGCATATCGAAGTTACCAGTGCCGAGAGTGTGGGGGTGGAAAAGAGGGGAGGCTATTACGATGGGGCAGGGGCCCTGAGGGATATGTTCCAGAACCACCTCTTACAGATCGTCTCCCTGGTGGTGATGGAGCCGCCTATCAGTGCCGAGGCCGAGTCGATCCGGAATGAAAAGGTCAAGGCCCTAAAATCGATCCGGATCATGAAAGATCCCAAAACACTCTCCGAGAACACTATCCGCGGCCAGTATTTAACGGCTGAGATCGACGGGAAAACGGTCAAAGGCTATCGGGAAGAGGAGGGGGTCGACCCTGAATCCACTACGGAGACCTATGTCGCGATCAAATTCTTTGTCGATAACTGGCGTTGGAAGGACGTCCCCTTTTATGTACGGACCGCAAAGCGCATGCCTACCAAGGTCACCGAAGTGGTCATTCATTTCAAACCGCCCCACCACAAGATCTTCACTGAATCGGGGATGTTCAACAAAGACAACAAACTCATCATCCGGATACAGCCAGACGAAGGGATCCTGATCAAATTTGGTGTTAAGGTCCCGGGACAGGGTTTTAAGGTGGAACGGGCCAATTTAGATTTTTATTACGACAGCCTGATCGAGAACAATCTGATGGCGGCCTATGAGCGACTCCTCCTTGACGCCATGCAGGGAGATGCAACCCTCTATGCACGGGCTGATGAAGTAGAAGCTGCCTGGGAATTTGTAGATCCCATCCTAGAGTACTGGAAAACGAGTGAAGACGCCATGATATACGGGTACTCTGCCGGGGTATGGGGTCCCCAGAATGCGGACGACCTCCTGGACGGGGACAATACATGGCGCAATCCCGGCTCCAACCTGGCAGATGATCCCGGATTCTGCGTTATAAACTGAGTATATGGAATTGAAGATCTACGATACAAAGGCCCTAGTCGCCTCCCATTTTGCCCGTTTCCTGGAAGGATGGCTGGAAGACCGGGAAGAAGCGCACATCGCCCTGTCTGGCGGGAGTACCCCTAAGATAGTCTTTGACGAACTGGCAGTAGAGGGAAAATATCAGATCGAGTGGGATAAGGTATATCTCTATTGGGGAGATGAGCGCTGTGTTCCGCCAACCGATTCCGATAGTAATTATAAGATGACAAAGGATCACCTGCTGAGTAAGATCTCCATTCCTGAAGAAAACGTCTACCGGATCAGGGGGGAGGAGGATCCCTCGGCAGAAGCTGTTCGTTACGGCAATCTCCTCGAAAAGACACTGCCTGTGAAAGACGGTGTCCCCTTCTTTGATATGGTGATCCTGGGAATGGGGGAGGACGGACATACCGCCTCT
>CBDTYM010000178.1:0-3978 GCA_965364605.1 uncultured Muriicola sp.
ATAATCGGTGAAGGTCGCGCCTCCGTTGGTGGACCGGTAAATACCCCCATCTGTACAGGCGTATAGCTGGTTGTTGAAGATTTTTAGGGTGTGGATATCAGCGTGGGTGTATGCGGAATTGTTCACAAACCACTGGTTGAGGCGGGTAAAGGAATTTCCCCCGTTGATACTTTTCCAGATATTCAGGCATCCCATATACACCTCATTGGCATTGGTAGGAGAGATCTCCAGTGCCATATCGAACCAAGCCTGGCTGGACTCCATGATATTGGTGGTGTTCGGGCTTTCCGTGAAGGTGGCTCCTCCATCTGTAGATTTGTAGAGGCCCTGGTAACTGAAGTTGCTCGACCCAGTATTCGCGGCCAGGATGTAAAGGACTTCCGGGTTGGCCGGGGTGACGCCCAGGAGCGCCCTTCCCGCATTGGTCGGCAGTACCAGGTTCTGACCCGTAGTTTCATTTCTCAAGTTGTCAAAGGTCTCTCCTCCGTCCGTGGATTTAAAGAAGTTGACCTGGTTCCCGCTTCCTCCCAAATATCGACCCACAATGGTGTAGACGGTATTGGGATCTCCGGGTTTGAGTTTGAGGTCTGCAATAAATCCCGATTGTTTTACCTCCCAGGTATCCCCGGCATTCAGGCTTTTGTAAAGACCGGTGTTAGTAGCCACCCACAACACGTTAGAATCAGTCGGATCGATCAGGAGCACCGTCATCAGGGTATTGAAGTTTGAATTGGTAGGATTGAGGCCTGTCTCCTGCCAGGTGGCTCCCCCGTTTAGGGATTTGAAGACCCCAACACTATAGGAGTCGGCTGCATCATCGTCTCCGGTGGCGATATAGACGGTATTAGAATTATTGGGGTCTACAGCAATACTTGAAACCCCTATCTGTGGAAAGTTGTCAAAAAGATTGGTCCAGGTAGTTCCGGCATCTGTGGTCTTCCAGATACCTCCTGCAGGGGCTCCCACATACCAGGTGTTGGGGTCATTGGGATCTACTTCTATGGCATTGGTCCGTCCGATCCCGGGGAGTCTCCCCGAAAATATACCCACATTCTGCGGTCCCACAGAAGTCCAGGAACTTGTGGGGTTAGTGGTCAGCTGTGTGCGATTCTGTTTGTTTTCCCAGGTTTGCCAGAGTTCTTTGGGTGTGGGCAGATATCCCTGCTGGTCTACGAAATGCATCCAGTAATTTTCCCACCGTTTATAGGGTTTATACCCGCTTCCTTTGGCGTTCTTATCCCGGTCTTTCCAGTATTCCTCAAAGGCTTCGGAAATCTCGTAGATCGTACGTGGATTTTCAGGGGAAAGGGTGTTGAACTTGTTTCCATCCGGTCCTGCCAGCCAGGGGGCATTCTGATTGAATTGGGCATAGGAAAGGAAGCCCGAGACCAGGCAGAGCCAGAGTAATTTTCTTTTCATGTAACTTTTTTAGGCAATATCCCGAAAAATCCGGGATTTTTCAACTTAATTAGTCCAGCGACCTCTTTTTTTACAAAAGGGGTTCCCTAAACCGCTCCAAGATAGGAAATACCAATTTTTCTGAGAAAAGTTTCACACTTCTTTAGTAGTAAAAAAAGTACCTTTGCCCGAGTCAGTAGAGGTATGCGATATCTGAGCTTTTTTATACTCCTTCTTTCCTTCACCCATGTCCTAGGGCAGGACAAACTGCCGCTACCGGAAAAACAGAAGGACTCTTCCCAGTTCAGGAAGAGGAATATCAGGTCTTCCCTGAGTGAGGAAACGACTGGGCCCGTAACCCGTATCGAGGAATACAAGATCATATCCCATGACAGGGACACCACATTTTTGGATACCACGCTGACTATTCAGAAGGAATACAAATACAACTACCTGAGGCGGGATGATTTTGAATTGATGCCCTTTGCCAACGTAGGTCAGCCATACAATCATTTAGGCGCAGACCCGCAAAGGATCCATATGTATCCTTTGCTGGGAGCCAGGGCACGTCACTTCAATTATCTGGAAAAAGAGGAGATTAGCTATTACAATGTACCAACTCCGATGACGGACCTCTTTTTTAAGACCACTTTCGAGCAGGGTCAGTTGCTAGACGCCATGATCACTTTCAATACGTCTCCCAGGTTTAATTTCTCTATAGCTTACAAGGGGTTCCGCTCTTTGGGTAAATATCAATTCAGTCAGGTGGAATCCGGAAATTTTCGGACCACGGCCAATTACCTGTCGAGGAACAATCGATATTCCATGAGGGCCCATATAGCGGCTCAGGACATACTGGGCGAAGAGAACGGGGGTCTGCTCGCCAAAGAATTGCAGTTCGAATCGGAGGACCCCGAATTCAGGGACAGGTCCAGGATCGATGTCTTTTTTACCGATGCACGGAACAAAATACTGGGGAAGAGGTATTTTCTCGATCACAGGTATGCCCTTGCCCAAAAAAGGGACTCGGTGACTGATTCCTCATTGGGAATTGGCCATGAATTCACCTATGAGACAAAATATTACCAGTTCCAGCAAAATGCGCAAAACGACTATTTCGGAGAGGTGTTGTTCACACCAATAGATGACAAGGCTACCTTAAAGACTTTCTACAACAGGTTGAGCCTGGATTATTCCAACAAATTGCTCGGCAGGATAGAGGGGTATTTGAATTTTTTCAACTATGATTACTTCTTTAACAGCCTGCTGATCACAGAAGAAGGGACCATTCCTAACCAGCTCACCGGGGATGAGATCGCCCTTGGGGGTAAATACAGCAAGAAATTTGGTCCTTTATCCCTTGATGGGGATTTCGCGTATGGGATCACAGGAGAACTCACGAACTATCTCTTTGATGCTTCAGCCAGACTGAAACTCAGTGAGGGTAATGAGATTGGTTTCAGCGCACATGCCTCTTCCCGTGCACCCAATTTCAATTTTCTGTTGTATCAGTCGGATTATACCAATTACAACTGGGCTAATTCGGAAACTTTCGGGGATGAAGATGTCAAAAGCCTGAGGTTTGAGTTGAATTCAAGGAAATTCGGGGACCTTACCGCCCAGTATAACTCGACGGAGAATTACACCTATTTCTCATCAAATGCTACGATAGAACAGGCCACAGAGGGGGAAGAAAACGCCTTTGTGACCCCAAAACAGGAAGGGAATACGGTGAGCCATCTCAAAGTAAAGTACAATAAAGAATTCAGGCTGGGCAAATGGGCACTCAACAATACAGTCATGTACCAGGAGGTCTCTCAGACCAACCAGGTGCTGAACTTGCCTCAATTGGTCACCAGGAACACCATCTATTTTTCCAGTGATGTCTTCAGAAAGGCCATGTTTCTTCAGACCGGAGTGACATTTAAGTATTTCACGGCTTACAATATGGACGCCTACAATCCCCTGTTAGGTGAATTTTATGTGCAGAACAGGGAAGAGCTTGGCGGCTTTCCCATGCTGGATTTCTTCATCAATGCCAAGGTGAGGCAGACCCGGATCTATTTGAAGGCAGAACACTTCAACTCTTCCTTTACCGGGAACACCTTTTATGCGGCTCCCGGGTATCCCTATCGCGATTTTGTGATCCGTTTCGGGCTGGTCTGGAATTTCTTTTCTTGATTTTTAGTAGACCTGAAGAAAATTCTTGAATAAATCAGGGTTCAGAATCAGGCGGTTAGAAGGATAAATTTTATCTGAAAAAATTTTTCTCTCAAGGAGTTGTGCAACCGAAAAAAGGGTTCTATATTTGCACCCGCTTAACGAGGGATCGTTGGGTATGAAATAGAGAATTAAGAAGTTCATTGATATATTGGTAGACAGCGAATTGAACCTGGAGTGGTGCTTTTAGGAGTACTGTTTCAGATGAGATTAAAGATTCTTTTTTTTTAAGAGAAACAATGAAGAACCGTTTTGAGGCGGGACGACTTTTAGGGTTTATGGTATTGATATAGATATTTAATGCATAACGATGAAGAGTTTGATCCTGGCTCAGGATGAACGCTAGCGGCAGGCCTAACA
>CBDTYM010000179.1:0-3927 GCA_965364605.1 uncultured Muriicola sp.
TCCTCTTAGAGCCCACTTACAGGTACAGTGGTGAGATCTTTTCCTTTCTGGAAAGGGAAATAGGGGTGGATTATCCTTGGCAAAACTACAAAATGGTCCCTGTTCGGGATTTTCTGTACGCCGGAATGGAAAATACCGGGACAACCCTTTTCTCCGATGGCTATGTCATCGATTCAACAGCCTTCAACGACCGGAACTTCATCAATATCAATGCGCATGAACTCGCCCACCAGTGGTTTGGCAACCTGGTCACAGAAAAGGACGCATCGAGCCACTGGCTCCACGAGGGATTTGCCAGTTACTATGCATGGCTGGCACAAAAGGAGTTTCTGGGAGAAGACACTTATTACTGGATGCTCTTTGATAAAGCCGACATTCTCAAAGATCAGGCACGAAATGGGGGAGGAGAATCCCTACTGGATCCCGAGGCAGGCAGCCTTACTTTTTATGAGAAGGGCGGTTTCGCCCTTCTTATGCTAAGGAATTACCTGGGAGAACCTGTTTTTGATGAAGGCATCAGGGAATTTCTGCAGACATATTCCTTTCAGAATGCAACAGTTTCGGATTTCCTGAGAACGATGGAGGTCTCCTCGGGACAGGATCTCACCGCATTCAGGTCTAAGTGGCTCGAGAACAAAGACTTTATGGCATCAGAAGTCTCAGACTATCTCCGGGATGTCTATACTCCCATTGAGGCCTTTATGAGTCTGAGGAACGAACTGATCTCCACTGCTACTGGGGATGAACAAGTGATCGAGAGGTATTGGGAAAGAATAGACTCCCCGGAGTTCAGAAAGCGCATAGTTCAGTTATACCACAGGTCACTTTCCCAGGAATTTCTGGAAAAGGCATTTGAAACCGGGGACCTGAAGGTCAGGCAGGCTCTCTCCGGTCTGCCAGGATCCATTCCCGAAAACCTTCAATGGCATTACGAGACCCTTTTAGGAGATCCCAGTTACGTAACGATGGAAAACACCCTCTATAAGCTATGGCTCCTTAATCCCGATAAACGGGCTGAATATCTGGACCGGACGAAAGGGGTGATCGGTTTCCCCAATAAGAACATCAGGCAATTGTGGCTGCTTTTGGCTATATTAACTCGGGATTACGGTTCGCCAGTCGACAAAAAAAACTTCAGGGAGGAGTTATTCGGATATACAGCCCCCCATCAACCCATGGAGGTAAGGCAACTGGCCTTTATGCTGATCGGGGAGGTATTTTCATATCCAAGAACAATCCTCAGGAACCTTGTCAATGCAGCCGTTCACCCATCCTGGCAGTTCAGGGAGTTCGCCCGACAATTATTGGCTGAGGAATTGAAAAAGGGCAACCAGAAACAAGTGTTGTCCCGTCTCTTAGTTGAGCTGGAAGGTAAGGAATACGCATATTTGTCAAAAGTAATACAAGGCCCATGAGAGCTATGGTCATATCGGGAGGTGGAAGCAAGGGAGCTTTTGCAGGAGGTGTCGCTCAATATTTAATGGAAGAGCAAAAGAAACAATACGACCTCTTTTTGGGTACCTCTACGGGCAGTCTGTTGATCTCCCATCTCGCATTGCAAAAGATCCAGAAGATCAAGGATGTCTACACCTCTGTGGATCAAAACAGCATTTTCAGCAATTGCCCCTTCACCATACAGAAGAAACACGGGGTTTCCAGTATAGGCATAGCACACTGGAACGTGCTTAAGAATTTTTATAGGGGCAGCAAGACCTTTGGTGAGAGCCATAATTTGCTTAAACTCATTAGGCAGACCATTACTCCGAAAGAATTTGAGATCCTCAAACACGGTCCAAAAGACATCGTTGTTACTGTCTCAAACCTCTCCCTGAACCAGATCGAATACAAATCCATCAACGATTTTGAGTATGACGACTTCTGTGAATGGATCTGGATATCCTGCAATTACACCCCATTTATGAGCCTGGTACGCAAAGAAGGCTGCGAATACGCAGACGGGGGGCTGGGTAGTATGGTGCCTATAGAGGAGGCGATAAAAAGAGGTGCCAAGATCGTCGACGCCATCATCCTGCACACGGAAACCATTCATTTTAATCGAATGCCCTCTCGCAACGCCTTTTCCCTCCTCACCAATATGTTTGCCTTTATGCTGGACCGTATCGAGCGCCAGAATATCCGGATCGGGAAGTTTGTGGCGAACATCAATGATGCCATCATCAACTTCTACTACACACCGACCGTTCTAACGACCAATTCTCTCATCTTTGAAAAAGACAAAATGACCTCCTGGTGGGAAAGCGGATATCGATATGCAGAAACAAAGAGTCAGCAACAAAGTCAGCTTCAGATCGAACTGGAATAAACTACCAGAGGTCGCTGATCTCTTTCTTGACAAAAGCCAGGGCAGTGGCTGAGGGCGACTGCTTATCCATGGTCTCGTTGAGGATATCCTCCCTGAGCTTGTCAGCAGAGTCGGATTCACTCATTCCGGCTTTTCGGATCGCCTGGATGGTCGCGCTTTTAGCAGCTTTGATCACGTTCCAGCACTGATCGCTCATATAGATCTGCTGGGAAAGGTTGTGTTCGAATTCGTTCTCTATATTTCTGATCAGGAGGTTCTCATAGGCAGCTTTGTCCGCAGATTTTGGTGCAACCCTCACTACCAGGTTTGGTATGGAAATGCGTTCCAGGAAAAGGGCAAGGCGTTCGTAAGCCTGCAGGCGGATTGGCAGAGCTGTTTTCTGAGTTTCCTTGTGAAGGAGATAGCGCCTCCTGCCTTCCTCATTATTCGTATGGAGTCTGAAAAAATAAAAGGCAACGGCCCCGGTGACCACTGCAGGTAATAAAAAGCCGAACAATTGGAAAATATCGTCTCCGGTCATGTTATTTGGTGTTTAGTTTGATTTACGAAACTACAACGCAGGGAACTCCCAAAAAGTATAGAGGAGATCATTCGGCTCGACCGGAATTAAATGTCCACCCCTGTTTCATTTACTTCATCATGTCCCTGACCGTAGCGTAAAACTTCTCGTATGGAGGTTGCACCCTGATCCGGGTGGAGGTCTCGATACCGTCGAAGCCATACTCGCTTTTTCCGACCGCCTGTAATCGCTGGGGAGAGATCCCGTAGGTTTCGGTGAGGACGCGAACCACAGAAGCAGCCTGGAGGGAACTCAGGTCCCAGTTGTCACTTAGCTTCAGAGCCTTGAATTCCAAGGCATTGCTGTTCGTTTCCACGGTGATCTTCAATCCGGGTTCTCCTTTGAGCAGGTTGGCAATTTTTTCGAGGACAGGCATGGCTTCCGGTACGACCTTGTAGTTTCGGTCGACGTCC
This sequence comes from uncultured Muriicola sp., assembly GCA_965364605.1. Taxonomy (GTDB): domain Bacteria; phylum Bacteroidota; class Bacteroidia; order Flavobacteriales; family Flavobacteriaceae; genus Muriicola. The sequence goes on from CBDTYM010000179.1 coordinate 3,296, forward strand.
TTAAAGAGGAATAGGTTTTCGAGGACTACCGTCACGGATCCATTACTCAGGCCTGTTTTAACCTCCGTTCCCAGCGTATTCTTGAATTTTGTCAGCAAAGCCAGGGTAGTGGAGTCCGTACTGGTCAGGGCGTCATTGATCCTTTTGAGTTGGTTTTCCTTGTTCCTGAGAGTTTCAAGGGATTTGCTGATATTTTCGGTCTTTTTATTCGATAATTCAGTAAAGCTGGTCAGGTTTTGAAGGAGAGAGGCATTGGTGGTCTTCAATTCTTCCATCTGAAAGTTCACCGCTTCCATCTCTGCCTTATACTTGGCCGCCTCCTGCTTGCTCCCCGCCAGATCTTCCTGCAATTTCAGGATCTCAGCATCTCTCTCTTCCAGGGTCATCAGGAGTTCCTTTTTGCTTTGGCCCCATCCCGTTGCCAAAAAAAATATCAGAAGAATGCTGATGTATGATTTCATATTCATATTCATTTCTTTTATGGATCAATTTGCACTGTTGAGATAATCAAGGCTCATCTCGGTCAGTGCCCGGACACCGAGCAGCAGACCGCTGTCGTCTATGAAAAAGTCGGGGGTATGATGCGGGAAAGGCTCGGTATTACCCGGGGTCATCCCTCCCAGGAAAAAGAA
>CBDTYM010000180.1:0-3870 GCA_965364605.1 uncultured Muriicola sp.
GACACGGTAATGGGTTCTTTAAAGACGATCCATGTGACGCCTTCCGTGCAGGGGGGTGTGGTAAGGGACCCCTTATAGGTGTAATAGTCCCGTCCTTTGGGAAGGTTGAGGTTGAGGTCGAAACACTCGTCTATGATGCGGGTCTCCCCTGGTGCCAGGGGCAGGTAATTCTCTAAGAATGTAAAGGGTTCACTGGGTTGTCCTTCCATGGCCATGATGGCAAAGACGGCGATCTCGTTCTGGGCATTCACATGCACCATATGCATCTCCAGGGGGTAGCGGATCCCGTTGATCGTATGCTCTGCCGCCTCGTGAAAGTGGATCTGTTTAAGATCAAACCGCACATCCCCCAGGGAAATATAGTCTCCGGGTTCAAAGTTGTATTGTATGGTGTGGCCGTTGTTGGTGACCTCGTGGATCTGCACCTGCCCATAGTAGTGCATATCGAGAGGCAGGAGGGTGGTATCTTCGGCGGCCTCGAAGTCGATGATGTTAACGGGCGATTGACGGTCCCCTCCGCAGTGCGAGCGTTTTTCGAGTTCCGCCCAGTGTTCCGGGCCGTTCTCGCCGGTGTACGTCCAGTGCACTTCTTCTTCGTTTTGGGCGAGGTCTTCACCCTGGGAATTGGGACCCTCCTTGCAGGAAACAACAAACAAGGCCGCTGCTGCCAGGACGCCGAAAACCGTTCTCATGGTCTGTGGATTTTTCAGAAAATAACAATGCAAGGTAATGCCTAAGGGTGGGTTGCTATATGATATTTGTCAGGAAAGAGCTGCTTGACAGGAAATTCCATGCGCATCCCGTTCATCTAAAAAACCACAAGAATTGTCAGATTTAAAAAAGATCTTCGTTTTGGCTATAGATGTTATTTACAAAAAGGATATTCATAAAGAAAATACCTCTGTGTATCTTCATTATCCTCCTCAGTTGTGGCAAAGATGATGCCGTGGGGGCATACGATGTTACCTGGGAAGTAAACGGGCAGGGAATAGCCAAAAGGATACAAGGTGGGGGTTATGGCAATGAATATCAGGTGCGTTTGCCCTGGTCCTCCAGTTTTAAAACAGACGATCCGGGTAATCTGGGGTTATTCGTCAGCTTAAATGATTCTACCCTGGAAAACGATGGCCTGGAAAGGATCACTTTAAAGGTAAATGGGGAAGTTATTGTTGTAAAAACAAAATGGATTCCCTTTGAATCCATAGAGCCCGGCATAGGATTACCCGATGATACCGGTTTATGGTTTTATTTAGAAAATACAGAGGGGAAAAACTATTCTGCACTACCTCCTGACTCATATGTTGGGGATTAGATGCGACTCATCCAATCCCAAAAGGGCCAATCCTGATGGTTATCGGGACCAGCGGGATCGGAACAAAAATTTCCTACTAACCTTCTTGATCTTTTCGTCCATTTTGGATCAAGCCAAAATGGACATAAATAAAAAAGAGGTTAAATGAATGTGTAAAAGCCTAATGTAAAAACGCCTGATATATTTGACCGCAACCGCAGCAGTCCTACTCCTGCGGAACCGAGGCAAAATAAAAAGAACAGATGTGTTATCTTTAGAGCTTTCACAAAAAAGCACTGTATGAAACCCATCTTTACTTCCCTTTTACTCCTCTCATTTATCTCTCTTTCCGCCCAAAAAAAACCCTTAGAAATATCAGATATAGAACTATGGAACACCATAGAAACCCCGCGCCTGGCGCCTAACGGGGGATATGTGGCCTACAGTTTAGAAAAAGGGGAAAAAGACCACACGCTTTACCTGCACGATGCTAACGGGAAAGAACTCTTTACATACCCCCGGGCCTCAAAAGGGGATTTTACGGATGACAGCAAGGCCTTAGTCTTTTCCATCACAGCGTGGAAAGACAGCGTAATGGACATGAAACGCAGGAAGGTAAAGAAGAAAGACCTCCCCAAAGACAGCCTGGGGATCTACCACCTGCCCACCGGAAAACTCGAGAAGATCGCCAATGTCAAATCCTACAAAGTGCCCGAAGACTGGAGCGGGGTTATCGCCTACCAGTTAGAGCAGATCGAAGTACCTAAAGACACGGTCAAGGACACCACAAATGCGGAATCCAAAAAGAAGAAAAAAGAAAAGAAGGTCTCCAAGGATAACGGGTATCATCTCGTCCTGCGCTCCCTTGAGAATGGAAAAGAAGACACCTTAAAATTCGTAACCGACTATACCTTTGCTGCAAAAGGCAAGGCCCTGGCCTGGGCCACTACAGGGGAGACAGATTCTTCCAATGTAGCCATCTACGTGCTTGACCTGGTGAATAACAAACGCTCCCTCCTGCACGAGTCAAAAAAAGCAAAATACGCCCAGCTCAGCTTGAGCGAATCAGGCAAGAAGGTCGGCTTTGTCGTAGACGCGGACACCACCAAAGTACAACTCCGCCCCCGGGAACTCTTTTACTGGGAAAGCGGTATGCCTGCCGCCCAACTCCTGGCAGGCCCTCAATCCTTTTCCAACGACCTTCGGCCCTCCCCCTACGAAGTCCTGCGCTTCTCCAAGGACGAGTCCAAGCTCTATTTTGGCCTCGCCCTGCCCCCCGTCATCAAAGACACCACCCTCCTGGACGAGGAGGTCTCCAGCGTGGAGGTGTGGACCTATGACGAGCCCCGCCTCTACACCGTTCAGGAAATGGACCTGAAGAACGATACCACCCAGGCGTACCTGAGCGTGGTCAACCTGGACAAGTCCAAGCGCATCCTGCAGCTGGCTAATGAGGCCTTCCCAGAATCCGGGCTTACCGACCACCGCAATGCCCCCTACGCCCTCCTGATGAACGCCGAGCCCTATGCCCTGGAATCCCAGTGGACGGGACAGCGTGCCCGGGATTATGCTGTGGTGAACGTAAACACGGGAGCGCGTAAACCGATCCTAAAAAAAGTGGCCGGGCGGGTTGAGCTCAGTCCCAAAGCCATCTTTGTCTATGGGTACAGCAACCTGGACAGCCTGTGGTTTACCTATGACATAGCCAAGGATAAGTACCTGCCTCTTACCAAAGGCAAGGTCTTTTTCGACGAGACCAACGACAGCCCCACACCTCCCTATCCCTATGGAGCCGCCGGGGTGACCGAAAGCGATAAATACCTCCTGCTGTACGACCGGTACGACATCTGGCAGTTCGACCCCCTCAAAGACACTGCTAAACGGCTGACCAAAGGAAGGGAAACCAAGACTCGTTATCGCTATCTGCGCCTCGATTTTGAGATCGACCACATTCCTACGGACAGCCCTATGCTGCTCTCCACTTTTAACGAGACTGACAAAAGCGGGGGCTATGCTTCCTATGATTTTAAGACAGGCACAGTGAAACAACTCCTAAGCGGGCCCTATGACTTCGGCTACCCTTCTCAGGCGGAGAAAGGGACCACCCTCTTGTTTACGCGGGAATCCTTCCAGGAATTTCCTGACCTCCACCTGGCCAATGCCGATTTTAGCCAGGTAACAAAAATCTCCAATGCCAACCCGCAGCAATCCGAATACAACTGGGGCACCATCGAACTGGTGAACTGGACCTCCCTGGATGGCATCGAGCTCACCGGCATGCTGGTGAAGCCTGAGGATTTCGATCCGAACAAGAAATACCCTCTCCTGGTGAATTTCTACGAGCGCAGCTCAGACGGCCTTCACCGCCACAGACGCCCGCGCTTCGAACGCTCCAGCATCAACTACAGTTTTTATACGAGTCGGGGGTACGTGATCTTCAACCCGGACGTGCACTACCGCATCGGGTATCCGGGGGAGAGCGCCTACAACTGTGTGATCCCGGGGGTGACCTCCCTTATCGAAAAAGGGTTTATCGACAAGGACCGCATCGGGGTACAGGGCCACAGTTGGGGTGGGTA
>CBDTYM010000181.1:0-3809 GCA_965364605.1 uncultured Muriicola sp.
CGCCGTGGGTGATGGGAAAGTCCTCGAAAGCGGCGAGAGACTCGAAATGGCAGTAAAGAAGGGGGATCGCGTTCTCTTCGGTAAGCACAAATACCTCCTCTTCTTCCTCTTTGTCAGGGATGGTATCCTTTTCTTGTGTTATTTTTGTAGCGGTTTGCAAGCTGTCTGTGTCTGATTTCTGTTCAGACGGTTTTGCCTGTTTTTTAGGTGATTCTCCACAGGCAGTGAAGATGATCGATAATGAGATAAGAACGTATTTTAATTTTTGGAACAACATGGAGTTTACAATTTTTGCCGAAAGGATTCCAAAAATAAAAAATCTGCCTCTCCCGGGAAGGGAAGCTCACTATAAATTAGCCCCGGAGGTGCGTATCAGGGAATTGGAAGCGGGTAAGATCCTCAAAAAAAACCCCAGAAAGGCCGGTGTAATGGCCCTTTTTTATCCCGACGCCTCACACCTTACCCGTCTCTTGCTCATCATGAGAAAGTCTTATAACGGTGTCCACTCGCGACAGGTGGCTTTTCCCGGGGGCAAAAAGGAGAAGGAGGATGCTTCCCTTCTGGACACAGCCCTGAGGGAGACCCGGGAAGAGGTTGGTGTATTCCCCGATCGGGTGGAAGTGATCCGGGGGATGAGCGAGGTCTTTATCCCACCGAGCAATTTTGAAGTCCAGCCCTTTGTGGGCCTTGTTCCCGAGCCTGCCCCCTTCGTTCTCCAGCTTGATGAGGTGGACCACCTGATCGAAGTTCCCCTTCTTCAGATACTGGACGATGCCTACCTTACTTCTCAGATCCTGTCCACTTCCTATGCAAAAAACATTGAAGTCCCCGCATTTACCCTGGAGGGCTACACCGTTTGGGGCGCCACAGCCATGATGCTAAATGAGATCCGGGAACTTTTAAAGCAAGTGTTATAAACCGAATTTTGTAGTTTTGTAGACTATGCCGCTATTCAAAAAGAACCCATTTGGCCATATTCTCTTTATCAAGAAATGGTTGATACGAATCCTTGGCCTGATGACCCATCAGCGCTATAAAGGGTTTAACAAATTGGAAATCGATGGTTCTGAAGTGATCCAGGCTTTGCCGGATACCGGTGTGCTCTTTGTCAGTAACCACCAGACCTATTTTGCAGATGTAGTGGCCATGTTCCACGTCTTCAATGCCGCCTTGAACGGGCGGACGGATTCCATCAAGAATGTAGGTTATCTCTGGAGGCCTAAACTCAACATTTACTACGTGGCAGCTGCTGAGACCATGAGGAAGAGCCTGCTGACCAAGATCCTGGCCTATGTGGGATCCATTAGCATCGAACGCACCTGGCGGGCCGATGGGCAGGATGTGAACAGGCAGGTAAAGATGAGTGATATCTCCAATATCGGAAAGGCGCTGAAAGACGGATGGGTGATCACTTTTCCCCAGGGGACCACAACTCCCTGGAAACCCCTCAGGAAGGGTACGGCTCACATCATTAAGAAATACAAGCCTGTGGTAGTTCCTGTCGTCATAGACGGGTTCAGGCGCTCTTTTGACAAGAAAGGGCTCTATATCAAGAAAAAAGGCATTCTGCAGTCTATGGTCATCAAGGAACCCCTTCAGATCGACTATGACAATGACTCGGTGGAGACCATCATCGAAAAACTCGAATACGCCATAGAACAACACCCCTCCTTCCTCAAAGTGATCCCGCAGGAAGAATTAATGGCCTACGAGGAAGCCAACAAGGAGCGGGAATGGCGCAGGAGCAAAAGCAAAAGCAAGAGCAAGAGCAAGAGCAAGAGCAAGAAACAGGCCTAGACCTCCAGGCGTTTTAGTTCCGAATAGTTCCTGCCGAGTTTGCGCAGCAGGAGCCCGTAGATCAGGAAATAGATTAATCCCAGTACTGCCGTACATACGATCCCCAAGGCTAACATGACCCCGGAAATAATGAACTTCAATTGCTGCGTATTCATTTCAAGGGATCTGTCCTCCAGCTCAAAGACCTTCAAAAAACTGTCTCCCTCACTCATCAGGATCCCGATAGCGATGATCAGGAAAGTGAGCAGGAATATGGAAAGGGCAAAAATGATATAGTTCTTGACGGTTTTGCGTGTTCGTATGATCTTGCGCATCAGTTCCCTGGCACTGTCCAGTACAGAGATCTCCCTGTACCTTTTATAGAATTGGAAAATAAAGTAGAAGATCACCCCGTATTGTACCACCGAAAGGGCGATGATGACATATTTGAGGCCCAGTTCAGAGTAGAAAGAAAGACCTTCCCGGGCGGAGGGGAGTAGATACAGGAGGTGGGGCAGGGCGAATTCAATGATACTGATGATAAAGATCCATTTGACGATAGAGGAAGAGCGTTTCCATATCATCGCATAGAGCTCGTCATAGGTTAACTTAGGCAGCTTTTGTCCCCGTTTCTGCCAATCCTTTTTCAACAATTCCAATTCGTCCGTCATAGTGTCAGGGATTGAGAATGGTTCTTAATTTGTTTTTTACCCGGTTCATTTTCACCCGTGCGTTTACCTCTGTGATCCCGAGTGTTTCTGAGATCTCACTGTAGCTCTTGTCTTCCAGATACAGGAAGACCAGGGCTTTGTCTATATCTCCCAGCTCCCTGATGGCCTTGTACATCAGGGTTAATTGTTCTTCTTCTTCCGGATCGTACTCTTCTGCTTTGATCTTAAAATTGACCGATTCAAAATCCTGTGTCTGTACCCTTTTTTTGGATTTACGGTAAAGCGTAATGGCCGTATTGAGGGCTACGCGGTACATCCAGGTACTGAATTTGGATTCTCCACGGAATTTCGGATAGGCCTTCCAGAGCTGGATGGTGATTTCCTGAAAAAGATCGTTGTGCGCGTCACGGTTGTTTGTGTACAGGCTACAGACCTTGTGAACAATGTTCTGATTGTTCTCCAGTTCGGTAACAAATTGGTGTTCCAGTTCTTTGTTCACGCTGTAGCTGGTCTCACTATGGTTAGTATCTGATCCTGCCCCTTAGTTACACAAGGGGGGATAAAAAATCATTTGAATGTGTTATTTCGGCCCCGTAGGTTCAGTTTCTATAGTCCAAAGCGGGCTCCCGGTCTCCCAGCAGCGGGATGTACCTGAAGTCGGGTCCCCGCCTTTCCTCGAACTCCTCCCTGGCTTTTTTTACCAGTCCTGGATCCTCAAAAAGGTCCATGGCAGTTAATGACAGAGTTTTTGCAGCGACCATCATACCCTTACTTCCGATAGAGGTGCCTCCTGCAGCTACAGCCTGCCAACTGTGTGCCGGGGTCCCGGGTACCCAGGTGGCGGTGCGGAGCCCAACGGTGGGAACGGCAAAACTCACATCTCCCACATCTGTAGAGCCCGAAGCTTTGGCAGAGGTCTCATAGGGCTTTACGGTCCTCGCAGTCTCCTCATCCAGGGTATCATACCCCAATGACTCTGAAATCTTCTGGGCAAAGACCTTTTCTTCAGGAGTATAGGTAATACCTCCTACCTCAGTGAGCCGGTCGTGCATCACCTTCTGTAGGGTCAGGTTGGGTAAGAGTTCGTGGGTTCCTCCGATCATTTCGTAGTCCATGGTAGTCCCCGTACCCAGAGCTGCACCTTCGGCGGCCTTGACGATCCTGTCGAAGATCTCGATCACCACATCCCGGGAATAATGGCGGGCGTAGTAGTATACTTCTGCAAAATTAGGGACCACGTTGGGGGCTTTTCCCCCGTCGGTGATCACATAGTGAATCCTGGCTTCCTGGGGGATGTGTTCCCTCATCATGTTGACCATTGCATTCATGGCCTCCACCCCGCCGAGGGCGGATCTCCCCTTG
>CBDTYM010000182.1:0-3780 GCA_965364605.1 uncultured Muriicola sp.
TTGGCAGACTCTCCACCCCCAGCTCCGAAAGGAAAAGGGAGTTGACAGTGGGTTTGATGATCAGCAAGCTTGTGATGATCATAAACACGTAGAGCTGCATCAAAAAGGCGATCCTGAATTCCCCCTCTTGAATGTTGAAGGTCTTCTTTAAAACATCATGCAGCCTCATGAAATTATTTTTCCGAATTTACCCTTTTCTGTAATTTTTGAAGTTCTTGAGGGATGTTTCTATCGGGCGGACCAGGTTTCTTATGATCTGCTCTCCGTTGGGATCTTCGATCAGGGCCACCAGGATGTATCTTCGGTTCTTGTCTGCCCCCCAGACCAGCGCGGAATCCGAATGATAATTCTTCCAGGAGCCCGATTTACGGAAAATGCGGGCTTCCGGAGCCAGAACATCAAGGGTGTTGACGAATTTATGGTGTAATTCCGGATTCTCCAGGATGTCAAGCATCTGGGCGGAACGCTCTTCATTGATAAGTTTGCCGTTTGCCAGGAGGTAATAATACCGGCATACCTGGGTAACAGAGGCTGCATGACTCAGGTTTTTTAGGGGTTCCCGGTGGGTTTCTCCTCCGCTGCCATAACGCTTGCCTACCCAAAGGCCACCGCCGAGTTCCTCGTCATAGAATTCGTATTTTGGGTTGGTCATAACGGCTTCGAGCTTCGCATATCCCACGCGGTCTATCATGCGTGTGGATGCTTGGTTGTCCGACTTGCTGATCATCAGTCGCATGTCCTTCTTTACCTCTGCTGTCTCCTTCAATTCCCCGTTCTCTATCGCGTCCATGGCTGCCAGGAGGATGGCGATCTTAGGCAAACTGGCTGCGTACATCATGTGATTTCCGTTGATCCTTGCAAATCTCACGTTTTCGGGATCCCGCAGGTCGACAAGTCCGACTGCCATGCGGTTGGACTCAATCAGTTTTTTCCATTCCGGATTGCGATATATTTGATTTTCCAGGCTTCTCTGCAGGGAGGTATCCAGCAACGATCTGAGGGGGCGAATGTTTTCACTGGGAACCTTCAATGGAAGTTCGCGCTGTGCAGGCATGAGGCTGCAAACGGAAAGACAAAGGAGGGTTATTAATTGTTTGTGGTTCATGGTCGTTATATCTCATTAAGAACGCAAAATTATTTCGAATTCTCATATCAGATGTGTTAATATTTCATTTTCGAGGTATTGATCAAACGCAATGATAACGGGAGTTGCGGGGCGATTTCTTTCGAGGGATGTTAAAAATATTGTATTTTTAGATCTCTGTCCTTCCGGTCTGGAAACAGAAGATGCTCAACTTAAATGAAACCCCTGAAGAATATTATGTCCGGAATACGATCCCTTGTTGTCTTTAAGAAATTACTCGTACGCGAAATCCTTATTGAACCGAAGAGGGTTAAGGCGACTTACGCCATAGTAAAGGAAGACGGGGAAGAGGTGGAAAACCAGCTGATCTATTCCTACAACCAGGCTTATTTCGACCGGAAAAATCCAGAAGACGTCAACCTCGCTTCCCTGATGGCCGCCCAGGTAGCCCTGAATTACGGTTTGTTCTTCGAGGAGATCGTTTTTGATGGCCTTTTCGATGAGGCAGACAAGCGTTTTATCACTGACATGATGGAGAATACTTCCCGTGAGATCCTTGTCTTAAAATTCTACGGAAAGAATGAGTTTCTCAAGTCTCCTTACGACCAGCTACAAGTGGAAAATCTGACGCGATACACCGCAGCTAAGCTGGTTTTTCAAAATTCAGACTATGGCCATCTCAAGCTGGCCAGGCGAGAGCGGCCCACCCATGAAGATCAGTATGTGATACTGAGCAGCGGGGGGAAAGACAGCCTCCTTACCTATGGGCTGATCAGGGAGATCGGGATACCTCATCCTGTGTTTATCAACGAATCAGGCAGGCACTGGTTCACGGCGGTCAATTCTTATGAGTACTACGAAAAAACCGAACCCAACACGGTTAAGCCCTGGTGCAATAGCGACCGTATCTTCAATTGGATGGTGAGACAAATGCCTTTCATCAAGGAAAACTTTCAAAATATCCGGGCGGATATCTATCCGATCAGACTCTGGACAGTGGCCGTTTTCCTGTTTGGGACGCTTCCCGTTGCACTGAAGCGGGGTGCTGGTAACATCCTGATCGGGAATGAGTACGATACCACCGTCAAAGGAAATTTCCACGGGATCTCCCACTACAACGGCCTGTACGATCAGAGCAAATACTTCGACAATGCCCTGACCCGCTTCTATGAAAAAAAGGGCTGGAACATCCGGCAGTATTCCATACTGAGGTCCCTGTCCGAATTGCTGATCCTCAAAATCCTGGTCAAAAGGTATCCCGAACTGCAGGCCCAGCAGGTGTCCTGCCACGCCGCCCATGAGGAGAACGGGCGCATGCAACCTTGCGGAAACTGCGAAAAATGCAGGCGCATAATTGGTATGCTCAAGGCCCTGGATGAGGATCCCCGGCGATGCGGGTATACAGAGGAACAGATTAAAACGGGTCTTCTGGCCCTGGAAAAACGGGGTGTAAAACAGCTGGGAAGCGATGCTGCCCACCTGTACTACCTCCTTCTTTCGAAAGGCCTGATCTCAGACACAGAACACACCAGGAAACTGGCCAGGGAGCACCGGGAGATCGTGTCCCTGAGGTTCGACAGGGAGCGAAGTACCCTCCAGGACATCCCGGTACATATCCGTAAGTCTCTTCTGGAGATTTACTTGGAATATTCTGATGGTTGTGTACAATTACATGAGCGGAAATGGCATACTTTTACACCGGATAAGGCCTTTATGGATCAGCCTTATTTTTTAATGAAGAGCGATGAGTACAAAACGAACTAAGTCCACGTTCATGTGGGAAGAAATGACCTGGCCCGAGATAGAGGAGTATTTAAAAAAGGTAGATACGGCTATTCTTCCCTGCGGGGCCATAGAACAGCACGGGCCTCATTTGCCCGTGGATATTGATTACTTTGATGCCAAGTATATGGCGGCAAAGGTGGCAGAGGCTTGCGAGGACCCAAAACCCCTTGTATTGCCTCCTATTCCCTTCGGAGTCTCTTACCACCATGAGGACTTTAAGGGAACCCTGAGTGTCACCAACGATGCACTCTCCAAATTCGTTTATGACCTGGGCATGAGCCTGGCAAAAAATGGGATCAAAAAGATCGTGATCCTCAACGGACACGGGGATAATGCGCCAACACTGCACTACGCAGCTCAGATGATCAACAGGGATGCCAAAATCTTCGTCTGTGTCGATACAGGGGAGACCAGTGACGTCGCCCTGTACAAGTTGGTAGACACCCCGAACGATATCCATGCTGGTGAACTGGAAACCAGTACTACACTGGCCATACGGCCTGAGGTAGTGCAAATGGACAAGGCCGTCAACCAAACCTTGCAGTTTGGAAGTAAGTACCTCGACTTCGACAATGATCACGGGGTAAACTGGTATGTAAGGACCAACAAGATCTCAGAGAGCGGTGTCATGGGGGATGCCACCAAGGCTTCCGCTGAAAAAGGGAAGAAGATGTGGAAGCTCATGATCAGTCATATGGTAGAATTCGTTGAATCCATCAAGAATTCCTCTCTGGAAGACCTTTACCAAAAGCGCTATTGATGAAGATCACGAGGGCCTCTTTTGAACGGTTAGACCTGGCTCTCTCTGTCCCCTATACCATTGCCTATGAAACGGTATCCCACACCGCGAATTTCATCTTAAAACTGGAAACCGAGGGTCTGCTAGTGGGCTATGGTTGCTCGGCACACGA
>CBDTYM010000183.1:0-3578 GCA_965364605.1 uncultured Muriicola sp.
TTAACACCTACCTGCCTGATGGTACGGTATTCCAATTCCTGGCATGTTCTGGGACCATTCTGATAGAAGGAGGTAATCCTACAGTTGCTGAATTTGCTCCGCTGATCGTCGATGGATCATCCTATGACGAAAGCATAGGGGAACTTCAGGTGACTGGAGCTTTAGGTCCTCAATTTGGTCCTTACCAGTTTACCTTTACAAGACAATAAAAGAGAGTTTTATATTGAAAAACCTGCGATGTAAATCGCAGGTTTTTTTTATGTCTTAATTGAAAACAATATTCAGATTTCATTGTCCGCTGACACTTAGTGTGTGCATCATTTCGTACTGATATCTTATTGTTTTGTGTTAAAGAGGTTCTGTTTTAAAGTACAGGATCCTTGAGAGTTTTTAAGGCTTTCAAAGAGAGTTATAAAAGTTAAGTACCTGAAGAATCTCATTTGCTGTTTTCATCCTGATATCGCTGTTTTTGACAAATGCCTCTACTGCTTTCTTATGCTTAGGTAAAGCACGAAGGATATCTTTTTTATTCAATCGCACTTCGAAGGCGGGCTGGTCGCCAATACTAAGATAGTATAGGGTGGAGCCCTTAAATCGTGCCGGTCTTTCCGGGTTGTAAGACCACCCGGGAAATTTAGCAGGAATGAGTTCCTTTTGCTCTCGTACTAGAAGTCGTACCTGGCCCGAATTCTTTTCTATAAAATAACCTTTGCGAATATTTCCCTTTTCCTTGTATGCCTCAATCACATAGAGATCATTTCCGATTCTGGTTTTAAAATAATCACGCCTCAATAAGGTAATCGAGCCGGTCTCTGTTTGTTTCTGGATCTCCTGGGTAAATATGTTGAAACGGAACCTTCCCCTGAGGACTTCATTGTTCGGTCCATAAAGGGTGCCTTCCTGAAATTGATCCTCAGCGAAGGGCGTGCCTTCAACATCTGAAAAGACAGAACGCTGGGGAATCCCAAAGGCCAAAACTTGCTCTCCCGGGGTTAATGCGATCCAGGCCTGGTTGTAGCTCATATCCTGCCCTTGGGCCAGGATGGTGGAAAAAAGGACAACTGCTGCTAAAATAGGATGTTTCATAGTACGAGTTTTCCTTTAAGATACTGAAAAAAGGAATTATTTACATCTAACAGAATGTTAACAGAATCCCACTGCAGACCAAAATTTTCTTTTCGGACATAAAAAAACCCGTGCCTGGAAAGCACGGGCTATAATTCTATTAATACAGTCTCAGAGGGTATTGTAATAAGCTAATATTTGCAATACTTCCTCTTCGGTCTTCATTTTGATCTTGTTCTTTTTGGCAAAAGCTTCTACTTCTTTCTGATGATCAGGGAGTGCAGAAAGGATGTCCTTGCTCTTGAGACGAACTTCGACCCCTGCATTCCCTTCCGTGATCAGGTAATAAGAGTTTTCCTCGTTAAATCTGGCGGGCTTATCCTTGGAATAAGAAGAGGTCGCCGGGCGTTCTTCTACGAATTCCTTTTGTTGTCGGAGGAGCAGTCGCGCCTTCCCTTTATTTTTTTCGATAAAATAGGCTTTTCTTACGGCACCGTTGTTTTTGTAGTTTTCGATGCGGTAGAGGTTGCCATCGATCTCGGCACTGAGGTATTCCCGCTTTAGCAGGGTGATAATACCCTTGTCTGTTTTCATCTCTATACCGTCCTGGTAAGCATTGAAACGCAACAGACCGTTGTAGGGATCTTGCCCTTCGGCATATACTTTTCCCAATACGAATTCTTCGTTGGCGTATGGGGACCCCTCTACGTTGTCGGGAAGGTTATTCACCCCTCCCAGAGTGGTATTGTTGATGTATTCGGTGGGGAGGTCAATGTTCTGTCCATAAGCGATGGTCGAGCCTAAGGCAAGAACCAGCATTAGATTTCTTTTGATCATGTATTCAAGTTTTTATTTGCCGAAATAGAATCAAATACCATTCCAGCATAGGTTTTCATTCTGTTTTTATGACATTATTGCACTCTGAAGTCGAATATTTCGGATTGGGAAGTGTTCCCCTGGCTGTCACGAGAGAGAACGCGCCAGTAGTAGACCGTACCTGTCACTATGGCTGCATCCAAAGTACTCTCAGAGGTAGTTCCCAGGGAAGCCAGAGCTGCGGGATCTGTCCCGAAGAACACTTCAAATTCCACGAGGTCATTATCGACATCGCTGCCGGCCCATACCAGACTCACCGTTGTCGAGGCTGGTACTGTGGATCCCCTGGCAGGACTTACCACTTCCGCAGGAAAAGGGGCATAATTTTCCACTCCGGGTCCCTGGTTGTAGAAGCGCCAGGTAGCGCTGGTAGCAGTCTCATTGGTACCACTGGCCCTCGAGATCACGAACCACTCATAAGGCACACCCCTCAACAGGGTGATGGTTGCGCTGTTGGTGGCAGCATCGGTCCGTGCGGTATTATTGTTATCCAGGTTGCGGATATTCAACTGGTAGGAATCTGCGTTCTGGGCATCTGTCCACCGGAAGGTGACACTGCTTTGGCTTTCGTTGATGATCGTACCTTCATTGCATTCCGTATTGTTGTCCGGGAATATCAGGGTAGCGGCAGATGGGGGCGTAATTACCGGGGGCTCTGGTTCCGGTTCGCCATTCCCGCTTCCCCCGCAGGAGATTAGCAGCACTGCCAATAAGGTCATTAGGCTTAATTCGTATCTCATTTTCTGATGATTTTGTAATTCAGCAAACTGGTGGATGTCTTGATATTCAACAGGTAAACCCCCCTTGAGAGCGCATCCACGTTAAAGCGTATTTCATTGTTCTGGGTATTGTATTTCTTCCGGAACACTGTCCTGCCATTGAGGTCAAAGAGCGCCACTTCCACCTGCTCGGAGGTGTTGTTCCCAAGAAAGATATTCAGGTATCCGGAGGAGATCGGGTTGGGGTAGATCAGCAGTTCGTCCGTGAGCCTGATGACCTCTTCATAGATTCCCTGACAGTCTTTTTCCGTCCTGACCCTAAGGGTGTTTTCCGCCCTGGACAGCGGGAGAGTGATCTGCCGTTCGGTAGTGCGATAGGTCTCCCCGTTGAGATCGATGGTGTAGGACTTCCCACCAGAGAGATCCAGGGTCACCTTACTGTCGAACGAATCTACCTTGGAAGACACCGAAAGATCCTCAGGCTCCGTGATCAATACGTTGAAACAGGTCTGATAATCAGGCTGACCTTCCACGGTGATACAAACCTCATAGGTACCGGCCACCAGGTTTTCAAAGGTAATCGTATCTGTAAACCCAAGGCTTTCGTTGAGGCCACTACCATCGATAGTTGCGGTGTAATTGAGATTTTCTACCGCTTCTATCACAATACTGCCGTCATTGTTGCCCGGACAGGTTTCCCCTGTACTTAGAATCCTGAAATTGCTTGAAGGCAGGGTAAAGACCTCACAACCGGTTACGTCCACCACGGCCCCGGGAGGTGTGTTATCGCAAAGGTCGTCCGCATTCGGTACGCCATCGTTGTCAGCATCGTCATCACAGACATCTCCTATGCCGTCCCCGTCAGCATCTTCCTGGTTGGGATTGGCCACAAGAGGACAGTTGTCCTCGGTATCTAAA
>CBDTYM010000184.1:0-3566 GCA_965364605.1 uncultured Muriicola sp.
CCGGTGACCTCTTGCATGCCATGCAAGCGCTCTAGCCAGCTGAGCTAATCCCCCGCATAGGAAGGGCAAAGGAAGTAATTTTTAGAATAGTTTCAAAATCCCGATCTTTTTATTTAAGAAAAGAATAACGCCCTATACTTTACTACTGCCGGTCAGTGCTGTATTTTAGGGCAAAAACAGAGAAATGAATATGATTGAAGGAAAAGTAGCCTATATCACTGGGGGTACCAAGGGAATAGGTTATGGTATCGCCGAGACCCTCCTGAAAGCGGGTATGAAAGTTGCAATAAGTGGAAGAAATAAGGCAGATTCAGTGACTGCGGCCCACAGATTGGGGCCAGAGGACAAGGTCCTTGGTCTGGGATCAGATGTGACACGGCCAGAGGATGAGGTAAGTGCGGTAAGTGCGATTCTGGACAAATGGGGCCAACTTGATGTGGTCATCGCAAATGCCGGTATCGGTATTTTTAATACGGTAGACCAGCTGAGCCTTGAAGACTGGCAGAAGATGGTCGATACGAACCTGAACGGCCCGTTCTTCACCTTAAAGGCGGCCTTGGATGCACTAAAGCATTCAAAAGGATATTATATCACTATCGCCAGCCTTGCGGGGACGAATTTCTTTGCCTCCGGTTCTGGGTACAACGCCACAAAATTTGGCCTCGTCGGCTTTACCCAGGCGGCCATGTTAGACCTCAGGGGTTACGACATCAAGGTTTCCACCATCATGCCAGGATCCGTGGCTTCCCACTTCAACGGAAACAAACCGGATGCATCCGATGCCTGGAAAATACAGCCAGAGGACATAGGTGAGTTGGTAGAGGACCTTTTGAGGATGAACCCGAGAACCCTGCCCAGCAAGGTTGAAGTTAGGCCCACGCGCCCCGATAAAAAATAAGATTAAAGTGCATCGGCCTCAAAGGGTACCTGAAGGTCGAACAGGCTTTTGAGCAGCTGTTTGAGTTGTTCCCGGAAGGCCTCAAGGATTTCCGGCTCCAGGGTTGTCTTTCTGGACTTTCCTCCAGCCCTGGAGTCTTTGAACCCTAGTCGAAAAATACCCTGGTCGAGGGTGCGAAAAGGGACAATACCCGCCTCGAAGTGAACTTCGGGATGCTCGTAGTGATACATCAGGGCGTAGCACAACATCTGAAAGGCCTTCCCCTTTTCAGGAGTTAGGATGAGATCTTCCCAGTCTGTCACCTCCACATCCGATTTTTTTGCCGTACCGGTCTTGTAGTCGAGGATCCTAAGCTCGCCATCCAAGCGGTCAACCCGGTCAATAGTCCCCTTCAGGTAGAGGGGAAATGAGAGTTCCGGAAACTCCAGAGGGATCTTCAGTTCTTCTTCAATTGCGACCAGCTCCACCTCGTGATCGGTACAGGTTTGGATCTCTATCTCCAGATAGTTTTCCAGGTACTTCTGTATGACCTGAAATGCGATCAGGTTCTTTCCGCGTTCCAGATTCACCTCGGGGTAGTGTTCTGAAAAAGCGTCCCGTACGATTCCCGGGATATCAGGGAGACGGGCCCTCAATTGTTCAGATAGCAAAATGCTTCCAACCCAGGGAGAATACAGATTTTCCAGACTGGCATGGATAATGGTTCCGAAGGTATTTGCCGCGATGTTCTCCTCGACCTCCTCGGGTTCGGGAATGCCCAGGACGTATTTTTTGTAGAACTCCAGGGGATTCCTGATATAGGTCCCCAGAGCGGAGGGCGAAAAGCCCTTTACGGCCTGCTTGCGCAGTCTTTCAATGACAGTCTCATCCTTTCCTATCACCTGATTTTCAGGAGCCGGCAATTTGATCTGGGCAGAGGCGATAATGTGCTCAAGGCTTCCTTGCTTGCGGCCCTCCGTAAGGATTTGGGAAATAAGCCTGCTTCTCTCTCCCCCTTCCAGAACATCGGGCTCTGTGTTATAGAGCAGGTAAATATTTTTTGCTCTCTGAAGAAGTCTGTAGAAGTGATAGGTGTACACGGCATCCTTTTCCTTGTAGGTTGGCATTTTAAACTCCTTTTTCAGGTCGAATGGGATAAAGGAAGAATGAGATTTTCCCGAAGGGAGGATGCCCTCGTTCACCGAAGTAATGATTACCGTTTCAAAATCAAGGTTACGGCTTTCAAGCATTCCCATGAGCTGTATCCCCTCCAGGGGTTTTCCATAGAAATCAATGGTTTCCCGTCCCATAAGTTCCCTGAACAGGCTATGAAAAGACCGAAGGTCTGTAATGAATTCGTATTTGAGTACAAATACCCGGATCTCGTTGAAAACAGATTCCATTTTAGCGAGGTATTCCATGGCCATGGCGTCTCCGGAGGTATGCGGCCCTTCCTTTAGTGTTTTGATCAGCAAGGCCGAAGCATTCAGAAGAGAGAGGGGGGTGGAATAGTTTTCTGAGAAGAGCAATTGAAAAACTTCCTGATCCCTTTGATCTGCTGCCCTGTGTATCTGAGAGACTGTCAGGTAGATCCAGTTTTTTTCCCTGATCTTCCGGTCGAGATCGCCAAGTGTTCTTTCCGGTTTCTGGAAAAGCCCTTTGATATAGGGATGGGAGACAAAAGAAAGTAAATCCTGGTGGTACCATCCACGTCCCTGCCGGCCTACATAGAGGGAAATAAATTCATTGAAAAGGCTGGCGACAGGGGTCTGGGATAGGGGCAGCCCCATGGTGATATTCAGGCTACCAACCGAAGAGGGAATAGAGTTTATGATGGGGTTTAGCAGATGTTCATCCCCCAGGATCACAGCGGTGCTGGTCTGCGGCTTGCCTTCTTGGATCAGTTTGTCGAGGAGAGACCCCACGTACTTCGCCTGAGAGACGCTTCTGGGCACGCCTACGATCTTGATGTTTTTGGGTAAGTGATAGGTCCTTGATAGGCTTCTCTGGATGTCAGGGGTCAGGTGTTTCCAGTTTTTTAGGTAGGAGCGGATAAAGAGTCCGGCATCGTGTATGGGATCTTCCAGGAACACTGGATCGATATCCCAGAAGATATCGGCCTTCTCGTCCCTCAGTAGTGACTGTACAATGAGGGATTCGGCTGCATTCAGGGCATTGAAACCTATAAATATATGGAAGGAATCAGTCTGTTCAGCGTACTCGTCCACGGCTTCACTGGCTTTGCGATAGACAAGGCCCTGATAGCCAATACCCATGTTAGCCAGGTGTTCAGAGAATCGGTCGTACAAGGGCTCGAGGGAATCCCAGAATTTAAGGTATGCCTTTATCAGGGGGGTCTTATCAGGTTTTACATACCAGTGATCGGTCTCCTGTATCGCATTGAGGTAGGAGAAAAGCTGTTTCTGAGGGATGAGATAGCGGTCAATTTCATTAAAATCCTGAAGCAAGGTCCCACCCCATTTTGAAAACTCGTGAAAAGATTCGGCTTCCTGCCGGTGAAGCTCACTGTATACGTGGTAGAGTTCGAAAAGCAGTTGAGTGTTACCTGCATAGCCCAGCCCGGAAAGGTTCGCGACAAATTCCTCCACGGTTAGGATGGTAGGGGCGAAGGAGGGTTTCTTTGCAGATTTCGCAAAGAGCTGAAGCAGGAAAAGGCCTGCCCTTTTGC
>CBDTYM010000185.1:0-3555 GCA_965364605.1 uncultured Muriicola sp.
ATTCTATCAGTGTGATGCCGATGTGGTAGGTCCGAGTTCCCTAATGCAGGAAGTTGAGTTTGTACAGCTGTACGATGCGGTGTTTGGCGACCTGGGCCTGAAGAAGGTGAGGATCAAACTCAACCACAGAAAGATCCTCAGCGGTATTGCTGAAGCGATCGGGGCTTCTGATAAACTCATCCCGTTCACGGTGGCCCTGGATAAACTGGATAAAATAGGGGCGGCGGGGGTCATCAGGGAAATGACCGAAGCAGGTATCACTGAGAAGGCGATTCAAAAAGCGATGCCTTTATTCTCCCTGAAAAATAACACGCTTCCTCCTTTGGATGTATTGTCTGATTTCCTGAAGGATTCCGCTATAGGAATGGAGGGAATCGAAGATCTCAGGTTTATTTTACGCACCATTGATAAGCTGGGCTTACATAGCAGTGTTCTTGAAGTAGATGTTACACTGGCCAGAGGATTGAACTACTATACAGGCGCCATTTTCGAGGTCTCAGCTCCGGAAGGGGTAGACATGGGCTCCATCGGCGGGGGTGGCAGGTATGACGATCTTACCGGGATCTTCGGATTAAAGGATCTCAGTGGGGTAGGCATCTCCTTTGGTCTGGACAGGATCTACCTGGTTATGGAGGAACTCGGTCTTTTTCCATCGACCGTTTCGGAATCGGTTCAGGTCCTTTTTGTCAACTTTGGCGAGAAAGAAGCCCTGGCTTCATTACCCCTGATCAGGACATTGAGAAGAGCAGCTGTAAAGACCGACCTCTACCCGTCAGATACCAAACTGCAAAAACAGCTCAAATACGCAAATAATCGCAATATTCCTTTTGTTGCCTTGCTGGGCAAGGATGAGCTTGAACAGCAAAATGTAGTGATCAAGGATATGGCAAAGGGAACGCAGGAGACATACGCCTGGGCAGACCTGGCCTTGTTTATCCAATCGTTGTTATCCGGTTCCTGATTGCTTGTATCACTTCCTTGTAGTATTTCGGATCGTGCGGCACGTACTTCATCCTGTAAGAAGAATCAAAGAGTTCTTTTTCCCAGGCCTCCAGCGAGATCAGCCTGATGTCCTGAACTTCATCTTCCTGTAAGGTCAGGGAAGATATAGGATGATGAAGACCACAGAGAAACGTGTGGTGAAACTCGCAGTCGGTTATCCCATTGGCATGTTTCTGTATCGATTTGAATATCCCAATTGGGATTAGATCTTTCTCCCTGGCCACCAACCCTATTTCTTCACGTATCTCTCGAACAGCAGCGGGGACAACATTTTCCCCTGCGGCTATGTGGCCGGCCACGGAGACGTCCCAGCAAAGGGGAAATGTTTCTTTTGTCTTCGATCGTTGCTGGAGCAACACTTCTCCTGAGTCGGTATAAAGCCATATATGCACCGTGGGATGGAAGACCCCGGTTCTGTGGGCTTCCGATTTTAGGATTCGCTCTCCGGTTTCCTTTCCCTCGTGGTCCAGGACGTCTACCCACTCGTCCATTTGATCAGAATTACTCAAAGGGTATGTATGTTTCCTTTTCTTGTTATTCGAAATAGCTGAAGGTCTCCCCGGGCTTGATGGTCAGCAGGGTTTCGTAAATGAGACGGATCACATTTTCCACATCATCCCTGTGGACGGTCTCCACAGTGGTGTGCATATACCGAAGCGGCAGGGAGATCAGGGCAGATGCCACACCTCCGTTGCTGTAGGCAAAGGCATCCGTATCTGTTCCGGTAGCTCGTGAAGAAGCCATCCGCTGGAAGGGGATCTTTTTAGCTTCGGCTATATCGATGATGCGCTCCCTCAATTTGTTTTGTACGGCCGGGGCATAGGAAATAACGGGCCCTGCCCCGATCTCTGTGTGGCCCTGGGTCTTCTTGTCGATCATGGGCGTGGTCGTGTCGTGGCATACATCCGTGACGATGGCGGCATTTGGCCTGATCGTCTGGGTGATCATCTCCGCGCCTTTCAGGCCGATCTCTTCCTGTACAGAATTGGTCACGTAGAGTCCATAAGGGAGTTTCACCTTGTTTTCGTGTAACAGTCTCGCCACTTCTGCGATCATGAATCCTCCAACGCGGTTATCTATGGCGCGGCACACAAATTTGTTCTCATTGAGAATGTGGAATTGGTCGGGGTAGGTGATCACGCATCCCACGTGGACCCCGAGTTTGAGCACCTCTTCTTTGTCCTTGGCCCCCACATCGATGAAAATATTGTCTAATTGTGGTGGTTTTTCTTTGCTTTTATCCCTGGTGTGTATGGCGGGCCAGCCAAAAATTCCTTTTACGATTCCCTTTTTGGTATGGATATTGACCCATTTTGAAGGGGCGATCTGGTGATCGCTGCCCCCATTGCGAATGACGTAGATAAGGCCCTCGTCTGTGATGTAGTTCACATACCATGAGATCTCATCTGAATGTCCTTCGATGACGATCTTGTAAGGCGCATCCGGATTGATCACCCCGACTGCCGTACCGTAAGTGTCAGTGATAAAGGTATCGACGTAGGGCTTCAGATAATTCATCCAGAGCTTTTGTCCTTCCCACTCATAGCCGGTAGGGGAGGCGTTGTTAAGATATTTTTCAAAGAAATCGATGGATTTCTTGGTGAGTATTTTTTTGGTGCTCATGTACGTTTAAAATTTGCATACAAACTTAGCAATATTCACGTTTAATTAATAACTGCGAAAGGCCTTTATGATTAATTTTGGCATAGTATTCGAAATGCGATGAAGAGGATTTTAATTATTGGTTTATGCGGGCTGATCGGATGGTCTTCTGCCGAGCTTCATGCCCAGGTAGAAGAGGTTCCACTGGATTCCATACAGGAGAAGCTTATCATCATGGAAGGGGACTCCCTTTTCCGGGCATCTATTGCCCTTGATGAAGTGTTTCTGTTCGGAAGACTGGAATTCTCATCTTACGAGGACAAACTCCGGTATTATATACTCAAAAGGAAGACCCTGAAGGTCTATCCCTACGCTAAAATGGCATCAGAGCGACTGGTGAGCCTGAATGACAGCCTAGAGATGATCAAATCCAAAAGAAAGAAAAAGCGATATACCCGAAAGGTTCAGAAATACATAGAAGAAGAATTCTCAGAGGAATTGAAGAAACTTACGAGGACGGAGGGACAAATATTGGTAAAGTTGATCTACCGCCAGACAGGTAAGACCGCTTTTGACCTGGTCAAGGAATTGCGGAATGGCTGGAGGGCATTTTGGTACAATACCACGGCCAGGATCTTTAAGATCAGTATTAAGGAAGAATTCAGTCCTGAAACGGTTCACGAGGACTACCTGATCGAGGATATTTTGCAACGCGCTTTTGCGGAACGCGTCTTACAGCGACAGGAGTCAGTT
Source organism: uncultured Muriicola sp. (assembly GCA_965364605.1). GTDB lineage: Bacteria > Bacteroidota > Bacteroidia > Flavobacteriales > Flavobacteriaceae > Muriicola. The sequence continues at coordinate 3,358 of CBDTYM010000185.1, forward strand.
TTGGACTATGACTATGCCTCTCTGACCAACAAATGGAATCAGCAGCAAAAAGAAAAAAAATAGTTGCGGGGATTGTTCATTTTCCTTATCTTTATTAGCCTTTTTTATTGGGTAATACTACAAAATCCTAGTACTGAGGGCCTTATTTCGGAAGCCTGATTTTTTTCTTAAAAATACTTCAAAATATATTTTTAATTA
>CBDTYM010000186.1:0-3522 GCA_965364605.1 uncultured Muriicola sp.
GGAGTGGATGAGATAAATTGGAAAGCCGAAGTCTTTATGCCTTTGGCGGAACCCTAGGAAGACAATCCGTATTCCGCGAAATCCATCCCGGATGCTACGTTTTTTTTAAGGATATTTACCCAAAACAAAACCATGTCTTCCACCAAAAGACTGAATCGGGCCTACAGAGAAGCGAAGACCCTGCTCTTTGATGATTCTTCCAAATTCATCTTTTTCAGTGACTGCCACAGGGGCGACAACAGTTTTGCAGACGATTTTGCCAATAACAGGAATATATATTATCACGCCCTGAGACATTACTTCCAGGAAGGCTATCAGTACTGTGAACTGGGAGACGGGGATGAACTCTGGGAGAATCTGAAATTTGAAGAACTTTTTGAGGCACACAAAAATGTGTACCTGTTATTGCGCGACTTTTACCTGGGCAACCGCATGCATATGTTGTGGGGAAATCATGACATGGTCTACAAAGACCCGGATTATGTAAAGAAATACCTCAGCAGTTACTTTGACCCCATAGACGAAATAGACAAACCCCTGTTTCCCGACCTCTCCTTCCACGAAGGCCTGATCCTCAAACACCGGGAGACCGGGCAGGAGATCTTCCTGATCCACGGACATCAGGCAGACTGGTTTAACTATACTTTCTGGAGGTGGGGCAGGTTTCTGGTGAGGGTCCTATGGAAACCCCTGCAGGTATGGGGTATAGCAGACCCGACCAGTCCGGCAAAAAATTATAAGGAACTGATCAAAGTAGAGCGAAGGATCAAAAAATGGATCCTTCAAAATGATTCTCTGTTGACCATTGCAGGCCATACACACCGTCCCAGGTTCGCCTCTCCGGACGGCATCCCCTTTTTCAATGACGGCAGTTGTGTACACCCAAGGAGCATTACCGGGATAGAGATATCCGGGGGTGAGATCGCTCTGATCAAATGGCATATCGCCACCAGGGAAGACGGAACCCTGCAAATTGTCAGGGTAGTACTGGAAGGGCCTAAGAAACTAGCAGAATACCATAAAAAAAGATCCATCTCACGGTCCAGCCCCACCTAGACCTTTCTCAAGAGATGAATCTTTTGTAAAATCCTATTGTATAATGAAGTTTATCGGTATGCTATAGGGTACGGAAACAGGTCTTCCCCTTTGTTTACCAGGTACCATCTTTGGCAATGACGCGACGATACGGTGGGCTTCCTTTTCCAGGGTCTTGTCCGGGCCTCTCATCCTGATATCTCCGATATTACCTTTGGAATCGATGACAAATTGCACAAATACCCGGCCCTTAATTCCGAGTTCCAGGGCAGCAGGAGGATAGGTAAACTCCTTGATGATATGCTCCTGAATCTTTTGTTGGAAGCAGGCTTTGCGTTCGTCGTTGTTCTTGGCAGATTCACACCCGGGATAGATGGGTACATTTTCGATGATAGCGAAGGGCACAACGATCTCCTCTTCTTCTTCTCCCACTTCTACGTCATCTACGGCTATGGCATCCTCAATTACAGCCTCCTGGCTGGTCTCAGTACTCTCAATGATGGTCTCCTCCACCTCTTCGGTATCTTCAACTACCTCGATCACCTCGGGAGCTGCAGGAGGGGGAGGGGGAGGTGTGGTCTTGATCATTTCAGTAACAGGAACATCTTCTTTTAGGTCATCGACGGCCTGGACCATTTCCCGGACGACTTCATCCTTGGGATACGACTTATATTCCAGGGCACGCCATGTAAGGAACAAAACGACAGTCAGCCCGATCACAAAATACAGGCCGCTGTTCCTATTCAAATCGGCTTTTGGGTTTTTCTTGACTTGCATGACTTTTGATTTAATACCCTTAAAGTAGACCGATTACCAAACTTTTACTATGACATTTGTCAGTTTTGGGGGTTACCCTCCTGTGCATCAATGGTTTCAATAAAAAAAACCTGCTAAAAAGCAGGTTTTTTGTTTCTATCAGCGTGCGTTTTTTATACGCTGGAGAGTAAGACCTCGTCATAATCGATACCCTCTATGGGTACGATCAATTCTGCCACGGGATCCCATTCAATTCGCCTTCCCAATTTGTAGGCCAGGCCGGTCATGTGGGCGGTCATAGCCTCGTCAAAGCCTTCCTTGATACCGCAACTCAGCGTTCCCCCATTCCTAATAACACTCAGCCATTCCCTGAGGTGTAAATAAGTGGAATTGACGCGAACCCCGTCTATGTAGGTCCACATCAGGCCCTTATCCGCAAAGTATTGAGAGGTGGCCGAGGAGACGGCATCCGGTATGTTCGCACCCGGATTGTAGTGATAGATGGGAACATTTGGTTTCATTGTTCCCTCTTCTATCATCTGGGCGTACTGGGTTGAACCGCTGTCTGGCCAGATCGTCAGGTTGTTGCCGAGTTCCATGGAGGCATCATGCCCCATAAGTATAGTGGGCCTGTTGAAGCCATTACCTAATGTAGCGTTATAGGTAAAGGTCATTCCTCTTTCCTTGCCTGCCTTCTGGCTGCTTCCCGTACTAAAATCAGGGAAGTCCATATTAACCTGGAGCACGTCTGGTACATTCCGGCCATCATTATGGGTATAGATACCCCCTGAGGCCGTTATGTATTTCGGGATTCCCATATTGAGTACGCAATTGAGTCGGTCGTAATCATGCGTCAGCAAATCTCCTGAAAGACCGGATCCGTAGGCCCACCATTTTCGCCACCGGAAAAAGTGGTTCTTGTTAAATGGAATCTGTGGAGCACTGCCCAGGAACTGTTGCCAGTCTATCGTCTCTTCATTTGCCTTCTCGTGAATGTCGTAATTCCAGGCCCCGTTATCGTCATTCCGGTTGGTGAAGGTCTGCACCACAGACACATGGCCCAGGACTTTTTTGTCAATGATATCACTGGCGGTTTTAAAACTCAGCGTCTGCCGATGCTGGTGACCTACCATGAGGTGGGCTTTTGAATTCTTAGCGGCTTCCCTCAGCCTGTAGGTTTCCTCTATGGTGTGGGTCATGGGTTTTTCCACATAGACATTGACATTGTTCTCCAGGGCATCTATAGCCATGGGTGCATGCCAGTGGTCTGGAGTGGCGATGATCACAGCATCCACCTCCCCACTCCTGATCATTTCCTGATGCGTGTTATACCGCTTTACCTGGTTTTCCGGTGTGGAGAAAGAAGCAATGGCATTTTCAGCCCTAATGTCAAAAATATCGCATACCCCGGTTATCCTCAGATTCAGTTTTTCCTGTTCCTGGAATTCCTTGAGTTGTGTGTTACCGTTGAGACGTTCCTCCTCCTTCATACGCTCTATCCATTCCTGAGTTGCGAAGCCAAGGGCCCTGCATAATTGCTCCCCCCGTATCCCGAAACCTATGATCCCTATACGTATGGGCTCCCCTCCGATCTCCGGAAGGGCGGTAGGGAGTGAGGGCTCGATTTTCAGCTTTTCCAGGATCTCTGTGCGTTCCTGACTTTTACCGAGTGCGTTAGCCGTACCGGCCCACCAGATGGTTCCTAAGATTGGCAGGCCTCCCAGGCCTTTT
>CBDTYM010000187.1:0-3522 GCA_965364605.1 uncultured Muriicola sp.
GTCAAACAGGATTTGCAAGCGCTGAAAATCCCGGCTGGTCTTGCATTGCTGCTGAATCTCTTTCACAAGGTTCAATAGGTGCTCGGCCTGTATCATGGCCAGGCCCGACTTCATTTTATGGGCTGAGAATTGCAGTTGTTCGTGATCCCGGTTCTTGAGATGCATCTTGGCCTTACCAATAAATTCGAGCACATTGCCTTTGAAAAGGGAGATCAGCTCCTCCAGCATTTCCACTTCCCCCATACAATCCTCCAGCATACCTGTGAGATTGGCAGAATACATTTGACCCTGCTTTCCTGTGCCGGATTCCCCGTATTGGTTCTCGTTAGTTTTCTTCGATTTACCGGTGCCTGGAAATCCGTAGGTTGTAAGCTTCTCAAGTAATTCACCAGGAGTATAAGGTTTCAGGATGTAATCGGTTATACCGTTTTGAGCGGCTTTTTCCCTGTCACTCGCAGAAAAATCGGCCGTCAGCGCGATGATAGGCACCTGTGAAAAAGAAGCATCTTTCGACGCCCTGATCCTACGAGTGATCTCGTATCCGTCTACCACAGGCATATGGAGGTCCATAAAGACCAGGTGAATCTGCTCCCTGGCCAGTATACTCATCCCCTCCGAAGCGTGTTCTGTGACAAAGAAGGTGCAACCCCAGTTTTTCAGCCGCTTTTTTATCAGCCATTGGTTCAGAGGATTATCCTCGAAAACGAGCACATTGAGTCTCGCGAGATCACGATCAGAAGGCTCTGTCTTTATTTCAGGGCTCTTAATTTTTTCCTGCCCGACTTTGAATTTCAGGCTCAACGCGAACTGGGTGCCCTGGTTGACCTTGCTTTGAACCGATATCTTACCCCCCATCCTGTTTACGATCTGCTTGACGATACTCAACCCCAGTCCGGCCCCTCCATACTTCGAAAAAGTATGTTGCCCTGCCTGCCTGAAAGCGTCGAAGATATGATCGAGGTCTTCCTGTGGGATACCGATACCCGTGTCTGTGATACGGAAGTCGAGATGAGCACAGCCTTTCTCGATCTTTAAAAGCCTTACGTTCAGGGAAACGGTACCTTCCTCCGAGAATTTGATGGCATTCCCCAACAGATTGAGGAGTACCTGGGTAAGCTTGGAGGGATCACCCAGCAAAAAGGTCGGGATTTTAGGATCGGTAACCGCCTCAAAAACGATCTTTTTATCGACGATCAGGGTGTCGCAGAGATAGGAAACTTCCCGGATAAGGTTGTGGAAGTTAAATGACACCTCCTTGAATTCTTCAGATCCGGCTTCCAGTTTAGCGTATTCCAGGAGTTCGTTGATGATCTCCAGCAGGGATCGGGAAGCTGTTATGATGGCATTCACCTGTTGCTCCTGCACAGGATCCAGGTCACCTTCCTTCAGCAGATCAGCAAAACCCATGATCCCATTGAGAGGGGTACGTGCTTCATGGCTGACCTTGGCAATGAGATAGGATTCTCCTGATCTTTGATTTAAACCAGGATTCTCTGCAGATGATTCGGGTTCGTAACCCCATATTCTGGCCTCCAATTCATTCTTAAATCTATCGAAGGATCCCTTGAGCTTATTGGCTTCAGAGGTACTGAGTTCCTCAAAGGAAAAGTTATTGAGGGCCGATTCCAGGTCGGAGATCTGTGTAAGCAGGTTTTTTGATTTCAAGATCCGGTTTTTGAGTGGTGATTTCTCCCCTAAAATCCCCATTTGGACAAGGGGAGACAATTAATTGTTACCTACCCCCTGTATTGTGTTGTCAAATTGCTTTATTTGTAGGTCTAAAAAAATTCACATGAAGCATTTCATCTTGTTATTCTGCATTTTATCGATGATATCCTGTGCAGAAACCGCCGAAGATAAAACGGATGCCCTGGTTCAGAAGGCAAAAGGCATACACGAAAAGGTAATCACCATAGATACCCATGACGACATCAATGTGCGAAATTTCACTGACAGCATCAATTATACCCAGCGCCTGGAAACCCAGGTAAACCTTCCTAAAATGAGAGAAGGCGGGCTGGATGTGGCTTGGTTCATCGTATACACTGGGCAAGATTCCCTGACCCCTTCGGCCTATGCCCGGGCCGAAGTGAATGCCATGGGCAAGTTCGGTGCCATCCACACGCTTTGCGAGGAGATCGCTCCGGAACAAATTGAACTGGCATTGACATCTGAAGATGTACGAAGAATTCACAATGCGGGAAAACTCGTAGCCATGATCGGCGTGGAAAATGCATATCCCATAGGCGAGGACATTGAGAAATTCGAATTATACCACGAGCTGGGGGCACGATATGTTTCCCTTTCTCATAACGGGCATAGCCAATTCGCTGATTCGAACACCGGAGAGGAAGACGGAATTTGGTTACATAATGGTTTAAGTGAATTGGGAAAAAAGGCTGTTACAGAGATGAATAGACTTGGAATAATGATCGATATTTCTCATCCGGCCAAATCCTCAATGAAGCAGATCATCGATCTGACGAAAGCTCCCATCATCGCGTCCCACTCCTCCGCCAGGGCCCTGTGTGATCACAGTCGTAATCTGGACGATGAGCAGCTGCTTTGGTTAAAGGAGAACGGCGGAGTAGTACAAACCGTTGCCTTCAGCTCCTACCTGAACTATGAAAAGGACAAGACCAGAAGGGCCTATATGCAAAAGCTTTACGAGGAAGTAGCGGATTCCCTGGATATCAATTGGTATGACCGCTCCCAGTACAGGTCTCTCACCCCGGACCAGCAGGAGGAGTTTCTGGAGAATTATCCCAGGGTAATGGCCATAGGCCGGGACATTGCCTCCCAGCGATCGGATGCACCTGAGGCTGTGGATGTGGGGGATTTTGTCGACCACATCGATTATATGGTTGAACTAATCGGTATAGACCATGTGGGGATCAGTTCGGATTTTGACGGAGGTGGTGGAATCGAAGGCTGGTCTGATGCTTCCGAGACTTTTAATGTTACCCTGGAATTGGTCAAAAGAGGATATTCAGAAGAGGAGATCGCCAAACTCTGGGGCGAGAACCTCCTCAGGGTCATGGATCAAGTGCAGGCCGTCGCAAAGGATATGCAATAGCTAGTCTTCTGCGTCTGCCAGCCTGTCCTTTACGTATTCAACCTTTGTCTTTCCGTGAGGAAGGGGTTTGCCGTGATCATCTAGGTTTACCATGATAATACTGTCTACAGTCAGAATGGTCTCCCTGGTCATTTTGTTCCTCGCCTCACATTTGAGGATCAATGAGGATTTTCCGAATTTGATTACCTCGATACCAATCTCGACGATGTCACCCTGGTGGGCCGTACTCATAAAATTGATCTCCGACATATACTTGGTCACCACCTTTTTATTTTCAAGCTGAATGATGCTGTAAAGTGCGGCTTCTTCGTCTATCCAGGAAAGCAAGCGGCCTCCAAAAAGCGTCTGGTTGGCATTGAGGTCTTCGGGCTTAACCCATTTTCTGGTGTGGAATCTCATAACTATTTTTTACAAAATTAGGATTAATATATGATTAAAGGCCAGCG
>CBDTYM010000188.1:0-3407 GCA_965364605.1 uncultured Muriicola sp.
GAGGGCGCGGGTTGATGAAAGGTTGGAAACTGTATTTCCGGGCGTCTTTCCCAGGACGTAATCAGCACAGGCCACCAGGGTATATTCCTCTCCGAACATCTCTCCATCCTCGGAGATAAATGCCAGGCGGTCCACGTCAGGATCTACAACGATGCCCAGATCTGCCTTTTCCTTCACTACCCGTTCACAGATATCCTGAAGGTGTTCCTTCAGGGGTTCGGGGTTATGAGGAAAATGACCGGTGGGATCGCAGTAGAGCTCCACAACGTCCACCCCAAGTTCCCTAAGGAGTTTGGGGATCACGATCCCCCCGCTGGAATTCACCCCGTCAACAACCACTTTAAAACCCGCCTTTGCTATCGTCTCCCGATCTACCAGGGAAAGTTCAAGGACCTCGTCAATATGGATATCGAAATAAGAATCATTCTCGGTCACCGTGCCCAGTTCATCCACGGATGCGAAATCAAAGTCTTCCTTTTCGGCCAGGGCCAAGATAGATTGCCCCTCGGCAGCACTGAGGAATTCCCCCTGAGCATTCAGCAGTTTCAGAGCATTCCACTGTTTCGGATTATGACTGGCTGTAAGGATGATTCCGCCGTCAGCCTTTTCCAGAGGTACAGCGATCTCTACTGTGGGAGTGGTGGAAAGACCGAGGTCCACTATATCAATTCCCATGCCCACAAGGGTCGAAGATACCAGATCCTGGATCATCTCCCCAGAAATGCGGGCATCCCTCCCGATGACCACTTTAAGCCGTTTATCTGGATGGTCCTTTTTGAGAAACGCACCATAGGCGGCCGCAAATTTAACCGCATCTACAGGGGTGAGGTTTTCGCCGGACTTGCCGCCAATAGTACCGCGAATTCCGGAAATGGATTTGATTAAGGTCATAATTCGTAAAAGTTTATGCAAATATAGAGGTATAGGTTAGTTTCCTCTTTCCTTCTTTGTAAATTCGGGCAATGAATTTTTTGGCCCATATCTTCCTCTCTTTTGATGATGAAGAGATCAGCATTGGCAACTTCATTGCAGACAGTATCCGTGGAAACCGATTTGAGCATCTGCCCGAGCGGGTGCAAAAGGGGATTTCTTTGCACCGGGCCATCGACACCTATACCGACGCCCATCCAGTATACCGGAGGAGCAGTAAGAGGCTTCATAAGAATCACAGCCACTACAGCAGGGTGATCGTGGATGTATTTTACGATCATTTTCTGGCTTCCGGGTGGAAGCGCTATTCGGAAGAAAAACTGGAGGACTTTGCGGAGCGTTTTTACCAATTGCTCAATAGGCGTTACGATATACTTCCGGAACCCACAAAACATCTCATGCCCTACATGATACGGGATAACTGGCTGGTGAGCTACGCCACTGTTGAAGGCATAGACCGCGTACTCAATGGCCTCTATCGCCGTACGGGAAGGAAAAGTCATATGAACAAAGCTGTGGACGACCTTCTTCTATATTACAGTGATTTCGAGGATGAGTTCTCCCTCTTTTTCGAGGATTTAATTATCTTTTCCAAAGAAAAATACGACGCACTCACCAATCCGTCTTCTATATGACCCATCCATTTAAACCCAGCGTGCCCCGCCTTCGCACCCTGCTGACCTTCTCAAGCCTTCTTTTTTTACTTCTTACAAGTACTTATTGCCGAAGAGCACCTGCGGCACCTACCGGTCTTGTCACCGAAAAGGCCATGGTGGTCTCTGCCCGGGAAGAGGCTTCTGCCATAGGGATTGCCATCCTGAAAGAGGGAGGTAATGCCTTTGATGCCATGGTAGCCACTGAACTCGCCCTGGCGGTGGCCTATCCATATGCAGGAAACCTCGGAGGAGGTGGTTTTATGGTCTACCGCAAACAAAATGGAGAGGTCGGAGCGCTGGACTACCGGGAAAAGGCCCCGCTGTCGGCCACGGAAGATATGTATCTGGATTCTCTGGGCAATGTCATCCCCGGGATGAGCACGAAGGGAGCCTCAGCTGTAGGGGTCCCGGGAACAATTGCCGGGGTTTTTGAGGTTCATGAAAAATTCGGGAGCCTGCCCCTGGAACGCATTCTCGATCCTGTGATTGCACTGGCGGAAAACGGTGTGGTAGTCACTGAGAAACAAGCAGAGCGTCTGGATAGGTACAGGGACCAGATCATAGAAATGAGTGGGGAGGAAACCTTTTTCTATTCCCGTTGCCGAGAAGGGGATACATTGAAATACTTTAGTTTGGCAAACACCCTGAAAAGGATCAAGGACAACGGAAGAGACGAGTTTTACAAAGGTGAAACCGCCAAGAAACTGGCTGCCTTTATTCAGGAAAGAGGAGGTTTTGTTACAGAGGAAGACCTGGCGGCATATGAGGCCGTCTGGCGGCAACCCGTGATCTTCAATTACAAGGACCTGAGGATCATCAGTATGAGTCCGCCCAGCAGCGGGGGTGTCACCATGAATCAGATCTTTAAAATGATCGAACCCTATGACATTGGGGATTATGACCAGAATTCAGAAGAGGCCATCCAATTGCTCACGGAAGCCTTCCGCCGAGCTTATGCGGACAGGAATTTTTATCTGGGGGATCCCGATTTTGTGGAGATTCCCCTCGACTTCCTTTTGAAAGATAATTACCTCAAAGAACGGATGAAGGATTTTACCTTTGATCAGGCTACCAAATCAGAAGAGGTCTCCCATGGTACGGTTGAGATTTTGGAAAGTACCGAAACCACGCACTATTCCATCGTAGATGCTTTTGGGAATGCTGTCTCGGTTACCACAACGTTGAATGGGGCATATGGATCCAAATTATACTGTGACGAGCTCGGCTTCTTTCTGAACAATGAAATGGACGATTTCAGTTCCAAGCCCGGGGTCCCCAATATGTTCGGACTGATTGGGGCAAAGGCTAACAGCATTGAACCCGGTAAACGCATGCTGAGCAGCATGACCCCCACTATTGTAGAAAAAGACGGGGCTTTATGGCTTGTTGTAGGTACTCCTGGAGGATCCACCATCATCACAGCTGTAGCACAAACCATACTCAATGTCTACTAGTTCAACCTCAGTAGGCAAGAGGCCGTGGAAGCCCCCCGATTCCACCACCAGTGGTTGCCGGATCAGATCATCTTTGAACCCGATGGTTTTCCGGAGGCAACCAAGGAATTCCTGAAAAGAAAGGGATATGAAATCAACGAAGAGCGCACGCCGATTATGGGCTCGGTCGATGCTATTCTCGTCCTGCCAGACGGTCGTCTCGAAGGAGGAGCAGATCCGAGGCGTGACGATAGAGCCGTAGGTTATTAATAAACATTATTTAAAAGGAGAGGTCGTGAAGAAATGGGTAAAATGGTCATTAGGACTCCTCACTGCTTTAATACTTCTGCTCACAGCGGTCTACCTCATCTGGTTTAACGAACCACTT
>CBDTYM010000189.1:0-3337 GCA_965364605.1 uncultured Muriicola sp.
GATCCCCACGAATACTTCTTTGATATCCATTCAATCAATTACATCGAAGAGGAGGCATCAGATCCTTATCTGGATGTACAGAAGTTCCTCAAGGCCCATTCGGTACCTGCCATAGGAAGATAGATGATTTAACGATAGAAGGACAGACTCCGGAAGATTTCTTCCGGAGTTTTTTTTAGAAGATCACGGGCAGGATGAATTGGAACATCAAGATCAGGAGGATCACGGAGATCAGGTTCAGTAAGATCCCGGCCCTGGCCATCTGATGTACTTCTATATATCCGCTGGCAAAGACGATAGCGTTCGGGGGGGTGGCCATCGGCAGCATAAAGGCACAACTACTGGCCATTGTAACGGGGATAAGCAGGTGCAGCATCGGTATACCCAGTCCGATCGCAATTCCCGCCACTACGGGTGCCAGGACCGCCACCAAAGCCACGTTGCTCATCAATTCTGTCATAAAAAGCATCAGTAAAATGAGCAGGGAGGCAGTGAACAGGATGGATAGATCGCTGCTGGCTATGGCCCCGGAGACCACGTCCACGATCCCACTGCTGGACATTCCATTGGCAAGGGCCAAACCTCCTCCGAAGAGGATCAATATCCCCCAGGCCAGTTTCTGAGTATCTCCCCAGGTTACTATGAAGTCCCCTTTTTTTAAATTATATGGCAGGGAAAATATGGAGATAGCCCCGATCATAGAAATGATAGTATCTGAAAGTCCCAGAGACGGAAAGATGCCATTGATGACCGTTCGGAAGATCCAAAGGAAGACCGTAACCCCAAATATTGCCAGGACCATTTTTTCCTTTCCCGAGGTGGGCCCCAGTTTTTGGAGTTCTTCCTGGATGACCTGTCTGGAAGCTGCAAATTGCAATTGCCTGTTGGGAAACAACCATTTGACGAGGACCCAGTAACAGATAAGCAAAAGGATGACGGAAAAGGGCAGGCCAAAGGTCATCCACTTCAAAAAAGAGATCTCGATCTGATATTGGTTTTCCAGCAGGCCGATCAATACGGAATTGGGCGGGGTGCCGATCACGGTCGCGATCCCGCCTGCGTTGGCTGAGAAAGCGATCCCCAGCATCACACTGAGGGCAAAGTTGCGGTCGTCCTTTGTAAAACCGTCCTCGTCGTGGATCAATAGACGTATTACGGACATGGCAATTGGCAGCATCACTACTGTGCTGGCTGTATTGCTGATCCACATACTCAGGGAGGCAGTCGCGATCATAAAGCCCAGGACCACCTTATTGGGAGTCGTCCCGGTAATCTTAATGATCGTCAGGGCAATGCGCTTATGCAGGTTTACTTTTTCCAGAGCGAGCGCCAGGACAAACCCCCCGAAGAATAAGAAAATGATGGGGCTGCCGTAGTTCGCTCCTACATCGGTAATGTCCATAACGTCCAGACTGGGGAAGAGCACCAGGGGAAGCAAGGCAGTGACAGAGATGGAAACCGCCTCCGTGATCCACCAGACCACCATCCAAAGGGCCGTTGCGATCACCGCATTGGCGTACTCCTTACCGGGAAGGATGTCCGGAAGGCTGATGAGTAATAGGAACAGGGCTGGCCCCAGGAATAGACCTATCTTTTTGCTCCAAGGCATGGATTGGAATTTAGGCCTAATCTAGAGGTTATTTTTTAGTTGGAAAAATAAAAAAGGGAGCATTGAGCTCCCTTTTTCGAACATGGCAACCAACCCTTTACGGGCTCAGATCGATGAGCTGCAGCTCCTGATCGCAAGCACCGTAGAAGATCTTGACCTCATCTTCCTGGTCGTATCCCGCTATAAAGAACAGGGTATTGTCCTTGAAGATGATTTCCGGGAGATAGTTCCCGTTGTATTTGAGTTTTCCGACCTCACTTCCATCCATATTGAATTTTCTCAGGTAGTCGTTTGTCGAGATCACAAAGGAATCTTCGAGCGATAACAATGCCTGGATGTTTGAGGTATCCCCGTAGAATTCTTTATGGAGGGTAGTGCCCGTGCTGTCGGTGACGCGGACCTCTCCGTTGGCGTACATCACAAGGTTGCCGTTGGCCAATTCGGCAAGCTGGTAACTTCCGTTGAATCCATTGCAATCAGCGACGGTGCCCGTTAGGGCCGAATCTTCGTAGATAACATGACCTGTCACGTTCAAAGCTTCATCCAGGAATACCAGTAGAGGGGCGTAATCAGACACATAAGGGAGGGTGGTGTTCTTTGTAAAGACTGCCCCAAATGCGACGTATCCCCCGTCCACGGGAATCATGTCCCCGATCATGGAATCTGCCGGCCCAAAGGCATTAAGGGCCACTTCGAAGGCGTCCCCGCTGCTGTTTCGTTTCTCTACAGCTGTTTTATAGATCCCGCCGTCTACCTGGGTACCGAAGTAGAGAAAATCAGAGCCTTCCGGCAGTGCTCCGTAACTGTGTTTGGTGGCACTGCTGATGGCGTTCAGCAAGGTCCAGACACTGGTGTAGTTTACCTCCTGCGTGCCATAAAGGCTGCCCAGGGTACGGGAGAATACAAAGTTCATCCGTCCGTTGGAGTAGAAGTTCACAAAACCACTTCCAGAATTATACGGTTTATCTGCAATATAATTGGAGGCATACTGGAAGTCCTCGTCAAACTCTCTGTAGAAAAACTTGGATCCGCCTGTACCTGTATTATCCTGATAGAGTTCAAGGGTGTAAAGATTTCCAGTAGACGGGTGGATCCCTGCTTCCAGGGGTAAACCCGTAAAGCCATCCGGGATCTCAGGAAATAGGTATGAGGCTTCAATGACCAGTACGGTCACCGTTTTAGTCTGACTCCTGGTCTCCTGTTCGTCAGAAACGGTAAGGGTGATCTCATAACTTCCCCCTTCCTCATAGCTCACGGAGGGGTTTTTAAGTTCGCTGGAGGTGCCATTCCCAAAATCAAAAGCATAGGACAGGGCTCCTTCGGAACAGTTGCTGATCGTCAGCTCCTGACCGACATTGACCGTGGTGGCACTGAGTTCGAAACAGGCTTTCAGGGTTCCTTCCTCTTCGGGTTCTTGATCGATGAGGATACCGGAATCCTGGGAACATGAGAAAAGTAAAATAAGGCTAAAGCCTAAGAGGTAGAATTTGTTCATAGACACAGATTTGGGTTCCGTATCCATAAAACGTGAGAAGAAGGTTATTATTTAAAAATTTAACAGCTTTTCGATGAGTTGCACACTATGTAAGCTACTGATTATAAATTATTTAGAAAATATTAACAGGTAGTTTATCGAGAAGGGCCCTACTGCAGGCTACATCGGAGTTCCTCTCCCTCTTTGAACACCTTGACCAGGCCGTGTGCCTTCAGCCCTTTCAGGCCTTTATC
>CBDTYM010000190.1:0-3217 GCA_965364605.1 uncultured Muriicola sp.
AACCAGACCAATCTGGGACAGGGAGCTGCCCAGGCGATCAATCAGACCACCTCCACGGTTAAGGAATTCGGGTACTTTGCTCAGGTCGAAGGAAACTACCAGGATCAGCTTATCGGAACGGTAGGCTACCGTTTTGACAAATCCACCCTGAATGGGGATCCGAATAAATACTACGGTTTTCCAAAAGCCTCCTTGGCAGTGAACCTGCACAATTTTGATTTCTGGAATGACGGAGCCTTGCAGCGGCTGAAGTTGAGGGCAGCTTATGGGGAGACCGGTTCATCCGGTGCCTTTGGTTCTGCCTTTACGGGCCTCAACCAGGTATCCGTGGGCGGCATTGGAGGATCTTCTATTTCAGCGCTCAAGGGAGACCCTGACATTGAGCCTGAGACCAGTTCGGAGTTTGAAGTCGGTTTTGACGCCGGCCTTTTTAACAAGGTAAACCTGGAAGTGACCTATTACAACAGGAATGTCAGCGACCTGCTTCTGAGCAGGGTACTGCCGACTTCTTCCGGCTTCGGGTCTGAGACGACCAACCTGGCCGACCTCAAGAACTACGGGGTAGAGGTTGGGATTACCGTAAACCCGGTTCAGGAAGAGAATTTCTTCTGGTCCTCCAACATCAACTGGTGGTTCAACCGCTCTGAGATCACAAGATTGGATGTGCCCGCCTTCCCGCAACCCGGAGCTGGTTTTGGCCTTGGGCTCGGAACGTTTTACATCGAAGAAGGGCAGCCCGTCACACAATTGGCGGGGAACGTCAACGGGGTGCCTACGCAAATTGGAAATGTAGAACCGGATTTTCAGATGGGGTTCTTCAACAATTTTACCATCGCCAAACAGTTTGATGTCTCCTTCCTTCTTCAGTGGAAGAAAGGCGGGGATAACCTGAATCTTTCCAGGTTACTGACAGACCTTGGGGGCACCACCCCAGATCTGGATACCCCAGAGGGTATTGCGAGGAATGCTTCCCCCATCGCCGCTGTGCGATTTGTCGAACCAGCCGGATACCTCAGACTGAGAGAGGCTGCGGTCTATTACCGCCTTCCAGCCAGTGCCCTGGAGTTTTTCGGGGATACGGTAACAGGTGTAAAGCTAGGTGTTTCCGGAAGGAACATCTTCACCATAACGGACTACAGCAGCTATGACCCGGAAACATCGGTAAACGGTGGAGCCGGCTTGTCCTCAGGGATAGAAGTAACACCCTTCCCAAGTACCAAGCAGTTCTATTTTCATTTAAATGTTAACTTCTAAAAAAATAGCAATGAAAATCAAACAGACATATAAATCTATAGGAGGTCTGGCGCTCCTGGTATTCTTTGGTGCCTTTATCTCCGCCTGTTCCTTTGACGAACAGGTAGACCCGAACAGACCCAGTCTGGCCGGCGTCCTCACCGATGCCTCCCAAAACCAGCTTAATAACCTGGTAGTGGGAGTTGAATCGGCTATGAGGAACTCGCTTGGAATTCAGACCACGGGATCCGGAACCATGGCCAGGGAGTTGTACCTTTTCGATGCAGATCCCAGGAATACCCAGGATCTTCTTGGAGCCAATGGAATCAACCTGGACAATAACTCTTTTTACTCCACTGCCCCCTGGGCAGGCCGTTATGTTTCCATCAAGAATGCGAATATCCTTTTGCAGTCCGTGGATAACACAACTTCTGTCACTGATACTCAGAAAGCAGGATACAGGGGCTATGCCAAGACCATCATCGCCTTTGAGCTCATCGAGGTGCTGAAGACCTACAACCGGGCCCGTGTAGATGTAGCCGACCCGGATAACCTGGGCCCCATCCTTGAATTCGATGCGGCCCTGACGGCCATTCGCGCTCTGCTCGATGAGGCTTTGACAGATCTCAATAATGCCGGATCGGAATTCCCTTTTCCCCTGGCCGGTTTTGACGGGTTCGATACCCCAGCCACCTTTGCCCAGTTCAACAGGGCAACGGCTGCTGTCGCAGCTGTTTATGACGGGGATGGAAGTGCGGCCCTTACGGCCCTCTCCAATTCGTATTTCGATTTGGGCGGGGACCTGAATCTCGGGCCCCAACATGTTTTCAGCCTCGACAGTGGTGATTTTACAAATGACCTTTACAAGATCCCCGATAATAATGGTGACCAGATCATCGTTCACGATTCCTTTATCGCCGATGCCGAACCCGGGGATACCCGTGTGGATGAGAAAACGCTGATAAGGGCCAATCCCACGACACAGGACGGCTTGTCAGGTGCCTATCAGACGGCCCTCTACGCGTCTAATATTTCACCTATCGATATGTTGCGCAATGAGGAGTTGATCCTGGTCTATGCGGAGGCCAATATCCTGGCGAATGATCTCCTGGAGGCCGAGGATGCGATCAATGTGATCCGGAATTCTGCCTCGTTAGGCAATTACGCCGGGGCTTTGACAGCAGAAGCACTGACCACCGAGATGTTGAATCAACGGAGGTATTCCCTCTGGTGTGAGAATCACAGGATGTTCGACCTGAGGCGTTACAACCTTTCTAATACCCTGCCTATCGACAGGACGGGAGACCAGATCTTTAACGTCATGCCGATTCCGTTATCGGAGAATGAGTAAAGACTCAAATACAAAGGCCGCCTTATCGGGCGGCCTTTTTTTATGCGGCAATATTAGCTTCCGCCTTTTGTAGCTTTGAGGCTCGGCTAGGTCGGAAGTACAGCTTGATCCTATAGGTAATGTTGAAGAGGACTGGTACGATGATCAATGTCAGAAAGGTGGCGATGATCAGGCCAAAGATAACCGTCCAGGCCAACGGCCCCCAGAAAATCACGTTGTCCCCACCGACGTATACTTTCGGATCCCCTGTGGAAAAGAGGGAAAAGAAATCGATGTTGAGACCAACCGCCAGGGGAATCAATCCGAGCACGGTGGTCACAGCCGTAAGGATCACAGGCCTGAGCCTTGCCTTACCTCCTTTGATAATGGCTTCCGTTACCTGGTCAAGGGGCAGGAGGTCGTAATCGTCCAGTCCCAGGACTACCTTTCTACGGTCGATGAGGATCTGGGTATAGTCCAGCAATACCACCCCATTATTCACCACGATCCCGGCCAGGGCGATGATACCCATCATGGTCATCATGATCACAAAAGGCCAGCCCGTGATCATCAGGCCTCCGAAGACCCCGATAAAACTCAGGAAGATGGCCGTCATGATGATGGAGGGTTTGGAGATCCCGCCGAACTGGAAGA
>CBDTYM010000191.1:0-3160 GCA_965364605.1 uncultured Muriicola sp.
CTGGGATCTGTTGTGCCGGGACAAGATGCCGGTCTTCGATCTGGTGCTTCTGGGAATGGGTGCTGATGGTCATACCGCCTCTATTTTTCCTCATGAGATCCATTTGTGGGACTCAAGCCGGAATTGTGAGGTGGCCAACCATCCGGAAACCGGTCAGCAAAGGATCACCATAACGGGTAAGGTGATCAATGGCGCTGGGATCGTGGCCTTCCTGGTCACGGGGAGCGGGAAGAGCGACAAGGTCGCAGCCATCACAGAGCATAAGCCCGGATATCGCAAATATCCGGCTTCCCTGGTCAATCCAAAAAACGGGGAACTTTACTGGTTTTTGGATTCAGGGGCTGCTGAAGAATTGAATACTCCTAGTTGAGGTTTAAAGGGGAGGCTTCTTCCTCCTGAAGGTCGTCATCCTGTGCCCGTTTCAGGATAGTATCGGGGATAGACTTTTTCGCCTTGGCCCCCATCTTTTTGAGTTTTTCTATGGTGGTGATAATATTTCCGCGCCCTTCAACCAGTTTGTTCATGGCACCCCGGTATTCGTTCTTGGCCTCGTCCATTTTCTTGCCGACCCGCGTAAGATCGCTTACGAAGCCTTCGAACTTATCGTATAGAGCCCCGGCCTGTCTGGCGATCTCTATGGCATTCCGCTGTTGTTTCTCGTTGTTCCACATGGTGTCGATGGTGCGAAGCGTGGCGAGAAGGGTAGACGGGGTCACAATGACGATATTTTTTTCGAAGGCTTTGTTGTACAGGCTCGGATCCTGGTTGATAGCCACAGAAAAGGCTGTTTCTATGGGTACGAACAGGAGAACAAAATCAGGACTCTCTATGTCGTACAGGTCCTCGTATTTCTTGGACGAAAGCTGGTCTACGTGTTTTTGCAGGGAATTGATGTGGTTCTTGAGATGGTTTTCCCTAAAGTCCTCTTCGGCGTTGACAAAACGCTCGTAATCCGTCAGGGAAACCTTGGAGTCTATGATCATCTTTTTACCGTCGGGCAGGTTGATGACCACATCCGGCAGGACACGGCTGCCATCCTCCCTTTTAAAGCTTTGCTGCACTGAATATTCCCTGTCCTTCTCCAGGCCTGATTTTTCCAGTACCCGCTCCAGGACGAGTTCCCCCCAGTTGCCCTGCATCTTGCTGTCTCCCTTCAGGGCCTTGGTGAGGTTTTCGGCCTCTTTGGTGATCTTGAGGTTCTGGTTTTGCAGATTGAGGAGCTGTTCCTTCAGGGCGGAGTGAATGCTGATGTTCTCCTTCTGACTCTCCTCTACCTTTTTTTCAAAAAGCTGGATTTTCTCCTGAAGGGGACTGAGGATGTGCTTGATATTCTTTTGGTTTTGTTCGGTGAACTTCAGGCTCTTTTCATCCAGGATCTTGTTTGCGAGATTCTCGAATTCCTTAGTGAATTTCTCCTGCAGATCGGCTACTTCCTCTTTTTGCTCCTCCAGTTTAAGCTTTAGATTCTCCAGGTCTGCCTCATTGCGGGTCACCTGCTGGGCCAGACGTGTATTCTCTGTTCTCAGGGCCTGCACCGACTCCTGCTCAGCCTTCAGTCGCAATTCGAGCTCCTCCTTGCCTTTGCTCTGTTGGCGTTCCCTTTCCTCAAGGGTACTCTGTATGGATTTTCTCTTTAACTTTTCGATGTAATTCCCAAGAAAAAATCCCATCAGGCCTGCCAAAAGGGCTATTATCACCATGGTGATCTCCGCACTCATCTCTTATTCATTTTACAGTAAAGATAGGCCTTCTGTCGGTAAAACCGGAATGGGCGGGGGACTACTTTTTGATTTTAAAAGTTCCGGTATTGGAGTCAAAACCGATCAGGTCCGAGGGGAACAGGTTTTGAAAGCTTTTGTTTTCGATGTGTTCACAGGGAGTGCCAAAATGGTATCCGGTATGGTCCATGATCAGTATCTGGTCGCACAATTGTATGGCCAGATCGATCTCGTGTGTGGTGTATACCACGGTTTTTCCATATTCCTTTGAGATCCGTTTCATGGTTTTCAGGACCTGTACTTTGTGGTAAAGGTCCAGGTGGGTAGTCGGTTCGTCCAGCATCACAATAGGAGTATCCTGTGCAAGGGCCCTTGCGATTAACACTTTTTGGAGCTGACCATCACTGAGCTCATAGCATTTCCTGTGCTCCAGGGCTTGCAGGCCCGTTCTGCGGACAGAGGTGTCAATGGTCTCCGTATCCCGCTGAGACAATGTGCCCAGCCAGTTGGTGTAGGGTTGCCTGCCCAGGCTGATGAGTTCCCTCACCGTCAGGTTTCGGGTGGCAAGCGGTTCTGTCAGGACGATACTCAGGGAGCTGGCCAGTTCCTGGGGGGATAAGGCCTGAATTTCCGTGCCCATGATACGAACTTTACCGCTAAGTGGGGTCTGGACCCCGGCCAGGGTCCGCAACAAGGTAGACTTTCCTATCCCGTTAGCCCCAACTATGGCACAAAAATCCCCCTTTTTCAAGGAAAGGCTCAGATTTTTGGCAATGAGGATATCCCTGCCTTTTTTGCCGGGATAGCCAATACTCAGATGTTCTGTTTCCAGGATGTCTGCCATTTTCAGAGTGACGTGAATGTGATAATCATGCTTCTAAGGTAGGTATTTTGCAAAAGAGAAGACCGATGGCTCAAAAGATCATATTCCGCTTTCTCAACAGTAACCAGATCACCACAGGTGCTCCCACCATTGAGGTAATTGCGTTGATTGGCAAAACATAGGAGGAAGAAGGAAGCTGGGCGATGGTGTCGCAGAGCAGGAGCAGGATTGCCCCATAAAGGATGACCCCTGGGACGAGGATCCTGTGGTCTGTTGCATTGAAGAGCTGGCGCGTCAGGTGGGGCACTGCCAGACCGATAAAAGCGATGGGCCCGGCAAAGGCCGTGACGGCCCCGGCGAGGAGTCCTGTTGCTAGGATGATCAGATTTCGGGATCTTCCGATGCGCACACCCAGGCTTCTCGCGTAGTTCTCCCCTAGGAGCAGGGCGTTCAATGATTTGATGCTGCCGATGCTCAAGAGGAGACCGATTGTAAATATCCCACCAAGAATCAGTACCTGTTTGCTGTCGAGATTTCCCACGGTACCAAAGGTCCAGAAGATATATTGCTGTAATTCCTCGGCCCTGGCAAAATAAGATAGAACGGTCACCACGGCAGC
>CBDTYM010000192.1:0-2955 GCA_965364605.1 uncultured Muriicola sp.
CCGATCTCGCATTCGGGCCGGTCTCGATCATAATGTCGATCTTGTAATCCTCCATGGCCGAGTAGAGGTATTCCTCTACAATAGGACTCAGCCTGTGTATCTCATCGATGAACAGGACGTCCCGTGCTTCCAGATTGGTCAGGAGACCAGCAAGATCTCCAGGCTTGTCCAGAACGGGGCCCGAGGTCACCTTAATCCCCACTCCCAGTTCGTTGGCCAGGATATGGGCAAGGGTGGTCTTCCCAAGGCCCGGAGGGCCGTGAAAAAGGGTATGGTCCAGGGCCTCGTTTCGCAAATTGGCGGCCTGAACGAAGATCTGAAGATTCTCCAGGACGGTCTCCTGTCCGGTAAAATCGTCAAAGGTCACAGGCCGCAGGGCCCTTTCTATATCGAGTTCCTCCTGGGAGAAATTTTCTGCCGTCGGATCTAGGTGTTCGTTCATACGATCAAAGATAGTGAAAATCCCAAGGTGCCTTGACCCCCTCAAGTCCCACCAATGATGTTAAAAAACACGATGATGACAAAAGTCATCTTTTTACTGACCTTAATTTCCAAATTTTGCTGTAGAAGTTCAACCAGACAGAATAAATATCATTTTCATGGGATCATTTGATTTAAAAAAGTACGGAATTGAAGTAAAAGAAGTATTCAGGAACAGCAGTGTTCCTGTCCTCTACGAAATGGGTTTACGCCAGGAAAAAGGAACGGCTATCTCTGACGTGGGAGCCCTTTTGGTGTATTCCGGAGAAAAGACCGGCAGGAGTCCGAAGGACAAACGCGTGGTCCGAAATCCCGAATCAGAGAAGAATATAGACTGGGGGCCTATCAATATCGGCCTGGACGAACATACGTATATGGTAAACCGCGAACGTGCCCTCGATTACTTAAATACCAGGGAGCGACTTTATGTCGTGGATGCCTTCGCCGGGTGGGACCCAAAATACAGACTGAGAGTACGGATCATCTGTACCCGGGCGTATCATGCGCTTTTTATGCAGAATATGCTGATCATGCCCTCTGGGGAAGAACTGGCGAATTTCGGTGAACCAGATTACGTGATCTTCAACGGTGGCGGATTCCCTGCCAACCGATATACTTCGGAAATGACTTCCAAGACCAGTGTGGATGTCAACCTCGAGGCTAAAGAGGTCGTGATCCTGGGTACACAGTACGCAGGGGAGATGAAGAAGGGGATCTTCTCCATCATGAACTACCTCATGCCGCTGGAAGGGGTATTGCCCATGCACTGTTCAGCCAACGTAGGGAACAAAGGTGATGTCAGCATCCTGTTCGGGCTTTCCGGAACCGGGAAGACCACCCTCAGCGCAGACCCCAAACGTAAACTCATCGGGGATGATGAACACTGCTGGACAGACGAAGGCACTTTCAATATTGAAGGCGGATGCTACGCCAAGGCCATCAACCTCTCTGCCGAAAACGAACCTGATATCTTTAACGCGATCCGGTTCGGAACGGTCTTGGAGAATGTGGTCTACGATAAGGAGACGCGCAAAGTGGACTATACGGATACCTCAATCACCCAGAACACCCGGGCTTCCTATCCCATCCACTTTATCGATAACGTTCAGATCCCCTGTGTGGCAGGACATCCGGAAAATATCATTTTCCTGACCTGCGACGCCTTTGGAGTCCTGCCTCCGGTGAGCAAACTCACCCCGGAGCAAGCCAGCTACCATTTTATTTCAGGATATACGGCCAAGGTTGCGGGTACGGAAATGGGCGTTACTGAACCCCAGGCCACTTTCAGCGCCTGTTTCGGAGCTGCCTTCATGATGTGGCACCCCAACAAATACGCCGAGTTGCTGGCTGAAAAGATTAAAGAACACAAGGCGACGGCCTGGCTGATCAACACCGGCTGGACGGGTGGCGCTCACGGCGTTGGTTCCAGGATCAAACTCAAGTACACCCGCGCCATGATAGACGCGATCCACAATGGGGATTTTGACAAAGTTTCCTTCATGAAAGATGAGGAATTTGGATTTATGATCCCGGAAAGCTGCCCTGACGTTCCTGCTGAGGTCCTTATCCCAAAAAATACCTGGAAGGACAAGGAAGGATACGATCGGACGAAAGACAAACTGGTATCCCTCTTTACTGAAAATTTCAAGAAATTCGAGGAGGGCGTAAATCAGGAGATCATCGAGGCGGGACCAAAAAGTTCCATCGCGGTCTGACCAACAAAGGGGTTATGTGTAATTTGAGGTTCCTTTTTCCTGTTGAAAGGGGAACCTCACTTATTTCGCTTAAAGAACTCTGCACTGTCCTTGAATGAGGACAGTTGAATTTCGGGGTCCCCGAAAAGGTAACACCTGGAGGATCCCGAGAGACTTATCTGAAGTTGCTCCATCGCCAGGATCCGGACGTCTGATGAACCCGAGCATAAAGCTGTAAGCCGACCCACTTCAAAATCCTCGGCCCTGAGCCGACCGTTGTCCCCTACCTCTATTTCAGCCCCACCTGAAGTTCCTTCTACATCCAAAGAGGCATTATCTCGAACAGATACCGACCCTGAAAAGGCATTTACATAGAGTTTTACATCGGCTTTCTCCCTGAGTTGAACAGCGAGAGAGTCTGCCGTCATGGTGAAATCCCCCTTGCTATTCTCCCCCATCTGCAGGTTGAATTGTCCCACATCTCCTTCCAGGTCTAATCGCGAGTTGCCTGAAGCCGTGACCTTCAAAAGGTCAGTATTGAGTCTCTCCCCTTCCCCGGTGATCAGCTGCCCTTCGGATATGATGATCTCGCTGAGCTGATTGTAGGAAACCGTGATAGACAGCTCCTTCTTTCCGGTGATTTCGTAAAAGGAGGATATGATCAGCGTTTCGTCATCCACCCTGAATTTGATCACGTCTATGAGATTGTCATCGGCAGTGATGGCAAAGCCTTCTTCTGCTGACCTCTTCAGGACTATCTCCAGGTCGTCAATAAGCTCCA
>CBDTYM010000193.1:0-2885 GCA_965364605.1 uncultured Muriicola sp.
TTTGGAAATGGACATGACCACGGCCTCCAGTTGTTCCGTCCTGGGGAAGAGGAGCACGCGATTCCCGGTCCTTAATATCTGGTTCTTATTGGTAAACCTGGGCTCGTAACCTATGTGACTGATGGTGAAGCGTTCCGATGCCGAAAAGGCCGAAAGGTCACAAACCCCGTCCACATCAGTTATTGCAGTCTTACTTTTACTGGCATTGTAGAGGAGGGCGTTGACCAGAGGCTGACCTGTTTCACCATCCACAACGGTGATCTCCTGTGCCAGGGCACAGCGAAACAAAAAGAAAAACAAAATAGCGGGTAGTAAGCGCATCTTCAGCTAAATACTTCATTCAGGACCTCCAGGGACCTGGGCTTTCTAAAACCGTGCAAATGTAGTTCAAAATACAGCACTAGTTTTTGCAGTAAAGTCCGCCTTTCTTCCTTGGGGATCCGGATCGTATGGATAGCATCAAAATTTGTGCCTAAGAGGGCTTCAAAATGGGTTAATTCGGCTCCCGTGATCTGGGGGTTCAAGGAAGGGCGGAGCAGGTATTGACCGTCCTGCAGATCAAAATAATCCGTTCTGGGAGGGGATATATCCGGATAGAAGCCCAGGTATTTGGTCACCTCGAGGAGAAAGTAGAGATGGAAATTGGCGATCTGCCGGTTGTGGTCTGCCCATTGAAAAGCTGCTTCCAGGAAGTGAAATAGACCTTCATTCCTCTCTTCCTCCTGTATGCTGTTGCCCATCATTTCCGCCAGAAAGAAAGCCAGGGCATTCTTGACGACATCAGAATGCAGGCTCTCGTAGGCATAGATCACCTTCACTTCCTGAAGGCGTTCCAGACTGCCTTTATTCCTGTGTACCGCCACGATCTCCAGTTGTGTGAGAGGCTGAAAATAGGCAACCTTCAACTTGCCCTTCTTCGATTTCAGGACCCCTTTTAAAAGGTAGGTCTTCAGACCGTCCGAAAGCGTGAACATTTTTACGATCAGGCTGGTATCCCCATATTTTATGGAGGAGAGAACAATAGCCCTTGTGGTCACGCGCATAGCACAATTATCAGCGCCCAAAGGTACAAAAAAGCCTCCTCGGTCTCCCGGGAGGCTTTGATTGTTCAAAAGGTCTTGATCAGATCACACCCTGGGCCAGCATGGCATCGGCTACTTTGACAAAGCCGGCAATATTGGCACCTTTGACGTAGTTGCAGAACCCGTCCTCTTCCTTGCCGTATTCGATGCAGGAATCGTGTATATCTTCCATGATGCCTTTGAGTCGCTCGTCCACTTCTTCCCGGGTCCAGCTGATCCTCAAGGAGTTCTGGGACATTTCGAGGCCCGAGGTGGCAACTCCTCCCGCATTGGAGGCCTTACCGGGGGCAAACAGGATCCTGTGATCGTGAAAAGCGTGGATCGCCTCGGGGGTGGATGGCATATTGGCTCCCTCTGCCACACAGATGCAGCCGTTGTCAATCAAGGCCTTGGCTCCGTCCCCGTCCAGTTCATTCTGGGTAGCACAGGGCAGGGCTATTGCGCAAGGCACCTCCCAGGGGGTCTTCCCTTTGTGGTAGGTGGCCGATTTGTATTTTTCAACGTATTCAGAAATACGCCCCCTGCGGTTGTTCTTGAGGTCCATGACCCATTTCAGTTTTTCTTCCGTGATCCCGTCCTTGTCGTAGATGTACCCCCCAGAATCGGAAAGGGTGACTACTTTCCCACCCAGTTGAATGACCTTTTCGGCTGCGTACTGGGCCACATTACCGGAACCGGAGATGACCGTGGTCTTGCCCTTTATTCCTTCTCCCCTGGTCTTGAGCATGCTCTGGGCAAAATAGACCGTGCCGTAACCCGTGGCTTCCGGCCTGATCTTGGAACCTCCCCATGAAAGACCTTTCCCGGTAAGTACTCCGGTAAACTCGTTTCTGATCTTTTTATACATCCCGAAAAGGAAACCGATCTCCCTGGCTCCCACTCCGATATCCCCCGCTGGGACATCCGTGTTGGGACCGATATGCCTGCACAATTCGGTCATAAAAGCATGGCAGAAGCGCATCACCTCGTCATCTGATTTCCCTTTGGGGTCAAAATCGGATCCGCCTTTTCCACCGCCCATGGGCAGGGTGGTGAGGCTGTTCTTGAAGACCTGTTCAAAGGCGAGGAATTTCAGGATGCTGGCATTTACGGTGGGGTGGAAACGTAAACCGCCTTTGTATGGGCCGATTGCTGAGTTCATCTGAATACGGTATCCCCGGTTGACGTGGATCTCCCCGTCATCATCTACCCAGGCTACCCTGAAGGAAATCAGCCGCTCGGGCTCCACCATACGCAGCAAAATATTCTCCCCGCTGTAGATCTCGTGCTGGGCGATATAGGGTATTACCGTTTCGGCTACTTCTTGCACTGCCTGTATGAATTCAGGTTCATGGCCATTCCTGGCCTTGACCTCATCCATGAAGGCTTTAATTTTTTCATCCATTTTTGCATCCATAGGCGTAGTATATTAATTGGCTGTTATTAGATTGATAATCTAGCGGCAAAATTATATTATTTCCATAATTTACCACCCTTTTTTTTAAGTATTTGATAAAATGTTTATCCCAAAGCCTGTTCCAGATCAGCGATGAGGTCGCGTTCATCCTCAATCCCCACACTCAGTCGTATGAGCGCATCCACAACACCGCTTTTTTCCCGCTCTTCTTTGGGAATGCTGGCATGGGTCATGCTCGCCGGATGCCCTGCCAGGCTCTCAACCCCTCCGAGGGATTCTGCCAGGGTAAAGACACGGAGCTTCTCCACGATCCTGACGGCGTCTTTGAATGAGCTGCCCTTAGGAATAAAGGAGATCATCCCCCCGAAATGTTGCATCTGAGCTTTTGCTATATGATGATTGGGATG
>CBDTYM010000194.1:0-2862 GCA_965364605.1 uncultured Muriicola sp.
CCGTTTTTTGAAAAGAAGAAATACAGGTGTCTTAAATGTGGCATGATCACTAAGCCGGAATAGTCTTTGAAACGAATATTTGTTACAGGTATATCTACAGAGGTGGGCAAGACCCTGGCCTCTGCGATCATTGTGGAGGCCCTGCAGGCGGATTACTGGAAACCAGTCCAGGCCGGGGATCTGGACAACTCCGATACCCAAAAGGTCGCAAGGTTGATCAGCAATCCAAGATCTCTTTTTCACCAGAACAGCTACGCACTTCGTACTCCCATGAGTCCGCATGCCGCAGCCGAGATCGATGGTGTTGAAATCGGACTGGAACGGATCGTGGAACCTCAGACCAAAAATCACCTGGTGATCGAGGGTGCCGGAGGCATCCTGGTCCCGCTGAACGAGAAAGACACTATTCTGGACCTGATCAAGCCCCATTACTCGGTGGTGGTGGTATCCAGGCATTATCTCGGTAGTATCAATCACACCCTGCTCACCCTGGGTGCGCTCAGCTCAAGGGGTTTCAAACCCACTCTCCTGTTCAGCGGGAAGGAACATCCCTCTACGGAAAGCATTATCTTATCCAAAACAGGAGTTCCCTGCCTGGGCCGGATCTCGGAAGAGGCTTCCATAGATAAGGCTGTGATCCGCAAATATGCTGCTGAGTTCAGGGAGGGCTTAATGGCCCTCTAGTCGAGAGAAGACCTCTGCTCTTCCCGAAATTCCCATCAGCTGGTAATGCTCCGTAAGGTATTCCCTTACATAGGCATCTTCTGCCACGTATTCCTTGTCAAAGACCGACTTGTCTTTTCGGGTGATCACTGTCTTTGGCTTGAGATCGTCCAGGAGGTATTTCAATTCGTCAAGGGCTCTTTTCCTGGGATTGTGAAAATAGGGATACAGAGAGGGTCTGCAGATATTGCTGGGATGAGTGGCAGCTTTTGTGGGCGGCCTGGCATCCAGTAGCCAGTAACCTATATGATACTCGAAGAAAAGAATATTGTCTTGGTCCAGGCCGTATTTACGGATAAAGTCGGGTACGGTAAAACCTTCTCCGTTGAAATACGTCCCGTGGTCTTTTTTGTTTTTAATTATGTTGGCTATTTCGGCGTAAGTCTCCACAGGGATTAGCAGTAATAATGCTAAAGCGTAGCCGTACGTATGCGATTTTAACCTCACCGTATTGGAAAGGGCAATTCCCAGGAGGATAAGCAGGAAGGGATAGATCTGCATGAGGTAATGGCCGTTTACCTTCCCGCTTTTCAGGAAGGAAAAAACCACTCCGGCAATGACCATTACGAGGAATTGAATACTTCTCTCGTTGAAATCCAGCCACTTTTTTCGCCAGCTAACAAGCCCCAATAACATTAATATGAATACCAAAGGAAGTACGTTGAGGACGGAGCTCTGTTGATCACTGGAATAGGCCAGGGGAGCCAGGATGACAGAATCTGTCCATACCTGTGGAATCCCCTCCAGGTAATAGGGTAAAAATGTGGTGCCTATTCCAATCACCATCCCTGAGCCCAGTAGAAACAGGCGAACCATTCCCTCCCGTACCCTTCGTGCACGGACCGCCCTGAACAGGACCCACAGGAAAATACCGATAACGGCGTAGGCGAGGTTCAGTTTCATCATTAAAGAAAGCCCCATAAAAAAGCCGGATGCCATAAACCAGAACTGATGGCGGTCCCTAATGATCCAGAAGAGGGCGGGCATCATAAAGAGCATACTCAGGTGCTCCGACATCACTCCTTGTACGCTCCCAAAGAGACTTAGCAGATATACGGTGCCAATCGAAGACCAGAAACCAGTCTTTGAGGAATGAGCCTCCTTCCCGATCTTGTAGGTATACAAAGCAATTACCGCAACGGCAACAGCCCCGAAAAAACGGATCGCGATAAAACTCTTTCCAAAAACATAAATGATCATGGCGAAGAAGAGAAATACCAGCGGGGGCTTCAGGTCCCAGAGTTCGGTATAAGGGAGGTGGCCGTCCACCCAGGATTGTGCAACCAGAATAAAGGTACTTTCATCCCTGTCTATGTAGTCTCTGAAGAAAAAGGGAAACCGGAGAAAGATTGAAAGGAGGATCAAACCTAAAAACACGGTACTATCCTTTAGTTTCTCGTACTCAGGTATAAGAGATGTTATAACTTTGTGCGGCATGTACTGGGATTCTTCCCTCTGCCTGCAAGATAGATAATTAGATGTTGCCCAAAAATACGCCCTTGGAGAAACTTACCGACAGAGACAGAAAACACCTTTGGCACCCCCTCACCCAGCACAAGACCCACGGTAATATGCTGGGCATGGTCAGGGCACAAGGGGCGATCCTGACCGATGAGGATGGCCGGGAATACATAGATGCCATCGCTTCCTGGTATACGGCCATGTACGGGCATTGTCATCCGGAGATCACCAGGGCTGTTGCTGGGCAGATGGATAAACTTGACCAGGTGGTATTCAGTGGGTTCACCCATGAACCGGCCGTAACGCTTTCCGAGGCCCTTATCGCTGTTCTGCCCTTCAACCAGCAGAAATTATTTTTCTCCGACAATGGTTCCACGGCAACTGAGATCGGGATCAAGATGGCCCTGCAATACTTCCACAACAAAGGGGAAAAGCGAAAGATGATGCTCGCCTTTGAAGAAGGTTTCCACGGGGATACCTTCGGGGCCATGTCCGTTTCAGGTCTCTCTGCCTACAATGGGCCGTTCGAAGATCACTTCATTCAGGTGGAACGGATCCCGGTACCTGAAGACCACACCATTGAGCAGATCCTGTCGGGCCTCGAAAAGCGATTGCGACAAGGGGACATAGCCGGATTTATTTACGAACCCCTGGTGCAGGGTGCAGCTGCCATGAAAA
>CBDTYM010000195.1:0-2738 GCA_965364605.1 uncultured Muriicola sp.
GTTCGACCTTAATTCTCCGAACGTGCCGGCAAGAATAAGGGGTATATCCAGGGGTGATCTGAAGGCGTTTTGCGGGTAATTCTGCTGGGCAAAGGCAGACATCACGAGCAACATACAAAGCAGGAATGTAAACTTTCTCATAGACGCGGGTTAATGCGAAATTAAAGAATAGCAGGAAAACTTCGAAAAAAAGAAGCAGGGCATTTCCCCGATTACTTCTCCAGAAATTCATCCCCGAACAGGCCCAGGAATAAATGTAAAAACTATTGCGAAGTCGTCACAGGAATGTTAACTTTGTTTACAAGCATAGAGATTGCCTATGAGCGAATTGGTTGAAATTGTTGATTCCCTTGAAAATAAGATCAGCAAATTATTACACAAGGTAGAATTGCTCAATCAAGCTAAAGGAAAACTGGAGGGCGAGCTGTTTCAGCTTAGACAGGATCAGGAAGCCATCCAGAAATCCGTAAAGGAATGGGAGGAGAAATACGAATCCCTGAAACTGGCAAACTCCATGTTGGGCAGTGAATCAAATAAAAAAGAAGCCAAGCTCAAAATAAATACCCTGATAAGGGAGCTGGACCATTGCATTTCCCAGCTCGCTGAATAGTGATACTGAAATATGGCCGAGAAGCTCAAAATTAAATTGTCGATCGCCGATCGCGTATATCCCCTGACCATAGATCCGAGTCAGGAAGAAGGATTGCGAAAGGCCGCGAAGAATATCGAGCAGCTCGCCAAGAAATTTGAGCAGAATTACGCCGTCAGGGATAAGCAGGATGTTTTGGCCATGTGTGCCTTGCAATTTGCTTCCAAGATAGAACAGCGCGGTATCGATAAGATGGAGGATACACGGGAGGTCGTCGAAAGACTAACCGCCCTGGATCAGCTGGTCAATGAAAAGCTTAGCTTTAAATAAGTTCTTTAACATACATATTTTACTGCCCACATTGGTAAATAATTTTTGACAAACTCAACACTAATTAGATTAAAAAGGGTGAGTTTAGATTGTAAAAGCAGGCCTTCCAGAAAGGATCCTTGAGCAGTCTGTTAGCCCTAAACCTGTTTATAGGAGTTTGTACAAAACTTCCATCAATGTGGGCTTTTTTTATTCCATCCATCCGGATGGAATTCAGGTGAAATAGCGGGTAGGTGCCTGGTCTTGCAGGCCCGGTCATACCCCAATTATTGCGAAGGGGAACGAACCCCTGAAATACTTTTAACTCATGGATATCACTACAATACTCATCGCAGCGGTCGTCGGATTACTCGTCGGCTTCGCTATTGCCAAATTTCTGGAAAAAGGAAAGGCTTCCAAGACCCTTGCCAACGCTAAGAAAGAGGCGTCTGCGATACTAAAAAATGCGGAATCGGAAGGCGAGAACATCAAAAAGGACAAGATCTTCCAGGCCAAGGAGAAATTCCTTGAACTGAAGGCTGAGCATGAAAAAGTCATTATAAACAAGGAGAAAAAGATCTCCGAATCTGAAAAGCGGACTCGTGACAAGGAGTCGCAGGTGAGCAGTGAACTCGCAAGGAACAAAAAGCTCAACGACCAACTAGAGGGCAAGATCCGCGACCTGGACCATAAAATGGATCTGTATGAAAAGAAACATACGGAACTGGAGAAATTGCACAAGAGCCAGGTGCAGCAACTCGAGGTCATCTCAGGCCTTTCGGCAGAAGAGGCGACCGAACAGTTGCTCGAATCCCTGAAGGAGACCGCCAAGTCTGATGCAATGGCTTTTATGCAGTCTACACTGGAAGAAGCGAAACTCACAGCCCAGCAGGAAGCCAAGAAGATCGTGATCAACACCATACAGCGCATCGGTACGGAAGAAGCAGTGGAGAACTGTGTCTCCGTCTTCAATCTGGAATCAGATGATGTCAAAGGAAGGATTATCGGCAGAGAAGGGCGCAACATCAGGGCCCTGGAATCAGTGACCGGTGTAGAGATCATCGTGGATGATACTCCTGAGGCCATCATTCTCTCCTGTTTTGATTCCGTGAGGCGGGAAGTCGCCAGGCTTTCGCTCCACAAGCTCGTGACAGATGGACGTATTCACCCTGCCCGCATTGAAGAGGTGGTGCGTAAAACAGAGAAACAGATTGAGCAGGAGATCGTTGAAATCGGGAAACGAACCGTAATAGACCTCGGCATTCACGGCCTGCATCCGGAGCTCATAAAGGCCGTGGGAAGAATGAAATACAGGTCGTCTTACGGCCAGAACCTACTCCAGCATTCGCGAGAGGTCGCCAAGCTCTGCGGGGTCATGGCATCCGAACTGGGTCTCAATCCCAAACTGGCCAAAAGGGCCGGACTCCTGCATGACATCGGTAAGGTACCCAACACAGAAACGGAATTAGAAACACCCCATGCCATCCTGGGGATGCAATGGGCAGAAAAATTCGGGGAAAAGCCCGAAGTCTGCAATGCTATCGGGGCCCACCATGACGAGATCGAAATGAATACCCTGCTCTCACCTATCATTCAGGTGTGCGATGCCATCAGCGGGGCCAGACCGGGAGCCAGAAGACAGGTCCTGGATTCCTACATACAACGACTCAAAGACCTGGAGGATATCGCTTTCGGCTTTGGTGGAGTACAGAAAGCCTATGCCATACAGGCGGGCAGGGAATTGAGGGTTATTGTGGAGAGCGAAAAGGTGAGCGATGAGAAAGCTGCTCAGCTCTCTTTTGAGATCTCTCAGACGATCCAGACCGACATGCCCTATCCC
>CBDTYM010000196.1:0-2650 GCA_965364605.1 uncultured Muriicola sp.
CGGTGATCACGTAATTATTAGCCGGATCCAGGGTGAGGTCTTCAGTGTATACCCCGCTAAGATTAATGGCAGATGCGCCACCACCATTGTTGTTTGAATTGCCATAATCGTTGATAATGATGGTTGCCGTGTCATCTTTTTCGCAGGCGACGAATAAAGAAGCCACTAAACCGAGGATTAAGAACCTGTTTCTCATGGTTTTACGTTTAGAATAAGGATTAGAATTTATATTTTAAAGTAAGGCCCGCATTGATTCCCCTCTTGAACTCCCGCAAGATGACGTCTCCATCCCTTACAAAGCCCTGGACCAGGGGGTTGTTTTCTTCCACACCGGTATTTTCACGTACCAGAGAGATATCTGGATTCAGGATATTTTGTACACTGAGATTGGCCTCAAAGTGTTCCCCAAAGGCATTGCGCCATACGAAGTTCATGGTAGGTACCGCCTTCTCAACCATATTTCCGAGGTTCCCGCTCCCGATGGCATAGATCCGGTCTGAGAAGTAGGAAAATGCAAGTGAGGCAGTGGGTTTGTATTTTTCGAATTTCGGGCTGAAGTTCACATCAGCATTGACGATGACGGGGGAAGCTCCTTCGAGTTCTTCGGAGGTCCTGTCGGCGAAGGAAGTCCCAAAGGTAAATCCATCGGCTGTAGAGACCGTTTTCAGGTCCTGCTCTGTATGCGTATAGGCCGCGTTGGCACCAAAGGAGAGGATCGCATTCTCATCCTCATCACTGAGGATGTTCTTTCTCACTTCCACCTCAACACCGTATACTTTTGCCTGGTCACCTGTCCTGAAATAACGCTGGTTACCAGTAGCATCGGTTGCTACCACTCTGTTCACCGGGTCATTGATCGCCTTGGCGAAAGCAGCTACTGAGATCAGTTCACCCCGTTTGGGGAACCATTCATATTTCAGGTCGTAATTGAAGATCTCGGAATAGATGGGTCCTGTTCCGTCTGGTTTGCCCAAGAGATCCGGGTTCCCTCCTACACGTTGTACAACGCCTTCATAGACAAAGTTCGCAGCCTCCTTGAATTCAGGGAAAGAAGCTGTTTTGCTGAAGGAGAAACGCAGGTTGGTATCCTCAGTTAGGGCATAGCGCACGTTGAGACTAGGCAGGTAAATATTTTCGTACGCATTTCTGAAGCCTGGATCCGTAGGGACCGGGTTGATCACGTCGTATGCGATACGCTGGCCGTAAGACTCTACCCTGAAACCTGGGATCAGCAACCATTTCTCATTCAGGTTCAGTTCGGCCGTGGCATAAACCCCATGGATATCCAAATTACCCTTATAGATATTTTCGTAAGGCTGTGGACGGTTTATCAGGCCAATCGCCTCGTTCCCGGGATTCCTTACGATAAAGAGGTCCCAAAGCCCTGAACCGGCGGGGAGGTTAATATTAGAGACATCAAAGAAGTCATTGAAATTATTGACATCGGTAATTGGATTCGCATTTTTATCTGCGATTAGGTACCCGTATCGCCAGTTCTTGAACCGTCTTTCCTTTCTCCGGCCGTTATACCCGAAATTCAGGGTCACCTTTTCAGAGACCTTTTTGGACAGATTGATAAAGCTACTCAACTCGTCATCCTCAATGCTCTGGAAGTACCTTTGGTTGTCAAAGGCGATGTTGTCATAGAAGATCGGATTGGTGCTGGGATCATTGTCCAGGGCAAACTGATAGTCTTCCAGGGAGATACGTTTCCTGTCCGGCTCATCGGAAAATACCTTGTTAAAGCCAATTCCCCATTCGAGTTCCCAGTCGTCCTCAAAGGTGTGCTGTCCGTTCAACTGGTTCACAAAGATCATGTCCTGATTGAACTGCACGTTCAGTTGGAAAAACCCGCCATCCCCGTTGTTGCTGAAACCGTCCCTGTTGAATCCGTTCCCGCCTATTCCGTAATATCCTACGGCATCCCTGGCACTATTGATGAACAGGGAGGTGTATTTGAGTTTATGGTCGTTGTTTATTCTGTATATAATATTCCCCATAGCGGTGGTAGTCGTACTGTAGGCGTATTCGTTTACCAGGGGAAACCTCACCTTGATATCGTTCGTGAAATCGAGGGCAGGACCTTCCAGGAACTCGTAACCATTCCCGAAACTGGCCATCCCGAAGAAACTCAAACGGGATTCATCACTCAGGTTGACCGAATAACCCCCTTCAATAGACCCGGAAATGTTTACCGGATCAGGAGCCTGGTCGGGATCTACCCCATGAGACAGGATGATCGCAAAAGGATCGTTGTCATAGCGGTTGTAGAATCCGAAATAACTGGTTCCCTCGCTGGTCACGAAATCGGTCCCTGCCGCATTGGAATTAAAACCGCTTCCCAGGGAGATGTCCACATACCCATTCCCGGTGTACTCCTTGGAATCTATATTGACATTCCCGGCGGAGAAGTCACCGTAGAATAAGGGTGTATACGCCTTGCTCACGGCTATATTTTCAATGATACTCGAGGAAAATATATCCAGGTTTATGTTCTTCTTGTTGACGTCATTGGAAGGCAGAGACAGGCCGTTCATGGTAGTGTTCTGGTACCGGTCACCGAGTCCGCGCACATACACATCACTGGAACCCTGTTGTTTGGAGATCCCGGAGATCTGGGCCACGGCGGCCGCGGCATCATCGATCCCCC
>CBDTYM010000197.1:0-2620 GCA_965364605.1 uncultured Muriicola sp.
CCATTTGCTGTCTTCAAGCCCACCGGATACGGGCGGTTTTACCTGTATGAAAAAATCGGGACCGGAAAGGAACTGACTAGAGCCGAACAGGAAGAGTGGGACAGGGTGGTCGGTCGGTTCGAAGCCAGTTGCAAGAAGGCGTACGATCTGGAGGTCAGCCTGCTGATCGATGCTGAAGAGAGCTGGATGCAGGATGCTGCAGATGAGCTGGTCGAACAAATGATGCGGAAATACAACAAGAAAAAAGCCGTGGTCTTCAATACCATTCAGTTATACCGTTGGGACCGATTGGATTATCTGAAAGGGCTGGTGCAAAGGGCAGAGAAAGAAGGCTTTAAGGTTGGGGTCAAGATCGTCAGGGGCGCCTATTTGGAAAAGGAGAATGAGCGGGCAGAGGAGATGGGGTACAGAACACCCATATGCTCGAGCAAAAAGGAAACCGACGAGAATTTCAACAACACCATGTCTTATATCCTGGACCACCTGGACATCATATCGGTCTATGTGGGTACCCACAACGAACAGAGCTCCTATCTGATGATGCGCATGATGGAGGAGCGAAAGCTGGATCGTAAGGACCCCAGGATATGGTTCGGGCAATTGTTCGGGATGAGCGACCACATCACCTTTAACATGGCAAAAGAAGGGTACAACGTCACGAAGTACCTGCCCTTTGGTCCGGTAAGGGATGTGATGCCCTATCTGATCAGAAGGGCAGAGGAGAATACTTCTGTGGCCGGCCAAACGAACCGGGAACTGGAGCTGCTCAAAAAAGAACGGAAAAGGCGGAAGATCTAATCTTCCTCGTAACCAAAGTCGGACAAGGTTACCCTCGAAGCGCAATTGGTGGCCCTGAGATGGGCGTCCTTCCCCTCCACCTCATAATTGATGTAGTACCATGGGCAGGGTTCAGCCCGACTCTCACTCTTGCGAAAAGACACGGAACCCTCCTTGAGGAACCTGTTGATAGACAAGCTATCCAACGCTCCTGTTTCTACTAACGTCTGAAGTTCCGCCGAATAGGAGAGGGGCTTGGACCTCAATTCTTTGAGTACCCTGCAATTGGGAAAGTAGCAGAATTCTGCTCCCGTTTCCGAGGTCTTTTTCTTCAGGAAAAAGGCGAGGAAGATAATCCCGATGGTCAGTCCGATCATGTAATAGCCCAGGCGTTTGAGGAAGGCCATATCAGAAAATAAGGAAATTGATATCGCTGTGCTTCAGGTCGAACCATTCTCCCACAGTCTTATTCGTGAGGATGCCGTGGTATAGATAGAGTCCGTTCCTCAAGCCCTTGTCGAAGCGTAGGGAATTTTCAAGGCCGCCGTCTTCTCCTATCTTGAGGAGGTAAGGGGTAAAGATGTTGCTGATAGAGACCGAAGAGGTTTTTGGGTAGCGGGCCGGGATATTGGGTACGCCGTAGTGCTTCACCCCGAATTTTTCAATGATGGGCTTGTCGTGGGTGGTGAGCTCGCTGGTCTCAAAACAGCCCCCCATATCGATACTGACATCGATGATGACGGAACCCTTTTTCATATGCTCCACCATGGTCTGGGAAA
This sequence comes from uncultured Muriicola sp., assembly GCA_965364605.1. Classification (GTDB taxonomy): domain Bacteria; phylum Bacteroidota; class Bacteroidia; order Flavobacteriales; family Flavobacteriaceae; genus Muriicola. Next base: position 1,557 of record CBDTYM010000197.1, read on the forward strand.
CCACTACCGGAGAACGGTCCCTGCCTCTCATGGCCCCAATGGCCACATCGCAGCGTTTAAGGGACTTTAGGAGGTTTTTCGGCTGGAGGGTGGAAGTATAGACGATCTGTTGCAGGTTGCTCTGCACGTTCCTCAGCTTGGTGATGGAATTATCGAAGATCTTGACGTTGGCACCCAGGCCGATAGCGGAACGGGCCGCGAATTCCCCGACGGTTCCGGCGCCCAGGATCACTACCTCCAGAGGCGGGACGCCGGTGATATTTCCGAACATCAGGCCGTTGCCTTGGTTGGTGGCTGCCATGATCTCGGCGGCGATCAGTACACTGGAGATCCCGGCGATCTCACTTAAGGAGCGCACGGCCGGGTAGTTGCCATCCTCGTCCCGGATGAATTCGAAAGCGATGGCCGTAATGCGTTTTTTCGCCAGCTCCTCAAAATAGGATTTGGACTGTGTTTTGATCTGCAGGGCCGAAATGATCGTGGTCTGCGGATTGATGTACTGGATCTCGGAAAGGGTAGGGGGCTCTACCTTGAGCAGGAGGGGGCACGAAAATACCTTTTTGGTGTCTTTGGTGATGGTGGCTCCGGCCTGGGTATAGTCCAGGTCGGTAAAGTTGGCTGCGTCCCCGGCCCCGGATTCGATCAGGACCCTGTGGCCGTTGGAGGTCAGGGCGTTCACTGCATCGGGGGTCAGGCAGATCCGCTTTTCCTGGAACTGGTTCTCCTTGGGGATGCCGATAAACAGTTCGCCCTTTTGTCGCAACACCTCCAGGGTTTCTTCCTGGGGGATCAGCTCCTGTTTGCTGAAGGGGGATGACGGTTGGTTCATATTCAAAGAGGCAGGATTATCCCCTGCCGGTTAGCCTCAAAAATACAATAAATTTAGAGAAGGAAGTTAACCGGTGTGGTCCCTTTAATCATGGGTTCCAAAGCGTTGAATATAATGATTTTGTGAGCTTATCCAAGCTTGTAGAAAAGGCTAAAATCCCGTTCCTTAAAAACTGAAGAGGTTCTTTAGCGACAAACGGAATTCCTGAAATAATTTGGACAAGGTTCTTTTGGAA
>CBDTYM010000198.1:0-2613 GCA_965364605.1 uncultured Muriicola sp.
ACAGGGAGAACAAGGCTGAACGCGCGTAGAATCGCCCGTCGTTCATTGCCCCGTTGATAGCGAAGGTGTCCAGTAGGTCGCATAAATAATTATTTTGGATATCAAAGCCCGGGTAGTCCGGATGCACAAACGAACCTCCGGGATACCTCCAGGCAGCGACCACATAGAGTGTCAGAAACAAAAGGATGCACAGGACCGGGAACCATATCCAAAACTTACCGGGTCCGCCAAGCCTGTTCCATGGATAACGTTCTACAGAAGAAAACCGCTTCATATTTTTACTGTGGATGGATCTGGTTAGATCTGTTCCTATATGTTGAGATTTGCTCTCAAAGGGAAAGCCCTGTCTTTGCCGACAGGATTTTTCGCACTTCTTTGTTTGTTCTGGAGTCGATAAGGTTCAGGGCTTTTACCCCACAGAGTTCTTCTACCATGCGAACGCCGGCCAGGGTATTGGTCGTGATGCCGGAAACGATATCGGGTACCAGACCGAAAGCCTTGATCAGACCGTGGACCGCATAGGGGTCCGAAGCACTCAGGACGGTACATTTGATGTTTTCACCCAGGGCCTCCACAGCCAGGTCGCCGTTATAGGGTTCCATTGGAGAGGCGCCTACCTCCACTATGGCTACATCGGCCTTCTCCTCTGCGAGCATGCTCAGGAGGATCTTTATTTTTTTTCTGTAGATCACAGGGTCGCAGATAGAAGATGGGAGGCCCACATCCACGAAATCATATACAGCATCCGCACCGACGTCTTTCAGAGCGAGGATGTCCTTGAACCTTCCGGCTCCGCTGAGCTTGGCACCGACCACCTTATAGCCTGACGATTTGAAGATGTTGGTGACGATACGGGCCGAAGTGGTCTTCCCTGCAGACATGGAGGTCCCTATGAACAGCACGACAGGCGTCTTAAATTCCGTGTCCCTCACAGTGGGAAGGAAATCATCCATGTTCACCTTCTCGCCTCCTCGGCTTATATGTCCCGTATAGCTCGCGAGCATCATATTGGGCATAAAGGCCGATTTGGAAGTCAACTTCCCGAGGATCCCACCTCCGGTCAGAACGCTCATCTCCCCATCGGGGCCCACCTCCTTCCAGGTACCTGTGGCTTCCAGGGTGGCAAAACGCTCACCCAGGACTCCGACCAGGTATTCGTCCCCAATAACCCCACGCATGCGACCATTTGGAAGTTCCAAACGGAGGGATGTGCCCCCCGGGTCTGTGATTTTACAGGCCACGTAGTCTCCTGTGGCCCATTGGGACCTGTCGAGGGATCTCAATTCAAAATCCTTTTCCTGCAAATCAGAAATTCGGGTCAGGGAAGTGAAAATATAATATGAGGGTTTTTCTTTTGGCATCGGTTTCAGGTTAGGGGTTCAGCAGTGAGCAAGAGGGTCAACAGGGCCGTTCTTATGGGCAACTGATCGTAAAAAATAAATTCGTGAGCGGCGTGGGCACCATCGCCGGGTGTGCCCAGTCCGTCGAGGGTAGCGGTATAAGTACTGGTGGTATTACCGTCTGAACCACCACCTGCAAGGCCCTCAGAGAGGTCCATCCCCAATTGTCTGGATTTTTCCTTCGCTAATTTCCAGAGATTTCGATTGCGTTCGTTTCTTTCCATGGGTGGCCGCCCGATACCCCCGCTGATCTCAAGTTCAACATTAGGTAGCGTGGGTTTAAGGCTGCGGATCTTTTCGGTGATCCATTCTCCGTCCTTGGTGTTCTCAACCCGGACATCGATGACCGCCTTACTTTTGGGAGCGATCACGTTGGGAGAGATTCCACCTTCGATCATCCCGACATTGACGGTTATCCCCCGTTCAAAATCGTTCATGGCGTACAATTGCTGCACCTGGCTTGACAATTCCACGATGGCGTTGACCCCCTTCATCGGATCTAAACCGGCATGGGCGGCTATCCCGTGAACTGTGATCGTGAACCTACCGAGTCCCTTCCGGGCTGTTTTGAGCTTACCGTCCAGGCCCAATGGGGGTTCCAGCACAAAAGCGCGGTCTGAGATCCTTGCCAGTCTCTTGATGGCATGGGTGGATTCGAAACTGCCGATCTCCTCATCGGAATTGATCAAAACCAGGGGGGTCTCCGGCAACTCCAGATTGAGGTCTTTTATGGTCTTCAGGGCAAATACCACCTGAGTGATCCCCGCCTTCATATCGTAGACTCCGGGACCCTTCATCTTGTCTGCTTCTCTCAAAGAGGGCATTTCCTCAAGGGTTGAGGTTTTCCACACTGTATCGCAATGCCCCAGCAGGAGTTGCAAGGGTTTGTACCGGTCGCGATGGGCGGGCCGGGCATAGAGATAGCCCCCCGTCTGTTTGCCGGGGATTCTAAGGGTGTGGTATCCCAGGTTACGGAGTTCCTTCCCAAGGCGTTCCAGAATGCGATCCTGAGTATGGGGTTCCCGGGATGGACTTTCCATCTCCACCAGGTCTTTCAACAGTGTCTGCATCTCCTTCTCGGAGCCTTTCAAATGGGTCAGAATATCCTGGGCTGAGACCATCTCTTATCGTTTAAAATCCTTGGGAAAAGGAAAGTTATAGGTTTTTGATATCTGGGCGAACCTGCCAGGGGCTATATAACCCAGCAAGGGAT
>CBDTYM010000199.1:0-2581 GCA_965364605.1 uncultured Muriicola sp.
TATAAACTGATGCACTTCTCATGAAGACCTCCCAACTCAAAGCCCACGAATACAATCCCTATTACAAGGCTTATATAGAAGCACTTGGGGAGGTGGACCTCATGAAAACAATGAGGAAACAGGTTGAGAATTATCCGCAGTTCCTGGAGAGCATCCCAAAGGACAAACTCACTTACAGTTATGCCGAAGGAAAGTGGACGGTAGCTGAAATATTAGTTCACGTACTCGATTCAGAACGGGTTTTTCAATACCGGGCCTTGCGTTTTGCCAGAAAGGATGAAACCCCGCTGCCGGGATTTGACCAGGATGTTTACGTTCCCTCCTCTGGGGCTAACCAAAGGAGTCTAAAGTCTATCGTTGAGGAATACAAAGCGATCAGAAATTCCACCCTTGCCTTGTACGAGTCTTTTGATGAAGCTATCCTGAAACGAAAAGGGATTGCCAGCAATGCAGCGATGAGTGTCGGCGCCCTGGGATTCATTATCTGCGGCCACCAGAAGCACCATAGAAATATTATCCGGGAGCGTTATCTCTAGAGTTATTCCAGTTCTTCTTCCAGCTCTGATTCCAGGTTCAGTTCAAGTTCGTGTTCTTCGGAAATGGGTAGGGTGTCCTCCTCAGGGTCCATGTCTTCGCCTTCGTCGTAATTGGCGATAAAGTGGGACAAGCTCTGACTGATCTTTACGAGGTACAGGGCGTCAGATGTCCTGAGCTCCACCGCCTCTATGTATTCCCCCTTGTGGTTCTTAAAGGCGATGATATCATCGTCACCATAGCCGTCAGGATAGGTTTCGATCAGCAGTGCGGTCAGTACCTGGTCGAGTTTTTTGTGGTCGATCAATATTCGTTTCATAGGGTTGGTCATAAAGGCGACATGCTTGCGCCTGATTGTCAAACCTAATCTAGAATATTTTTTTCCGGACGTAGTAAAAGAGTTGTCAAGGACAGGAATTAGTATACGAATGAGCTATTCCCTGTAGTAAGTAAATGCCTCCATATAGAGATCGTAGGAAACCCGCTGGTCGACCACCGCTTCACCTATGCGTTTCAGCAGGACAAAATTGATGGCACCATGGGAGTTTTTCTTGTCGAATTTCAGGAGGGAGATAATATCCTGTATGTCTTCCTCTGTAAATACCACCTTGCGGTAGCGTTCCAGCAAGGTATTTTTGATGTCCTCGAGCTGGTGTGATCCCAGGCCGCTGACGCGATGAGACAAGTACCCTTCCAGGATCATACCGATAGCGATCGCTTCCCCGTGCAATAAGGCTTTTTTTCCGCCCTTTTCCAGGAAATGGGATTCGATGGCATGTCCCAGGGTATGACCAAAATTCAGGATCTTCCGAAAGTTTTTTTCTGTGGGATCTTCCACAACGATCGAATTCTTGATGAGGGCAGATCGATAGATCAACGGATCCAGGGGTTGGTGTATCTCAAGATCTTTCAGGTCGCTCCAATACCTTTCGCTGCTGATCAGTCCGTGCTTCAGCATTTCTGCAAAGCCACTGTTGAGCTGCCTTTTGTCCAGAGTTTTCAGGAAGTCAGCCATGACGAGGATCATACGAGGCTGAACGATGACGCCCACCTGGTTCTTCAGGCTGCTGAGGTCAACCCCCGTTTTCCCGCCTATGGCGGCATCAACCATGGCCAGTAAGCTCGTCGGGACGTTGATAAAATCCATTCCCCTTTTGAAGGTGGATGCCACAAAGCCACCAAGGTCTGTCACCACACCTCCGCCGAGATTTACAAGAAGGCTGCGGCGGTCGGCGCCCAGCTCGGAAAGCGCATGCCAGATCTGTATGCAGGTGTCTATAGTCTTGTGGCTTTCTCCTGCCTCCATTTCTATGATCTCGATTTCCAGGTCGGTCTCCAGGGAGGCGAGGAAAACAGGCAGGCAGTCCCGGTGCGTATTTTCATCTGTCAGGATAAAGATCTTGGAATACCTCTCCTTTTTAAGATGCTGATTTATCATTTGGTAGCCCTCCTCATTGAAATAGATAGAATAAGAAGGGGTGTTAATGGCTTCCATGGAAATCACGGCTGTTTAGAGTGAATATGGACACAAATTAAAGGGAATTTTTCTGCATACGAATACGGATTCAGTGATTATCTTTGAACACTACCAAATTGATTCAAAATGTCTCAGATTTTTGAGGATACCCAAACGGCTTTCGCTCTAAAGACAGATGCGGAACTGGAAAGGGCTTATTTTCTGTTCAAACTGATCGCCAACCAGCCCCTGGTCAGGTTGGGAACCGCGGTGACCAATTTTGCGATAAAGACACATATGCCCGTGGAGGGCCTGATCCGGGCTACGGTATTCGATCATTTTTGCGGGGGCGTTAGTGAGAAGGACTGTATGCCGACGGTTGAAAAATTATGGGACACCGGGGTGTGTTCCATATTGGACTACTCTATAGAGGGGAAGGAGACCGAGGACCCCCTGGATGACGCCCTGGCCATGACCCTGAAGATCCTGGACTTTGTCAAGGAAAAGGACGCTATTCCATTTGCTGTCTTCAAGCCCACCGGGTACGGGCGGTTTTACCTGTATGAAAAAATTGGGACCGGAAAGGAACTG
>CBDTYM010000200.1:0-2520 GCA_965364605.1 uncultured Muriicola sp.
CCAGAACTTTGGAACCTATTCAATGGGAAAAAGAAAATGGGTGAGCATTTTAGGGTCTTCCCTATCAGCAACTGGACCGAGATGGACGTGTGGAACTATATCCTGCAAGAAAAAATCGAGATTCCCTCCCTCTACCTGGCCCATGAACGGGAAGTGGTTTGGCGCAATAATTCCTGGATCCCTAATTCAGAATTCCTGACCCTGGATGAAAGGGAAGAAGTAGTCACCAAAAAAGTGCGATTCAGGACTCTGGGAGATATAACCATCACAGGGGGTATAGAATCCGAAGCGGATACACTCGAAAAGATTGTGCTGGAAGTTTCGGCCATGCGACAGACCGAACGCGGAAACCGCTCGGACGACAAAAGATCGGAAAATGCCATGGAAGACCGGAAAAAATTGGGGTACTTCTAAAAAAACGACCAAAAGCAGATGCAAATAGAACGAAACGAATTACTGAGATTTTCCACTGCCGGCAGCGTAGATGATGGAAAGAGTACACTGATAGGCCGACTCCTGTACGACTCCAAGTCGATTTTTGAGGATCAGTTGGAGGCCATTGAGAACACCAGTCGGAAAAAGGGACACGAAGGTGTGGATCTCGCCCTTTTTACAGATGGACTCAGAGATGAAAGGGAACAGGGTATCACCATTGATGTAGCCTATAGGTACTTCACAACCCCAAAAAGGAAATTCATCATAGCCGACACCCCGGGCCACGTACAGTATACCCGAAATATGGTTACCGGAGCCTCAACCGCAAACGCAGCCATCATACTGGTCGATGCCCGACACGGGGTGATCGAACAAACCAAAAGACATGCTTTTATCGCCTCATTGCTCCATATACCCCATGTTATCGTCTGTGTAAACAAAATGGATCTGGTGAATTTTTCTGAGGAGGTCTTTACGCAGATACGGAACCAATTTGAGGAATTTGCTGCGAAACTGCTGATCAGGGATATTCGTTTCATTCCTATAAGTGCCCTGCTGGGGGACAATGTGGTGAATCGGTCTGAAAATATGGCCTGGTACCAGGATGCCCCCCTACTCCACACTTTAGAAACCATGCATATCAGTAGTGACCTGAATAAGGTGGATGCCCGCTTTCCGGTTCAAACTGTACTAAGGCCCCAAAGGGAAGGATTTATAGACTACCGTGGTTATGCCGGCAGGATCGCCAGTGGATTTTATCGTGTAGGTGACAAGGTCACAGTTCTGCCTTCAGGCTTTTCTTCCAGGATCAAGTCAATCACTGGTCCTAACGGAGATCTGGAAGAGGCTTTTGCCCCCATGTCAATCGCCATCGAACTGGAAGACGACATCGATGTGAGTCGGGGTGACATGATCGTGAGATCTAACAATATGCCCGAATCTTCACAGGATGTGGAGGTGATGCTGTGCTGGCTGAACAATCGGCCTGCCCAACCCAGGGCTAAATACACCCTGATACACACCTCCAACGAACAAAAAGCCATGATCAAACAGGTGATGTACAAATACGATATCAACACCATGGAACGGATCACAGAGGATATCGAATTAAAAATGAATGACATCAGCAAGGTAAAGATCAGGACCACCAAACCCCTGCTCATTGATGCCTATAAGGACAACCGCTTCACGGGAAGTTTGATCCTCGTCGATGACAATACTAATGAAACCGTTGCAGCGGGAATGGTAATATAAAAGTCTAAATTGATCGCTACATTCCCTATTTGGTAAGTATCTCAGATACTCGGATCACTGTGACCTCTGATCTCCTGTTTATTTGATGCTCTTTCCGGGTACATCTCACCCCATCTGTGCAACCATTAATCAATAAAGATTCCCCATGGCCTACACCTGTCATCCGATCTTCTGAGATTCCCTTAGACCTGAGATACACCAAGGTGCTTTCTGCCCTTCGCTCAGACAGCCATTGGTTGTAGTCCGCTGGTCCCCTAGAATCGGTATAGGCATGGATCTCGAATTTGTATTCCGGATATGCTTCCATCAGTTCTGACACCTCATCAAGAGTTATTTTAGAGGCTTCATTCAGATAAGAAGAGTCAAAGGCAAAGTAGACGGCTCCCAAACTGTCCAGGGCCTTTTGCAAGTTGTTGAAACGGTCCTTTTTGGTCTTTTCCAGGGCTGCGAGTCTTGCAGCTTCTTTTTCCCTTTCCATACGCTCCGCCAGGAGTCGGGCTTCCTCTTCGGCCCGACGGGCTGCGAGAAGGGAGTCACGGAGACGCTGTTGTTCTTTCTCCATCTCCACTTGTAAGGCCAGCTTTTGCTCACCTTTTTCAGAGAGTCCTTTCTCAATATTGAATTGATAGACTACACCTACCGCATGCTGGATATGGTTGGAGGCTTCATTGCCAAAGGACCATTTTCCGCTGGAACTAAAATCGAGTCCCCAGCGATCCGAGAACCAGGTCCTGAAACCTATGATGGCATTATAAGTACCCCTGCCGAGGTTATTAGCATCAGAATAACCGAGTCCCACACCTACATAAGGATCGAAGAAACCGGTCTCCC
>CBDTYM010000201.1:0-2428 GCA_965364605.1 uncultured Muriicola sp.
AGGCAATGGTTTTTGAGAGGGCTTCCACCCCTTCAGACCATATGCCTCATAAAAGGCCGTATTGGGCTTGTAAGCGACGCAGAGGTGATGGGTGGCGTCAATGATAGCCTTATTAAAGGCAAAAATTGGATCTGGTTCCTTCAGCAGATGAGGTGGGATCTTATCGAGGTCCGTATCCAAACCGATGCACAGAAAGGACTTCTTCTTCTTGATCTCGCCTATGAGCGTTCTCTTATTCATGAGCTATCAGAAAGTTTCGGAAGCTTCTTTGAGTTTTTCGGTGTTCTCTACCAGCATGAGCTCATCGATGATCTTCTGGATATCCCCATTCATGATGTTCTGCAGGTCGTATAGCGTCAGGCCGATCCTGTGATCTGTAACCCGACCCTGAGGATAGTTATACGTCCTGATCTTGGCAGACCGGTCACCGCTGCTCACCTGGGAATTTCTTTTGGCCGCATCTTCTTCCTGCCGTTTCTGCAATTCCATATCGTACAGCCTGGAACGCAGGACCCGAAATGCCTTGTCCTTGTTTTTGTGCTGGGATTTCTCATCCTGACACTGGGCGACGATACCCGTCGGAACGTGTGTCAGCCTCACCGCGGAATAGGTAGTGTTTACGGACTGTCCACCTGGACCTGAGGAGCAGAAATAGTCGATACGAACATCCTTGGGATCTATCTGCACATCGAAATCCTCAGCCTCCGGAAGGACCATGACCGTGGCAGCACTGGTGTGAACACGGCCCTGGGTTTCGGTCTGGGGCACGCGCTGTACCCTGTGTACCCCGGCCTCAAATTTAAGAGTACCGTAAACGTCTTCCCCTGTGACCTCAAAATGGATCTCCTTATATCCTCCGCTGGTCCCTTCGTTCAGGTCGATGATATTGGTCCTCCACCCTTTGGATTCACAATATTTCGCGTACATCCTGTAGAGGTCTCCGGCAAAGATACTGGCCTCATCCCCTCCTGTTCCGGCCCTGATCTCCATCACCACGTCTTTGGCATCCTCAGGGTCTTTGGGTATGAGAAGGAGCTTGATCTCCTCCTCCAGGTCTGGCAGGGCCTCCTTGGCCTCTTCGAGCTGCATCTTGGCCATTTCTATCATTTCATCTTCGGCTCCCGCGGCCAGGATCTCTTCGGCCTCTTCGATATTGTTTTTGAGCTCGAGGTAGTCCTTGCGCTTATCCACGAGTACTTTCAAATCCTTGTATTCCTTGTTCAACTGCACATAGCGCTTCTGATCCGAGATGATATCGGGTTGTATGATCAGGTCCGAAACCTCGTCAAAACGCTGCTTTATGATATTCAATTTATCTATCATGGTCTTGCTTCCCTTAGGATGCGAATTTACAACATTTAGGGGCAATCCCTGAAGATAAAATACAGCAACAGGTTCCTACCCAAAATCCCTGAAATTGGGGGTTGGGAGAACCGGCACTGTGTGAAGGCGCTCGAAACTACAGCCTACTCGAATACCCTGAGGATATCACCGTTCAGTTCGGTGTTAAAGATCTTAAGGGGATTGTTGGTGATCTGGTTCAGGGGGGTACCCGTCTGAGAGAATTGGGAGCCGTGAGTGGAACATTCGAAGATCCCTCCGTTATCCGGCACAAAACGGACCTGGTCAGTCTGCTGGTGACTGCAAATCTGACTGGCGGCTACAAAGTTGCCTTCCAGGTTTTTCACCACGACCACATCGTTCTTCAGGATGAAATCCCCGTTGTTCTGAAGTTGTAGACCCTCGGAAGAAGTGAGGTCTATGGTAAAATCGACTCCGGTTGGTACCGGCAAGCCTACGTTTTCGTCTTTGGAACATCCCTGTACACAGGGAAAGGTAAGTGCGAATGCCGCTCCCGCACCCAGGGTCCTTAAAAATGCTTTTCTTTCCATATTCGCTGCAGTTTTCTTTATAAGAGAACGCGACTTTAAGTGGAATCGTATGCACTAATAGGTAAAGGTGCCGTTAGGGCTTTGTATCGTCAACTTCTTTTCGGGGTGGGCTTCTACCCTCCCCACGATGCGCGCCGGTATCCCAAAACTCTCTGAGATCGAAATAAGGTCTCCTGCGATTTGCTCATCCACGTAGAGCTCCATACGATGGCCGCAGTTAAAGACCTGGTACATCTCTTTCCAGTCAGTTCCGGACTGCTCCTGTATCAGATGGAACAAAGGAGGAAGCGGAAATAGGTTATCCTTGATCACGTGGTTCTCTTCCAGGAAGTGGAGGATCTTGGTCTGGGCCCCTCCACTGCAATGGACCATGCCGTGGAGGTCTGTCGGACCGTATTTCTCCAGGATCTTTTTGATCACAGGGGCATAGGTGCGCGTAGGAGACAGCACCAGTTTTCCGGCATCCAGGGGTACCCCCTCGATGTCCTGAGTAAGTGCGACCTTCCCGGTGTAGACAAGATCCTCGGGAACGGCTG
>CBDTYM010000202.1:0-2398 GCA_965364605.1 uncultured Muriicola sp.
ATTCTCCCGTCTCTATATAACGAGAGACGTAGTCGTAGTGATCATCAGGGCTGACATAAGGTATTATACATTTCAGATAGGGGTTGCCGATTGGTGCTGCCAGCCACTGTACCGGTATCCGAGATAGCGCACCCATACCAAATATGTAAATCGCTCAGTCATAGCCATATTGTAAACCTTAAAGATATTACTTAAGAATAATAACAAGAACCTTATTGAAGGGCAATTCAGATGTAGAACGACTCACAAAAAATTTGTACTTTGGAGAACGACAACCAAAACAAATCGAGATGAACAAACAATCAACCGCAAAACCCCCGGTCTGGTTCTGGGTGGTCAGTGTTCTCGCCCTTCTCTGGAATCTTATGGGCGTCATGAATTATCTGGGTACGGCTTTTATGAAAGAAGCTATCAAAGCAGAAATGACACCCGCCCAGGTGGAACTACTCGAAAACACCCCGGCCTGGGTTACGGCAGCCTTTGCTGTAGCCGTCTGGTTTGGGGCAGCGGGATGCATCGGACTCCTGCTTCGCAAAAAATGGGCAAAGTCAGCCCTTGGTCTGTCCCTGCTTGGGGTCCTGGTTCAAATGGGTTATAGTTTTTTTATGACCAATGCCAGCGAGGTGTATGGCAAGACAGAAGCGGTAGTGATCCCCATCATGGTGATCATCATTGCGATCCTTCTGGTGTTCTTCGCCAGGCTGAGTGAGCGCAAGACCTGGATCACCTGATCATTAACTTCAGTTTGCCGATAATTCACCCCTCCTCCTGATATCAAAAAAAGGAATCAGGCCGGATTTCTCGTATTCCGCCCTCAGGGAATCCGACCAACGCCTTCTTGCCATAGTTCTCTTTCCGTACGTTCACCACACATTTTTAAGGATACTCAACATTCGGTGCAGTTCAACGATTTTTTTCAAATAAAGGATTCGAACCCCTCGTTCTAAATGCGATAAATCCAAAGAATCTGAATTACCCGATGAAGCACTTACTGAAACTATTGCCCTGGAAAAAGTGCTTCTACCTATCCGCCATGATCCTCCCTTTGGTGCTGGTTTTCAGTTTTTACGGCCTTTACACCAACAAATTCTATTTCTTCAAGGTGGATAACTATATTTTTTCTTTTCTGATTGTAGTGCACCTTCTATTCCTCTACACCCTCTGGAAGGTAGACAGGGATGAGAATGCCTACCTGAGTCCCTTGAGAAACCTGGAATTCGCCATGTATGCCATATTGCTGGTATACCTCTTTAAACTGGCTGAAACACTCTATATCCTGCTTTCGTATCTGGATTATTCCGAACAGATCTTTCCCTTTACCTTTTTACCGATGGGGACCCTGATCCTGTTCTTGCAGACGTTACTGATCATCCTGACGCTAGTAACCTTTAAACACCGAAGGATCCGTATCGGATCCTATTGGTTCGACAGGATTAACGAACCCTGATATACCCTCATGAACCCTGACATGAGAAGTCGTGCTATGGCAGCACAAAAAACCCCCGCATGAGCGGGGGCTTTTTTTTTATAATTTACTGATAAACCCTCCGTAGAGGTCCTTGAGCTGATAGCCCTTACTGTAACGCTGTTTACTGAGTTTTTTGTGGACTACCAATCCCCACAAGAGAAATTCTTTTAGGAAATAAGCGTCCTCTTCCTGTACCTTGGGCTGATGCTTGCGGATCAAAGCATCCAGGGGAGGGATGCCGTTCAGAAGTTTTCGGTATTGGGCGTCGGTCTGATCATCCGGCAATTCCAGACCTTCCCGCTCAAAAAACCAAAGGATGAGTTCGTCATAGGGTCCCTCCGCATCTTTTTGCTCTAACTTCAAAATGGCCGGGAAATAATTAGGAAATAAGGTCTTTATGGCGTCTTCGATCAGCATCTGGGCGACGGCGTCAGCGCCTTCCTGTTCTCCTTCGTAGACCAGTTCGATCTTTCCAGTGATCGATGGGATGATGCCCATAAAATCGGAAAGGCGTACCGTGGTGGACGCTTCCCCTTGAGCAAGGGCACGTCTTTCTGCCGTACTCAAGAGGTTCTCATAGGCTGTAATACTTGTTCGTGCACTCACGCCGCTCTTGGCATCCACATATTCGCTGTTTCGGGCCTCAAAACTGATCTGCTCTAAAAGGATACGGGCCAGTTCGGGAACATAGACCATCTCTTCCTGTTCCTGGTCGAGCCTGGCCTCCTGTTCAGTGATCTTCCTGGCCACCTCTACTTCCCTGGGATAATGAGTGAGGATCTGGGAACCGATGCGGTCCTTCAAAGGGGTTACGATGCTTCCCCTGTTGGTATAATCCTCAGGATTGGCCGTAAAGACAAATTGGATATCCAGTGGCAGGCGTAGCTTAAACCCACGGATCTGTATATCGCCCTCCTGTAAAATATTAAA
>CBDTYM010000203.1:0-2239 GCA_965364605.1 uncultured Muriicola sp.
ACCATGGAAGGAGAATATCGGAAGGACCTGGGCATCGAGATCACGGAAGAGGGCAATGCCCTGATCCTGTCCAGCGCTTTCCAACCCTACTTCGAAGCGCCAAACGATAAATTGAGTGCCCATAAAGTGATTGCCGTAACCCTGCTCGTTCAGGTGCCGGATGACCGGGACGTCCTGCTTTTTGGAAAAAGTTCACAGGTGAGGGTGTCAGGGGCCTACAGTGAACTTGAGATCGTACTCAACGATGGCCCATGCGTGCTTGAAAGTCCTGAAGGCAAGGTAAAGGTCCGCACGCAAAGCGGTAACATCTTCCTGAAAGCGGAAAAGGGGGAATTGAGGGCTCTGACTAAATACGGCACATTGGAAAAAGAGGAATTGCCCGGGGGTAAGAATCGATATGACCTGGAATCGAAAAGCGGTAACATTACCATCAAAAGGAAGATGTGACCAATGTGTAAAATCCAATCCGGTCATCTCTCAAAGTGCGGTAAATATCCCTATTTTTGCCCCTGCATTATAGAACTATGAATCTCAAGAAATCCCTTGTCCTTATTTTCATCATCCTGCTGGCAGACCAGATCAGCAAGATCTATATTAAAACCCACTTTATCCTCGGGGAATCTGTGGACGTTTTCAGCTGGTTCAAGATCCTGTTTATCGAGAACGAAGGTGCAGCATGGGGCACTAAACTCAGTGACATCCTGCCCATCTCAGACAGTGCAGGAAAACTCGTACTGACCATCTTTCGCCTCTTTGCCATTACAGGAATAGGCTACTGGCTTTGGGACAGCATCCGAAAAGGCGCTTCCCGGACTTTGGTGGTAGCTGTTTCCCTGATTTTTGCAGGTGCGATAGGAAATATAATCGATTCCCTTTTTTATGGGCTCGTATTCGACGACAGCTACAATACCGTGGCAACTCTTTTTGCGGAGGATCCTTATGGAAAACTGTTTTATGGCAAGGTGGTGGATATGCTATATTTTCCCATGATCGACACGGTTTGGCCATCTTGGGTGCCTTTGGTGGGCGGCCAGGATTTCAGGTTCTTTGAACCTGTCTTCAACCTGGCAGATACAGCCATCAGCACTGGGGTAGGCATTCTTGTGGTGTTCAATAAGAAGGCTTTTGGAAAGAACGAAAAGGCCCTCTCGGAGTCTGAGAATGTCGATCAGAAGGTATAGACTTCATCCGGGGTGAGGCAGTGGTCCAGGGGCACGTCTGACGCGTTTACATCCGAAATACTATCCACGGGAGAAAACAAACTCAATCCGATTTTTATACTGTCTGCCCTGCATCCGGCCAGGAACCGGTCGTAATATCCCTTCCCATAGCCCACGCGATGGCCTTGCAGATCGAAAGCGAGCAGAGGCACAAAAATGACATCTATCCTTTCCACGGGTACAGGAATACCGTTTACGGGTTCCGGGATACCCCAGGCATTCGGTTTAAGGCGAGTTTGATCGGTTAGTAGATAATGTTCAAGCTGATTTTCGGGGGCGACCTTAGGGACGACCACCTCTTTGTCCTTACCCTGTAGCAAATTGAGCAGGGGCAAGGTATGTAACTCGTTTTTTTTAAGGCTGTGAAGAAAAATGTGGTAATAGCTGTAGGCCCATACAGGAAGTCTCAGAGCCTGGTTTGCAATATCTGCACTGGCCTGGGCGATGTTATCGGCAGAGACGCTGTTTCTCAGTTCCAGATAATGAATCCGGAGTTCTTTTTTAAGCATACGTCAAACAAGTTCTAAGCAGTAGGACGGCTATGAACTTTATTCCTTGGCTGACACGGTAAAGTAAATCTTGAAGAAGAGCATCAGGATCAGATACATCCCCAAGGTGATCAGATAATTGTCCATTATGAATTGTTACGTTCGCAATAAAAATAGAGAAAAAAATAATACAGCCTCTATAAGTGGTTCGATTTATCCGATGAAATACACATTTTTAGTAAAGATTTAACAGCCCACGACCAAATCTTAAGCAGAAATCAAGTGTGTGATCCGGTAGGACATGGCAAAAATGTCTGAAGATAAGGCACTGAAACCATGGAAATAAATACGGGCTACCGTAAGGATTCAAAAGATTTTGCTACATTATCTTTGTGATCAGCGCCTCCAAATAATCCACATGCCAGAGTTAACCGTCGAACTTCAACTCAACACCCTCCCTGAGTCGCCCGGAGTCTACCAGTTCTATGATAAGGACGGGAAAATGCTCTATGTTGGCAAAGCAAAGAATTT
>CBDTYM010000204.1:0-2100 GCA_965364605.1 uncultured Muriicola sp.
TGGTTTCTCTTCTATGCGATGGGAAGGGCCGGAAGGAGAAAGGGGAAACCCCAGATGGAAGAGCTCCACGCCTTTCTTATGCAGATTCTAAGGGACAGGTCCCAAACTCAGGACTGATACCCAAATCGCCTGAGCTGGTTACTGTTACTGCGCCAGTCCTTGTTGACCTTTACGTAAAGTTCGGTATGCACCTGCTTGTCAAAGAAGAGCTCAAGGTCTTTGCGGGCCTCCACTCCCACCCTTTTGAGGGCGCTGCCTTTGTGACCGATCAGGATGCCTTTCTGGGAATTCCGTTCCACCATGATGACCGAACGTATGCGGATAATATCCTCATCCTCCAGGAATTCTTCAGTTTCGATCTCCACGGCATAGGGGATCTCCTTTTTGTAGTGCTTGAGGATCTTTTCCCTGATGGTCTCGTTCACAAAGAAACGCTCGGGGCGGTCTGTCAGCTGGTCCTTCGGGAAATAGGGTGGTGCTTCCGGCAGGAGCTCCACAATGCGTTGGAAAACGTTCTTGACATTGAAATTGCTCAGGGCCGAAATGGGATGTAACTCGGCTTTTGGTAGCTGTTCCTGCCAGTACTGTACCTGCTCCTCAAGGAGGGCCTGATCTGCTGTATCAATCTTGTTCAACAGCAGAAGGACGGGGATATCGCTGTTCTTGATCTTCCCAAAGAAGGCCTCATCCTTCAGGGCTTTTTCCCCGATCTCGACCATATAGAGGAGGATGTCTGCGTCCTCAAACGCCGACTTCACAAAGTCCATCATCGCGCTCTGCAATTCATATGCAGGTTTGATAATCCCCGGGGTATCGGAAAGGATGACCTGAAAATCCTGACCATTCACAATCCCAAGTATCCTGTGCCTGGTGGTCTGGGCCTTGGAGGTGATAATGGAGAGCTTCTCTCCTACAAAGGCGTTCATCAGGGTGGACTTCCCCACGTTGGGATTCCCTATGATATTGACAAAACCGGCTTTATGTGCGTCTTTGGGCATGTTGAGCAAAATATTTTTTAGCAGCTGCATTCACCCTGGGTGCCAGGTATAAAACAGCGATCATGTTGGGGATGACCATCAGGGCGTAGGACAGGTCGATCAGGTTTTTGACCAGCTCCAGGGAGGCTATGGCCGCAAAAACGATCATCACTACGAAATATACATTGTACCACCTTCCGATCCGGGCGTTGGAGAGGAAGGACAAACTCTTCACCCCGTAGTACGAATAGGTAAAGAGAGTTGAGAGGGCAAAGGCGGTGACGATCAGCATCAGCAGTTCATCCCCGTAACCAAACAGGGTACGCCTGAAGGCTGTCAGGGTCATGACGATACCACTGCTGTCTTCCAGGTAGGCCCCGCTCAGGATAATGACCACTGCGGTGAACGTACAGACCAAAATGGTATCGATGAACGGCCCCAGCATGGCCACCAGGCCTTCCTTAATAGGCTCGTCGTTTTTAGACTGGCCGTGGTACATAGGTGCACTCCCGAGTCCGGCCTCATTGGAGAACATGGCCCTTCGGATCCCGATGATCACCAGGCCCCAGAATCCACCGGTCACCACGGTCTTGAAATTCCAGGCCTCGGTCAGGATCATCTTCAGGGACGGCCATATGAGTTCGGAGTTCAGGGCCATCACCACGATGACGGAGATCAGGTATACCAGTACCATAAAAGGTACGATGGCCGAAGCCACTTTAGCGATCTTGGTAAGTCCGCCGAAGATCACGAAGGAGGTGATCACTGCCAGGACGATGCCGATGCCGAGTTTCCAGTTGAATTCGCTGGTGGCATAGACTGTTTCCACCGGATCTACAACACTCATAAAGGTCTCGGTAAACTGATTGGCGGTAAAGACCCCCAGGAAGCCGAACAAACCGCAGATACAGAAGAAAGTAGCCAAAGGTCTGGCCTTTGGCCCCATCCCCTGGGTGATGTAGAACATAGGACCTCCTTGTAACTTTCCATCGGAATCAGTTCCCCGATACATGATGGCCAGGCTGCAGGAGTAGAATTTGATACACATCCCGATCAGGGCGGTGACCCAGATCCAGAAGACCACACCGGGCCCACCGTCGTGTATGGCGATGGCCACACCTGA
>CBDTYM010000205.1:0-1975 GCA_965364605.1 uncultured Muriicola sp.
AAAGACTTACGGTATAGATGATGGTACCTAAAAGGACCACAGCCAACAACCCGGCGATTACCTTTAATCCATTATTGTTTTTAGTCTCAGTCATAGTGTAAAGATTTAATACGTGTATTGATTAGAACGTGTTTACATGCTATATACGTGAAAAGTGGTGTTTTAGATTTTTCACAAAAAAATATATTGTAATTTCCTGCTCCTTCTGACGTTCAGAAGTTCGATACTCCGAAGGTCATGACTGTTCGATCTACTGTTAGAATAATCCCCTTTGATCCGCGCCTGGCAAAGGAGTTCAGGGAAATGAACCTGTTTTGGCTACGGGAGTATTTCAAGGTGGAGCCCAAGGACGAAGAACTACTCAATAGGGCTGAGGAAGTCATCATCGACAGGGGAGGAAAAATTTTCTTTGCCAGAGCAGAAGGAAAAATAGCCGGTTGCTATTCCCTTTTGCCGGGATCAGGTCACTATTTTGAGCTGGGCAAAATGGCTGTCAAACCAAAATTCCAGGGGAAAAAGATCGGTCATGCGCTTTTGTCCCATGCCATCGAAACATCCAGGCAGGAAGGGATGCAGCAGTTGATCCTGTACTCCAATACCATACTTTCTGCAGCCATTCACCTTTACCGAAAATTTGGCTTTCTGGAGATCGATATGGAAGTCCCCCCACCTTACGCCCGAAGCAATATTAAAATGGCGTTAAACCTCTAGGGTCTAGGGCTTGTCCCTGCCTATATTTGAAAGAATACCAAGGAATAAAACCACTAATCATGAACATATATATCAAAATATTCTCCATAGCTGCATTGGTTTGCATGGGGTGTAAGGAGGCAAAGAAAACGGATGACCTAACCGAAGCAGTAGTCAGCTCAGTAGATGCTGTCGCTGATCAGCAATCATCAAATGAAATAAAGATCCACCCTGTTGAACACGCCACGGCGGTGCTGGAATGGAAGGATCTGGCGATCTACATAGACCCTGTTGGCGGGGCGGAAGCCTTTTCTGACTATCCGAAACCGGATCTCATTCTCATCACGGATATTCACGGTGACCACTTCAATGCCGAGACCCTGGAGGGCCTGGATACTTCTGAGGCAAAAATCATCGTACCCCAGGCAGTGGCAGACCAGTTGCCTGAAAAATTCACCCCCCTGGTCGACGTGCTCAACAATGGGGATTCCAAAGAGCGTTACGGGATTGCCGTGGAGGCTATTCCTATGTATAACCTGAGAGAGGAAGCAAAGAATTTTCACGTCAAAGGAAGAGGAAATGGTTATGTGATCACTTTAGGAGAAGAGCGCCTGTACTTTTCGGGGGATACGGAAGACATTCCTGAAATGCGTGCCCTTACCGATATCGACAAAGCCTTTGTCTGTATGAATCTTCCCTATACCATGACCGTGGAGAGTGCCGCTGATGCCGTTCTCGATTTCGAACCGAAGCAGGTGTATCCCTATCACTACAGGGGGCGGCCTGAGATCAGTGACGTGGCCCGATTTGCTGAAATAATCAAAGGTGGAAACCCCGATATTGCAGTTGTACAGCTCGACTGGTATCCGAAGGAAGAATATTAACCGGCCTGTCTAGCGGATCAGTTTTTTGTATTTGAGACGCTTGGGGGTAAGATCTGTCCCCAGGCGTTTTTTCTTGTTCTCTTCGTATTCCGAAAATGAACCTTCGAAGAAATAGACCTCGGAATTTCCCTCAAACGCGAGCATGTGGGTGCATACCCTGTCCAGGAACCAGCGGTCGTGTGATATGATCACTGCACATCCCGCAAAGTTTTCCAAACCTTCCTCCAGTGCCCTCAAAGTATTCACGTCAAGGTCATTGGTAGGTTCATCCAACAGCAGGACATTACCCTCTTCTTTCAGGGTCATCGCCAGGTGCAATCTGTTGCGCTCTCCCCCGGAGAGCATGTTCACCTTTTTGTTCTGTTCGCTGCCTGAGAAATTAAAGCGACTGAGGTAGGCCC